>JBMOGB010000106.1:0-12124 GCA_049318585.1 Bacteroidia bacterium | reverse complement strand
AATCAACTAATCAACTAATCAACTAATCAACTAATCAACTAATCAACTAATCAACTAATCAACCTGCAACCTGTTTACGCTCTCCAATTTGTTGGCGCCACATGGCATAATATAATCCTTTTTCTTGTACCAATTCTTCATGTTTTCCGGTTTCAATAATTTCACCTTTTTCCAAAACAAAAATCTTATCGGCATGCATAATAGTTGACAAACGATGCGCAATTAACACCGTAATTTGTTCTTTTTTACTACCAATTTCTTGAATGGTATTGGTAATTTCTTCCTCAGTAATCGAATCTAAAGCTGAAGTTGCTTCATCAAAAACCAACAAATTAGGCTTACGCAATAACGCACGAGCAATTGATAATCGTTGTTTTTCGCCACCACTTAATTTCATTCCTCCTTCACCTATTACTGTTTCCAATCCTTTTTCACTGCGAGCCAATAAATTATTACAACTTGCCATATCTAAGGCTTCTTCTATTTGTTCATTGGTAGCATTGGGTTTCACAAACAATAAATTTTCTTTGATAGTTCCACTAAATAATTGAGTATCCTGCGTTACAAATCCTAATTGACCTCTTAATTCATCTATGTCAATTTCGTTGTAATTGATGTTGTTATAAACCACATTTCCATCCAATGGAGTATATAAACCAACCAATAATTTTACCAAAGTGCTTTTACCACTTCCACTTGGCCCAACAAATGCAATGGTTTCGCCTTTATTTACCGAAAAAGAAATATTATTTAATGCTTTAAATGCAGCAGTTTTATGTTGAAAAACTACATTTTCAAATCGTAAAGTATCTATTGCGTTTAATGGTTTTGGACTAATTGGTTTTACTTCAATTGGAGTAGCCAACACTTTTTGAAAATTATTCAATGATGCTTCCGCTTCACGGTAACTCAAAATCACATTTCCCATTTCTTGTAAAGGGTTAAATATAAAGAACGAGAAGAATTGTAATGTGATAATTTGAGCAACAACCAATTCGCCTTTAAAAACCAAATACAATAAAAAGAACATGATCACTTGGCGCAATGTATTTACAAACGTTCCTTGTACAAATGAAATACTACGAATACTGCGTACTTTTTTCAACTCTAATTGCAAAATTTTCTTGGTAGAAACATGCAATCGATCTGTTTCTTGATTGGTTAATCCTAAACTTTTTACTAATTCTATATTTCTTAAACTTTCAGTGGTTGTTCCTGCTAATTGCTTGGTTTCAGCTACAATGGTTGTTTGTACCTTTTTTATTTTTTTAGATAAATAATTGGTAATAGTTGCCAATATTAAACTCGATACTAAGTAAATTACAATCAGAAATGAGTTGACTTGAATGGCATATATTATTACAAAAACTATTCCCACCACCGAAAAAAACAGTACATTTATAAAAATAGAAATGAATTTTTCCGTATCAGTCCTCACTTTTTGAAGTATGTTCAGCGTTTCACCACTTCGTTGATCTTCAAATTCACTGAACGAAATTTGTAAAGTATGTTTCAATCCATCGGTGTACATATCGGCACCCAAACTTTGAATTACTAAACTCACAAAATAATCTTGAAAAGCTTTGGCAATCCTACTTACCATGGCTACACTAATAGAGCCTAGAATTAACAATCCAGCACCTTTTATAAATTCATCGAAAGTGTAGTTTAAAGGATTGGCAGCGTAATTTCCAATTAATTTACCAAAAATAATTGGGTCTAAAAGCGAAAAGCCTTGATTAATGATTGCAAATAAAATGGAAATAAAAACTAGTTTTTTATACTTGCCTAAATAGGATAATAATAATTTCATGGAAAATTTGTAAATAAAAATGGCTGCAATAATACAGCCATTTACTTATAAGAATAATTATTTTTTTGTAATGTTTTAGTTGGTTTGAGTAAAACTTTGAAATATTTCTAATTGAATATTCAAAGTTTTATTATGTGTGTACCAAAGATGCAATTCAGTTTTAAGCTCATTCAAATCAACTTCTTTTTCTTTCAATTGATTAATTAATTCTTGTGCTTCCTTTGGTCTTGGTCCCCAATTCCATAATTCATTGTTGTTCTCGTCATAACAAATTAGTTTTGGAATAGCCCTGCCACCGTTTGTTAAATACTTATCCATCAATTCTAAATTTTCATCTCTAAGTAAAAGTTCCAATTCTATTTTTCCATTTGAAGCTTCAGCAATTTTATTTAAAACAGGAACAATTTGTGCTGCATCGCCACACCAACCTTCAGTTATTACTACCCACTTTAAATTGTTGCTTAAATTCTCAAAAAATGGTTTCCAATTATCATTTAAAATTGTTGTTTTATCCAATCGTTTCATTCGTTGAATATTTAATTTAGCATAATCAATTAAGTCTTCCGATTGGTTATTTCCGGTTGTCTTATTTTGTACAATTAAATTGTCAATTAAATTTCTGTATGCTAAATATGTCATGTTTTAAAAAATTATTTTTTTCTGTTTTAATAAAATTAGACTGCAAGTATAGTTGAAAATTTAATGCTTTTGTGCTTATTGTAAATATAAACTGTTTTTAAGTTTAAAGCAAAAAAAAAACTAAGCTTTAAAAAGCTTAGTTTTAAATAATTATATAAAAATATTTTTTTTAGTTTTTGGTAAATGTTTTAGAAATTACTTTTTCATCGTCCTTAAATCGCATAAAATAAATTCCATTTGACAATTCTTCAATATTAACATTTGCTTGTCCACCATTTAAATTGAATGATTTTACTTTACTTCCTAATATATTGTATATTTCAACTTGAAACGATTCTTTTGAAAAGTATTTTACCACTAACTCATCTTTAGCTGGATTAGGATAAAAGCTAAAATCTTTATTTTGTTTAACTTCTTTTACCGAAACTCCCCAAACTTTAGCTTCAACAATAATTGTATCACTGTAAGAACTTTTAGCACTTTTTACAACTATTTTTGTAAAGCCATTCCCTGGAGTTCCATTAGGTGAAAAATCTATTTTGAAAAAACCACTGTTATTTCCAATTGTGTTTTTCATTATAAAATTACTTTTAAAACCAATTACTCCACTTCCTTCTAAACACTTAAATGGATCGCAATTAGATAATGTCCAAGCCGTAGGCATTGAAACATCTATAACTTCATAATTAAAAATGGTGTCATTTGCATCAGTTGAAAGGTTAGTAAAATTAACATTTGCCTCAATTGTGTTCTTTGTACTAGCACCCTGAATTTTACTTGATTTTGGCATTATTGTAAAGTTTTGAGCTATTACAAAGTTTGAAAGCACTAAAACTGATATAATTATTGTAAATATTTTTTTCATATATGTATTTGTATTAATATTGTTGTGGCAAAAATAACATTTTTTTTCTAAAAATAAACTAAAACTTTGAGAGTTATCATCATCAATGGTCCAAATTTAAATTTATTGGGCACAAGACAGACCAATATTTACGGAAATGAAAGTTTTGAATCATTCTACAATTTACTTAAAATAACTTACAATCAAAATGTTACCCTTGAATATTATCAAAGTAATGTAGAAGGCGAAATAATTAATAAATTACATGAGGTTGGATTAGAAAAACTATATAAATATGACGGAATTATAATAAATGCTGGTGCTTATACACATACTTCAATTGCTATTGCCGATGCAATTGCAGGAATTGAAACCAAAACTATTGAAGTTCATATTTCCAATATTTTTGCCCGTGAGGAATTCCGTCATGTTTCTTTATTAGCTAAAAATTGTGTTGGCTCAATTAGTGGATTTGGTTTAAAAAGTTATGATTTAGCATTGTTATATTTTATAAATTCATAAATTTAAAATTGTAAACATGACAAATTAGGTTTTGAAAAATTTAGCTGGCTTATTATTGGTATAAAAATAGTTTTTTACTAATAAAACTATGGCGATAATTTTATTATTTATTCAGCCTATTGCTCAAAACATCAGTTGTAATTATAAAAATATACCTATTAGTTAATAATAAATTCTACCCTACGGTTTTCTCCATTGGTTTTATAATTGGGTTTTGTGCCACCATATCCAATTGCATTCAATCGGTTGCTTTCTATACCTAAAGAGCATAAATGTTTTAAAACTGCTTGCGCTCTTTGCTCAGAAAGTTTCTGATTTAATACAACATTCCCCATCACATCTGTATGGCCTTCAATGCTTACCTTTAAAGTAGGAAATCGTTTTAAAAAACTAGCTAATATAGCCAATTCTTCTTCCGATTTACCAATCATAATACTGGTGCTTTGTTTAAATAAAATGTTCTTAGGAATATAATTTTTGATGGTGTCTTGAATTGGTTTTTCAGGAATTGGTTTGGGTTTAGGTGGAGTTTTAACTGGTTTTTTAGGAGTAATCTTTACAATTGTATCTACTATTGGTTTAATATCATTGCGTTTTTTTGAACTAATATCTGCAAGATATTCAGAGTTTATAATTTCAAACGTTTTAGTATTTGGTAATTGCCATTTTAATTCGAGCTTTCCTTCCAACATTCCATTAAAATATTCAATTCTAATATCGTAAGTTTTTCCTTCTTCCATCACATAGTTTTTTGAATAAAATATTTTATTGTTTAATGCCCAAGCATCAATAATCAATTTGTCATTTATCCAAAGCCTTACGCCATCATCTACCACAAATCCTATTTTATATTTACCAGTTTCGGGTGCAATAATTTTCCCATAAAACTTAGCTGAAAATGATACGGAATTCAACCCATCAATATCGGAGTTAAAGTCCCAATAAAAGTTGATGTCAGGGCAATATTTAGTAGCTACTTTTTTGTTAAAATAGGTGCCGTTAAAATATTCAACAATGAATCCATTTTGGGCAAAGGAGTTGATAACAAACGTTGAAAATAGAATAAATGATAGGAGATATTTAAGTTTATTCATTGGTAAGATATTTTAAATTTCTATTCAAAAAATGGTTTCAAAGCTTCAACTAATACTGCTGGAGCCATTGTTAGTTTATTTGTTTTCATATCCACATTTACTAACTCTACTTCAGCCTTGGTTAGCAATTCATTTTGCTGATTATAAATTTCAAAATGAAAATGAATCCTCACTTTTGGCATTACTTTTAGCATGGTAACTATTGTTAATTCATCATCGTAAAAAGCCGATTTTAGAAACTTACAATTCAAGCTCAATACTGGCATCATGATACCATTATCTTCAAAACTTTTATAGGTTAAACCAATTTGTCGCAAAGCGTCTGTGCGCCCTATTTCTAAGTACTGCGCGTAGTTTCCATGATATACCACACCCATTTTATCGGTTTCAGAATAACGAACTCTTACCGTTGTTTTGCTTGTAAACATTTATTGTTTTTATAAAATAATTTTGAATTCTGTTCTTCTGTTTTTAGCTCTGTTTGCTTCTGTTAAATTGTCAACCAACGGTTGCATTTCGGCATAACCTTTATAGGTAATTCTAGCCGCATCAATTTTATTAGTTACCAAATAATCATATACTGCTTTCGCACGATTATTGGAAAGTTTTAAGTTTTCTTGCTTTTTACCTTGGTTATCCGTATGTCCACTTACTTCAATTCTTACCTTTGGATTTACTTGTAAAAACTGCACCAATTTATCTAATTCTGTTACCGATTCAGGTTTCAAATCGAACTTAGCAGTTTCAAAGAAAATATTTTTTAGTACTACTTTAGCACCTGCCACAATAGGCGTTAACGGCACATCTAAAAACAAAGGCTCTACATTGTTTTGCTCTTTTAAACTAAAGTTTTCTGAGTAAAACAAATAACCAGCCAAACTAACATTTAACGCATAGTTTTTATTGCCTTGTAAGCTTAATAAAAACGCACCAGAAGTTTTATTGGAACGAGTTTCTATCACTGTTTTTTTTGTAGCTAAATCTATCAATTCTAATTTTGCAGAAAGTTTGTTTTTTTTGATGGCATCATAAACCACTCCTTTTACATAACCAGTTTGCTCAGGTCTTGCCTCTTTATAAAGTTCAAATTGGTAAATATCTAAACCACCAAATCCACCATCTTTGGCGGATGAAATAAATGCCTTGATACCATCGCTGGTAATGCTAAAACTTTGCTCGTCTTTGTTGGTGTTAATGGGGTAACCAATATTTACTGGCGTTTGCCAGCGTCCATTGTTAGTTCTTTTACTACTATAAATATCTAAACCACCCATTCCTGGATGTCCACTACTAACAAAAAATAAGGTTTTATCATCTAATGCAATAAATGGATATTGTTCTTCACGTTCGGTATTTATTTCAGGTCCACAATTTATAGGTGGTGCCCATTTTCCATTATTATAATTCGTCATCCAAATATCACTTCCACCAAATCCACCTGGTCTGTCGCTAGCAAAATAAACTGTTTTTCCATTAAATGACACACTTGGTTGAGTTTCCCATCTGCGAGTATTTACTGGCGATCCTAAGTTTTTTGGAACACTCCATTCTAATCCATCCAGCACACTTAATAATATATCGCAACTGTTTTCTACTTCACCACAATAAGTATAAAAAATATATTGCCCATCGGCACTAATTGAGGCAGTTCCTTCGTTTTTATCACTATTTATTGGCGCTCCAATCGATTTAGCTTTCGAAAACCCTTTTCCTTCTTTTTTACTTAAATAAAAATCTTCGTTTCCAGTTCTTCTATCACCAATATTTCGGGTGAATAATAATGTTTGTAAATCTGCGGTTTGCACTGGAAAATAATCATCGTAAATGGAGTTAACATTTGGTCCTAAATTAAATGGTTTGTAAGGCACTGGATGTTTGATGGCTTCCACAGCAAAATCAATGTTTTTTTCAAGTTTCAATCCTGCCGTTTTTCTGGCAAACCAATCAGGTAAAGCCACAAATTTTTTGATGTTTATTTGGGCGCTATCATAATTTGCGTTTTCATACATAAAACTTGCCAAACCTAAGTAACTTAAAGGAAAAACTGGGTTAATTGTAATTAGTTTATTGTATAAAAATTGTGCTTTGTCTTCCTGTTCATTTTTTTCATATAAATCAGCCAAAAGCATGTGCGCATCAATGTATTTATCATCTAATTGAATGGCTTTATTGCAAAGCAAAATGGCTTCACTGTAATTTTGTAAACTAAAATTTTCAAGTGCTTGATTAAAAAATTTATCAGCCTTTTTGTTTAAAGTAGCTGTAATTGGCTTTTCCTGAGCATTTACCAATAAAGCAAATAATAAAATAAATATAACTAAACTGTTTTTAAGCATGTGTGCAATATATTCAATAAATTTTAAATTATAAATATTAGGTTGATAGGTGATAAGTTTATTGGATGAATGGTCGTTGAGCAGAGCCGAAACGCTGTCGTTGAGCGGAGCAGAAACGCTGTCGTTGAGCGAAGCAGAAACGCCACTTCGACTCCGCTCAGTGACCGTTTTGCTCCGCTCTCTGACCAGCCGTTCGGGATTTGCAATCCCGAATTATTTAATAAAGGATTTGTAATCCTTTTTAAAAGGTTGGAGTTGCTTTATGTAAAAGTATATTGATGGTGTCGCTTCGCTTAAACACAAACAACGGCAGAAAGCGCCACAATCTTGAAAATCTTTCAATCCTGCAAATCCTGATTCAGACAATGTGCGGGAAACACTTTGTCAAAGTTTAAGACTTTGACAAAGTTAAATATTTAAATAAAACTAAAAACTTACAACAAACCATTTTCGGCTTTTTGCTCTTGTTCATAAATATGGTCAATTAATAAATTGGATTTATTATCAGCAGCTTCAGTGGCTAACACATCGCAGCGTTCGTTTCCTGGGTGGCCAGCATGTCCTTTAACCCAATGCATTTTTACTTGGTGTTGCGCGTAAATTTTTAAAAACTCGTTCCATAAATCCGCATTTTTTTTGCCAACAAATCCTTTTGCTTTCCAACCAAAAACCCATTTCTTTTCAATGGCATCACACACATATTTACTATCGGTATAAATATTTACTTGCATGTTCGGCTTTTTTAGTTGTTGTAAAGCCACAATAACAGCCAGTAATTCCATACGGTTATTAGTAGTATAACGGTAACCAGCCGAAAGTTCTTTTTTAAATTGTCCACTTGTTAAAACTATGCCATAGCCACCATTTCCAGGGTTTCCCCTTGCTGCGCCATCGGTATATATATTTATAATCATTTAGTTCACTAACTTGTTAATAGTATCTTCGTTTAACCTATATGTTGTCCATTCGTTCATTGCGGTAGCACCCAAACTTTCGTAAAAATCAATGGCTGGTTTGTTCCAATTTAGAACGCTCCATTCTACTCGTCCGCAGTTTCTTTGTTTTGCTAAAGCAATTAATTGTAGCAATAATTTTTTGCCATATCCTTTGCCTCGGTGACTTTCCAATACAAATAAATCTTCCAAATAAATTCCAGGTTTACTAACAAAAGTGCTGAAATTATGAAAGAATAATGCAAAGCCAACAGGTACATTGTTTTCAAATCCTATCAAACATTCGGCATACGATTTTTGAGAAAATAAATGTTCAATAATAGTTTCGGGTGTTGCTTTTACTTGGTCTGATAATTTTTCGTATTCGGCAATGGCTTTGATTAAATCAACGATGGTTTGCGCATCGTTAATAGTTGCAGGTTTTATTTCAAAATTAGTTATCATCTTTTCCAGCAATCTTGTATTTTAAATGGTAACTTTTATCTACCAAATTCTTAGTATTTCGGGCTATGTAGCTAAATTTAATTTTTACACTCCAAGTGGTTTTATTTATTTTAGTTCCTATTATACTTCCTTTTTGAATTACATAATTTCCAGCATCCATACAAAAACAACTTTGAGAATACAGCAAATGTGATTTCTTTAAATTTTTAAGATTATAAACAAAATGATTGCCTTTTGGCAATATTTTAAAGTAGAATCTTTCTACATATTCATCATCCGAAATTGTTATATAATCTTTGCTTCTGAATTCATATTTAAAAACCAATTCATTGCCATTTACTACTTCAAATTCAGGATTTATGGAATCGGAAGTATTGAAAATAATGGTTTTATTTTTCATGAAAAATGCCTTTTTATATTCTGGATTAAATGCATTTTGAAGGCTATCAGTATTTTCTTGAGCGTTAACAGAAAAGTTCAAAGAAAAAATGATGGCAATGGTGATAAATAGTTTCATGTTTTTAGTTTATTTTGGAGCAATTATAAACAATAGAATTATTGTTCAAACATTTTGATTTAAACATTGTAATAATTAACAACACATTTTATGAGAAAAAAGGAAAGATTTGAGCATATAATTGATTATTTTAAAACCAATCAACCCATTGCCGAAACAGAATTACATTATGAAAATCCGTTTCAATTATTAATAGCAGTAATCCTTTCGGCTCAATGTACCGATAAAAGAATAAACTTGGTAACACCCGAATTATTTAAGGCTTTTCCAAATCCACAAAAACTAGCAGATGCCGAATTTGATGAAGTTTTCTATTATATAAAATCGGTAAGTTACCCAAGTAACAAAAGCAAACATTTAATTGGAATGGCTCAAATGTTGGTAAATGATTTTAAAAATACAATTCCTGAAACTACAGAAGATTTGATGAAATTACCTGGAGTTGGGCGAAAAACTGCCAATGTAATTACATCGGTAGTTTATAACCAACCTAGCATGGCGGTTGATACGCATGTATTTAGAGTTAGTAACCGTTTGGGTTTAACCAATTCAAAAACACCACTTCAAACCGAAATGCAATTATTGGAATATATTCCCGAAGAATTTGTAGCCATTGCGCATCATTGGCTCATATTACATGGAAGATATACTTGCACTGCTCGTTCGCCAAAATGTAATATTTGTCCTTTATCCAACTATTGTAAATCATATTCTAAGTTTATAAAAACGATATTGAAATAAATATTTTTGCCCAATATTTATATTTTAAAGCAAATAATATTAGTTTGCAAAAATTACAAAATTTATAACCCCTAGATGAAAAAAATCTTATTTGTCATAATTTCAATTCTAATATTTCAAAATATTTTTGCCCAAAAGCAAGTAACAAGTCCACAATTTATTTTACCCGGCCATACCAATGATTTGAACGCTTTAGCATTTTCAATGAGGTATAATTTGTTAGCCTCTGCTGGTTGGGACAATTCTATCAATTTTTACAGTGGTGATACTACTTTACAATTAGTAAAAACAATTCCCAATGCGCACAATGCACAAATAAATGCTTTAAAATATAACAAGCAAGGAAGTTTATTAGCCAGTGCATCCAACGATTTAGTTATAAATGTATATGATAGCACGTTCAAGAAAATAAAAATGTTGGTGGCTTCAAGCGGGCATGCAGCAAATATTAATGCTTTAACTTTTGACAATAGTGGAAAAGTTATTTTTAGTGGTGACGATGCGGGAAAAATTATTATTTGGAGTACTGAAACGCAAAAAATATTAAGAACATTACAAAACTCAGTTCAGGTTAATGCTTTGGCTATGAGCAGTGATCCTAGAACAATTATTGTGGCAGGACAAGAGCCAACTATTAGAGTAATTAATGTAGCAAATAGTCAAACTCAACGCTCATTCGTTGGCCATACCGATGTGGTTAATGCTATTGAAATCAGCCCAAACCAAAAGTATTTATTAAGTGGAAGTAACGATAAAAGTGCCAGAATTTGGGATATTAGAACAGGAAATGAACTAAAGAAATTAGCAGTAGATTGTTGGAAAGTAACAGCGGTAGCTTTTAGTTTTGATAGTAAATATTGCGCTACTGGTTGTAACGATGGAAGTATAAAAATTTGGGATGTAGAAACAGGAAATTTAATTGAAAGTATTGTTGGTCAAAATTTCAATACAAGAGATTTAGTATTTTTTAAGCGTTATAATCAAATTGCGGCAGCACCAATGCTAAAAAACAGCAATGAATTTGGTGTAAGAATTTATCAAACAGATTTGATTGATCCAATAACTGCAAGTCAAATTGTAAAAGTGGGTAAAACAAATTTTGTTGTAAATAAATTTCAAAATGAAATAGACAGTATTTTATTGGTAAGAACTTTAACAAAACAGGATAGTATAAAATACCAGATGAAACCATTAAAAGTAATGGTTAAGAGTAAAAATATAAGAAATACTCCCCTTGATTCTGTTAGAATATATAAAACTCCTTCTCTTAAATAATTAATATTTATGCTTACAAATCTTTCTGAAAACAATTCTATTATTCAACATTATTTAACTCAAATAAGAGACAAAGAAATTCAAAAAGATACACTTAGGTTTAGAAAAAATTTGTATAGAATAGCACAAATTTTAGCTTACGAAATCAGTAAGAAACTAGCATATTTGCCAGTAAATACCGAAACACCTTTAGCATTAATAGAAACAAAAATTATTGCTGAAAAACCTATTATATGTAGTATTTTAAGAGCAGGTTTGGTTATGCACGAAGGTTTTTTAGACTTTTATGACCAATCGGATTCTGCATTTGTTTCAGCTTACAGAAAACATAGTTCTCCTGGCGAATTTGAAATTGTTGTTGAATACATGGCTTCACCAAGTTTAAAAGATAAAACCATAATTCTAATTGACCCGATGCTTGCCACTGGCAGAAGCATGTATTTGGCATATCAAGCACTTTGCAAACATGGAAAACCCAAAAATGTATTTGTTGCAAGTTTAATTGCTAGCGAACAAGGTTTAGTGTATGTTCAACGTTTTATGCCAAATGCAACCATTATTACAGCTGCAATTGACAAAGATTTAAACGAAAACAGTTACATTGTTCCTGGACTTGGCGATGCTGGCGACTTAGCTTATGGCATAAAATTATAGTTATTTAACAAAAAAAATTATTGCTTGTTTTAAATTTCAAAAATATTATTCACATTTATTTGAAAATACAAAAAATCAATAAAAATATAAAAATCAAAGGCTTACCTATTCAAAAAAGCAATATAATCAACCAAACAATTCATTATTAACCCGCAAAAAAGAGCAACTGTTTTAGTAGAATGATATAAAAATTTATTTTTTTAAGAAAAACTGCTTTATTTGCACCCACATCAAAAATTTAAACAATACAAAAATGTCAGAAATTAGAGGAAAAGTAAAAACCATCATCATG
>JBMOGB010000105.1:0-12185 GCA_049318585.1 Bacteroidia bacterium | reverse complement strand
GCATCGTAACGACTGTAATAAAAACCATTTCCTTTCCAAGTAGCACCACTAAATTTCACCCATTCTATTTTATCGGTTAGTTTTTGTTTGGTAGATACATCCATCACAAAAATTTCATTCCAATCGCTTCCACTTTGTGCCACACCTACTGCACAATATTTGTGGTCTTTGCTGAATTTAAAACTAGCTAATGAAGCTGTGCCATCATCACTTAATTTATTAGGATCTAAAAACACTTCAGGCTCACCTGTCAATCCTTTTTGGCGGTATAAAATACTTTGATTTTGCAAACCTTCATTTTTAAAAAAGTAGTACCAATCGCCTTCTTTAAATGGACTAGAATATTTTGGGAAATTCCAAATTTCTGTCAAACGGTTTTTTATTTGTGTTCTGTAAGGAATTTGTCCTAAATAGTTTTGCGTTACCTCATTCTCGTCATTTACCCATTTAATTACATCAGCTGCGGTATCGTTTTCTAACCAACGATATGAATCTGCTATTTGAGTACCGTGGTAATTATCGGTTTGAGAATCGGTTTTGGTGTTTGGATATGCTAATCGGTTCAATGTATTTTGAGTTGGTTTTTTAGTTTCATTGCAAGCAAATATTGCAATTAATAATGCGGGTAAAATGTAATTTTTTATCATAACAATATTTTTATTTGGAACAATGATAAACGATTTAAAGAAATTTAGCCACAGAATACACAGATAACACAGATTATTTTTTTATCGGTCGCTGAGCTTGACTAAATGATGCCACAGATAACACAGATTATATTTTCTAGTTCCCTATGCTAGTAAAAGCGTTGCCACAGATTCACAGATTATCGGTCGCTGAGCTTGACTAAATGTTGCCACAGATTCACGGATTTTATACATTCCGTTGTTTTGTAAACCTATTCTAGGGCGAGACAATCTTGTAAATACTTAAATCATTCTAATCCTGATTCAGATAATAATCTGTGAATCTGTGGCAACTTTTTCTCTATAATTTTTCCGTGAAAACTGTGGCTTTGTTTTAAATTAATCCGTGTTTGTTATTCAGCGAAATCAGTAAATCTGCGTTTTTTTTCTGAGTAATCTGAGTAATCTGTGGCTATTTTTTGTATCACTAGTCCCCCAAATGCGAGACATCATTTTGTGTAATCAATTCAAATGTTTCACCATCAAAATCTAATTGATACAAACAAGTATTTTGGTGCTGGTATTTATCCATGTACATTAAAGGTGCATCTAATAACAAACAAATAAAACTCTTCAAAGCTCTTCCGTGCATACATACCAAAACAGTTTTTTCATGTGTATTTTTCAGTATCAATTCCAAAGCTTTTTTTTGTCTTTCTTGCATTTGATTAGGTGTTTCTCCATTGGCCACAGCCACATCGTAATTTCCGCTTTCCCAAGCGTTCACTGCATGTTGGTAAAATTCACGCTCTTTAAAATCTTGTACTTTTCCTTCAAAATCACCCCAACTTATTTCATTTAATTCTGGTAGTTTTTCATAAGGAATTCCATCGTTAATAAAATGCTGAATGGTTTGTTGGGTTCGCTTTAAACCCGATACATATATTTTATCGAAAGGTGTACTTTTATATTTATTGTAAAACAAAAAACCTTGATTCAAACCTGTTTCATTTAAATCGGTATCTACTCCATTTCCTTGTACTATATTCATGCGATTAAAGTCGGTTTCGCCATGCCTAATGATGTATATTTTCTTCATTTTTATTATTTTTTCAATATTATTTTGGTAAAAATATTGATTTATTCATCAAATAAAACGAGTTGCAGAATAAATTTTTATATTCGTAAACAAAATACAGATTAGCTTCCATTGATTAACTGTTTTTTACATGAATAAATGAAACCATTTCAACCAATAAAACATATTTTTTCGTTCCTAGTTTTCGTTTTGCTTTATCAAAATTGCAGCGCACAATTTATGGGTTGTAAAGATAGCTCAAGAGTAAATCTTGGTTTCCCATGTCCCGATCCAACTTACAAACCTGTTTGTGGCTGCGATGGTGTAACTTATAGAAATATTTGCGCAGCTGAACTTCAAAATGGAATTAGTCCTGGCCAATGGCGAGATGGCTCTTGTTCAGGTTTAGAGTTTGATATTTACCCAACTTACACTCAAGATAATTTAAACTTTTCGTTTGTTCAACCTCAAAATGTAACAACTACTGCTAATTTAGTAATTATTGACCAATTTGGTGCATTGGTAATGTACCGAACTTTATACCCTGATTTAAGCGGAAGGGTTGATTTATTGATAACCGAAACTGCCAATTATCCAAAAGGAGTTTATATCATGTTTTTGTACAATGGCAGAGGCGATTACAGATATAAAAAATTTGTAAGATTGGGTTAGTAAAAGCATCATTTAACCATGAAAAAAATAATTTTATTCTTCTTTTTTTATTTTGTAATACATTTTTCGAACGCTCAAATTGCTTATCGAATGACCTTTTTAAGTAATTGGAACAATCCAAATTTAAACAAAGTAGATTCTATTAATATTTGGAACGATTTGGTGGGATATTACGATAGTTTAACTCACAAAGAATATGTAATTGCTGGAAGCACCGATAGCATTTATTTTTTTGATATTACCATTCCTACTCAAATTACTTTATTAGATGTGGAATATGGTTCGGTTCAAAATGTTATCAATAGGGATTATGAAATTTACCAGCATTATGTGTATTGTGTAGCCGACCAAAACAGGAGTTCTATGCAAATTTTTGATTTGCAATATTTACCCGATTCTGTTCACAAAGTTTATGAAGACAGTAGTTTAGCCATTAACACGCACAGTTTTTTTATAGAAGCCAAAAGCAAAAGGATGTATATGTGTTCCAATAAATATCCAAATTGGGTAAATGGAAATTTAAAGGAATCGGCTATGGATATTATTTCAATTGAAGATCCTGAAAATCCAAAATTTTTAGCAAAGTTAATGGTTCCAAAAAGAGCCAATGGTGAAGCTGCTTTCAGATGGGTGCATGAAAGTCATGTAAGAAACGATACTGCTTATCTTTCGTGTGGCACCAACGGTTTGTTTATTTACGATTTGCGCGACATAAATAATCAGCAAATTATAGGCAGCATTGTTAATTATCCTGGAAGTGGTTATAATCATTCATCGTGGTTAAACAAAAACGGAAATTACATAATGTTTACTGATGAAAACATGAACTTGCCAGTAAAAATTTTCGATATTAGTATTATTCAAGCACCAAGATTGGAAAGTACATTTATATCAAACATGTGGGCTACTCCGCATAATGCCTATTGGTTTGGCGATTTTGCTGTGGTTTCGCATTATCAAGATGGAGTAGTTTTATGGAATATAGCCGATACAAAGAAACCTTATTTAGCTGCTTATTACGATACTTATCCTCAAAATGCAGTGAACGATTACTCCAAAAATTTTGCTGGCTGTTGGGGTGTTTGGCCTTATTTGCCTAGCGGAAATATTATAGCCAGTGACAGAACTAATGGAATTTTTGTTTTAAAAGCCGATAGTGGTTTGCTAAATTCCAATGAAATTAATCAAAAAATCAGCGCAAATATTTACCCAAATCCATGTAATGAACAAATAAACATAAGCATTGAAACCAATTATAACGATGTGTTTAAAATTCAAATTTTGAATTTACAAGGTCAATTATTAAAGGAATTTTTGCCAGCATTTAAAAACAATTATTTATATACTGAAAACGTATCAGATTTAAAAAGCGGATTGTACATTATTGAAATAATTGGCAACAAAAACATTTTAAAACAAAAATTTTGGAAGCAATAAATTGCTTTTCATTTCATAAAAAAACCATGAGAAAAATATACCTCATACTATTTATTTTATTTTCAATAAATGGCTTAAAAGCCCAGCAATCGTTAAACATGGAATTGCTAGCGCAATGGAATAATACCACTTTGCCAAAAATAGATGGCGACCAACTTTGGAGCGATATTATGGGTTACCACGATTCGGTAACTAATAAAGAATATGCCATTTTATTTGGTAATGATAGCCTGTATTTTTTTGATATAACTGTACCAACCATGACAAAATTGGTAGCAACAATTGATGGATATTCAACAAAATCGATTAACAGAGATGCGGAAATTTACCAACATTATGCCTATTGTGTTTCAGAACGTTCGGGTAGTTTGGGTGGTTTGCAAATTATAGATTTACAGTATTTACCCGATTCGGTGCATGAAGTTTATAGAAGCGATGCACTTACTGTTCAAGCGCATACTGTTTTTATAGAAGAAGCAAGAAAACGGATGTATATTCCTCAAAATTCCACTAAAACAGGCTTTTCTGCTTTGGATATTTTTTCATTAAATAATCCAGAAAATCCAACAAAACTGGCTAGTTTACAAGTACCAACGAATGATTTAGGAGAACCACAATTTGCCAAAGTTCACGAAATGTTTAGTAGAAACGATACTGTTTATTTATCGTGTTACGAAAATGGGTTATACATTATGGATTTAACCAACTTAAATTCACAAAAGTTGTTGGGTGTAATTGCTAATTATCCTCAACGCGGAACTAACCACAGCAGTTGGCTAAATGAAAAAGGAAATTTGTTAATGTTTACAGATGAAAACCAAGGTTCGCCTATTAAAATATTTGATATCAGTGACATTGGAAATCCACGACAAGTTGTTTACTTTAATTCACACCCAAATGCATTGCCACATAATGCTTATTGGAAAAATAACATGGCAGTAGTTTCGGCTTACGAAGATGGAGTTTATGTGTATGATTTATCCGATGTAAATAATCCAAAAGTGCATGCTTTTTATGATACTTATCCTTTAAATGCAGATGGTGTTTATAGTGGGTTTCATGGCTGTTGGGGAGTTTGGCCTTATTTGCCAAGTGGCAATATTATAGCCAGCGATATTAGTGAAGGTTTATTTGTAATGAAACCAAAGTTTGGAATAGGAACAAATGAAAATAAAAACTTGAATTCTGCTGTTGAAATTTACCCAAATCCTGCAACAAGATTAGTGAATATAAAACTGCCTAATCAAAGCGAAAAGTTTCATTTATCTATTTTTGATTCCAAAGGAATATTGATAAAACAACAAGAAATTCAAGCAAATAATGCAACAATAAATATCGAAGATTTGAATACTGGATTTTATGCTTTTAAATTAAGCAATGTTCATTATTCAAAAACTTTTAAAGTAATAATTGAATAAAAGGTTTTTATAATACAATGACGTTTACTCACAAAAAAACATTTCGACAAGCTCAATGACCGCTGCTAGTGTTTGCGGTCGTTGAGCTTGTCCGATAGCTATCGGACGAAACGAATATCAAATATTTGAAGAATGTGCTTTAGTAAACAACATTGATTTATAATAGTATAAACTACTTGTACTTTTTAGTAAGTGTTACTTTTTAGGTAAAAGTTGTTTCCACATTTACGACACCAATATTTATATACGTTTTTTGAAAGCAGTAGTTTCTTAATGATAGCGTTTCTTGATACTCGTTCTGTGTCTTTAGAATTACATACTCTACAAGTTTTATCTTTTTGGATTTTAGTAAAAATAATAAATCTAAAAGCGATGTAAATAGAAAGTAATAAAAGTATAAATATAGAAAAGTAAATGAGCATATTGTTTTTTGTTCGGGTGCAAACTTAATAAGATTGGATTAGAATTAAAAGTTTTGAACTCAAAAAACAACTAATTATTGTTATAAAAACACAAATATTACAATACTCAATTAACTGTTTTTGGTTAAAGTAAACACAGTAATTTCGGGTAAAATACCTACTCTACCAGGATAACCCAAAAATCCAAAACCTCTATTTACATATAATTGTTGACCACCAACACTATATAAACCAGCCCAATGAGGATAAATATATTGAGAAGGGCTCCATTGGAAACCACCAATTTCTACACCAAATTGAAATCCATGTGTATGTCCGCTAAAGGTAACATCTATATCTTTATGATTTTTACTTACAATGCTATCAAAATGACTTGGATCGTGAGAAAGCAATAACTTAACAGGAACATCAGGCATGTTTTTAGTTGCTTTTTCAATGTCACCATATTTTTGAAACCTACCTCTATCCCCCCAATTTTCTACCCCAATAATTCCAATTCTTTGGTTGTTTTTTGTTAAAGTAATGTGTTCATTTCTAAGCAAATTCCAACCCATGTTTTTATGAGCCAAAGCTAAATCGGCCAAGTTTTTTTCTTTGGCTTCTGGGCTTGGCCAAACAGGTACATAATCGCCATAATCGTGGTTACCATATATACTAAATACGCCCATTGGTGCTTTTATTTCAGCAAAAATATTTTGCCAATTATAAATTTCATCAGTTTTACTATTTACTATATCACCAGTAAAAAAAATTAAATCGGCATTTTCTTGCTTTATCATTTGAATGCCTTTATAAACGGCATCTCTATCGGTAAAACTTCCAGTATGTACATCGCTTATTTGCAACAATTTTACCCCTTCAAAACCGCTTGGTAAGTTTGGTAAATATAATTGAACTCGTCTTACTCTGTAATCGTATGCGCCTTTAATAATACCTCGAGATAAAATCATAAAAGGTGCAGCAGAAACCAATAATCCAGTTGTAGCTAAAAATTGACTTCTATTTATTTTTTCTTTTTCTACTACCTGTTCTTCGTGAATATGTTCTAAAGTATCGCCTTGTGTTGGATCTACAAAATTGTTAGACTTTTTATTAAACATACTTCTCCAACATATTTTAAATAATCGTTTTATATCGTCAAAAACCAAGAAAATACATACCACAAATTTTGAAATGTAGATGACAAAATAAAAACCTGCAAAATATATTTTGATAAATTTGTTAGAATTTTGACCAGGAAAGAGCAAACCAGCAATAAAATAAATAAAAACAAGAACAGGAATAGTCCAATAAATATAAGCAAAAATTCGTCTTGTAATTTTAGATTTATCTCTGACTAAAGCCCTAATAGCTTGCCAACTATATAAATCGATAATGAAAGCAAAGGTTATAAAAGATAATGCTAATTTGATTTGAAATGCTTGAATCACGAATGTTTTTTGCTTAATTTGAAAAGAGTACAAATAAACAATGCTTTGTACATAAAACAAAAAGAGATTTCATAATCATTTTGTAAACTTGCTGCACAATAAAATATTTTGAATAACAACAAACACATAAAAGCAATAAAAGGAAAACTAATTAAGTTAAAAAACTGGCTTTTGAAAGTTTTTCTACTTACTTGGCAATATAGTTTTATGCTAATTATATTGTACAGAGTAGTTCCTGTTCCTATAACTCCATTACATATAGTTAGGCTTTTTGAACAAATGGCAGGAAGCGATGAAGTACGTTTAAATAAATCGTGGCGAGGTGTTGATTATATTGGAAACAACATGATTAAGGCTACCATAGTTGGCGAAGATTTACAGTTTTTTGAACATTACGGATTTGATTTTGAGCAAATATATAAAGCCATAGAAAACAGTATAAATGGCGGTAAAAAACTAAGAGGAGCAAGTACCATTAGCCAACAAACAGCTAAAAATTTATTTTTTACTCCAAGCCGAAGTTGGATAAGGAAAGGTTTAGAGTTTTATATTACAATTAGTATTGAAGTGCTTTGGAGTAAACGAAGAATTTTAGAGGTTTACTTAAATATTATAGAAATGGGTAAAGGTATTTATGGAACTGAAGCAGCTGCCAATTTTTATTATAACAAATCGGCAAGTGAATTAAGCAAAAGCGAAGCAGCGTCAATAGTTGCTTGTTTTCCAAACCCCAGGCGCTGGACAGCCAACAAGCCATCACGGTACATTTTAAGAAAACAATCGGTAATAGTTAGGTATATGAAATATGTAAAAATACCTTGGAAACAGAAAGAAGCTAAGTAGTTTTTGTTTTGTCTATATTTTTATTGAAAATATAGAATTTGTAACGACATTTTCCACAAGAATATTTTCTATAGGCATCGGTAAAACCAACCATTTTAAATATTTTATTTTTTTTGATTCTTGAAATGTCTTGTACTGCACCGCATTTTGGGCATGCTTGCTTATAGTTAAAATAAATTCTGTAATTATAAATTACAAAAACAATCAAAGAAAACAGGAGTAGGAGAGGAATAAAATTAACATATAGAAATCCTTCTATGTCAATTAGATTAATGATTAATGGTAAAAGTTTCATTTTTGGGGTGATGTAAAAATTGAGTTTTATTTTGTTTCGGTTGCAATATAATTATTCATAATTCATAGCAACATTAAATTTTCTGTTCACTCACCAAATTTTTCCTTTTGACTACTATTAATTTACTCAATAACTGAAACTAAATTTATATTTGTCCACTTTTAAATGGAACAGTTCTATGAATTTAATAATAAATAATAAATATATTCTTATACTTTTAGTTTTCTTTTTTACTCCAATAATCTCATTGTATGCACAGCAATCAACACTTATTGAAGGCCAAATTTTAAGCAAAAAAAATAAAAGTCCTTTAGTAGGTGTAGTGGTTTCGATGGTTAATTTAAACGATTCACTTACTAAAAAAAATAGCTTAACTGATAGTGAAGGGAAATTCAAAATAAATAATATATCATATGGCAATTATCGATTGACTGCTTCGTATATTGGATTTGAAAAATTTTCAGCAATTGTTAAAATAAATTCAACAATTGAAAATATTGGAGTTTTTAAAATGATAGAAAACTTGAATCAGTTAAAAGATGTTACAATTACTGAAAGTGTTATACGTTCACAACAAAAAAACGATACAGTAGAATATAACGCCAAAGCTTTTAAAACCAATCCTGATGCTAATGTGCAAGATTTAATTACCAAAATGCCAGGCATAACAGTTGAAAATGGAACAGTTAAGGCGCAAGGTGAAAATGTGCAAAGAGTTACAGTTGACGGAAAAGAATTTTTTGGTGATGATGTAACTTTAGCTTTAAAAAATTTGCCCGCAGAAGTAATTGAAAAAATTCAAGTTTTTGATAAACAAAGCGACCAATCGCAGTTTACAGGATTTAATGATGGTAATACTCAAAAGTCGATTAACATAGTAACAAAAGCTGGAAAAAACTTAGGGAAATTTGGAAGGTTATATGCAGGAGCTGGAACCGATGAAAGATATACAGCTGGTGGAAACATGAACTTTTTTAGAGGAAAACAACGCATTTCATTATTAGGTTTAAGTAATAATATTAACCAACAAAATTTTGGCTCTCAAGATTTATTGGGCTTGCAAAGTGGCAGCAATCAAGCTGGACGTGGTGGTAGAGGATTTGGTGGCGGTGGAATGCCTGGTGGAGGTGGGGGAGGAAGTGCCAGCAATAATTTTATAGTTGGCAATCAAAATGGTATCAACAAAACTAACTCGGCAGGAATTAATTTTAGCGATGTTTGGGCTAAAAAACTAACAGTTACTGGAAGTTACTTTTTCAATCAGTCAACCAATAATACCATTAACCAATTGCAACGCACCAGTTTTTTAAGTGGGGACGTAAACCAATTATATAACCAAAACAGTGAAAGCAGAAGTGATAACAATAACCACCGATTAAATGTTAGATTAGAATATAATATTGATAGTAATAATACCATTATTTTAACTCCAAAATTGAGTTTTCAAGACAATAGTGCTGTAAGTACCATCAATGGTTTGAGTACATTTAATGGTGAATCGTTAAATAAAACCAACACCATCAATTCATCCAATAACAGTGGAGTTAGTTTAAACAATAATATTTTATACCGACATAAGTTTTTAAAGCAAGGAAGAACCATTTCATTCAATGTTGGAACAGACGTAAACAATAAAAATGGTTCTAGTAATTTAGGTTCAAATAACATTTTTTATTTCCCTACTGATACTGTTTCTAAGTTTGAACAACGAACCACTACAATTGGGAATAATTACACTTTATCTGGTGCATTATTTTATACTGAACAAATTGGTAAAAACGGAATGATAATGGCTAATTATTCTCCTTCGTTTACCCAAAACTACAACGATAAATTAACCAACACAAAAGATACATTGAATGGTGAGTACAACATAATAAACAACAACCTTTCGAGCAATTATGAAAATACATTAACTACACAACGTGGCGGTTTAAATTATAGATACAATATTGGTGAAAAAGTAAGTTTTATGCTTGGTGCTAATTATCAAAATGTATTATTAGAAGGTGTGCAAAAAACACCAAAATACGATGTTGTTAAAAAAACCTTTGATAATATATTGCCAAATGCCATGTTAAGATATCAGTTTTCAAAACAAAGCAATATTAGAATATTTTACAGAACCAATACCAACGCACCTTCAATTAGTCAATTACAAACTGTAATTGATAATTCGAATCCATTAAGTTTAAATACAGGAAACTCGCAGTTACAACAAGAATTTAGTCATTCAATAGTTACCAGATATGGGTTAACTAATTCAGATAAAGGCAAAACTTTTAACTTGTTTTTAAATGCAAATAACACACAAAATTATATTGGAAATTCGACTTATACAGCAAGAAATAATAGTGATACTGTTGATGGAATTACATTGAGCAAGGGTTCACAATTAAGTAAACCCGAAAACTTTGATGGTTATTGGAATATAAATAGTTTTATTACTTACGGATTTCCAGTAAAAAAACTAAAAAGCAATTTGAATTTAAACTTAGGAGCTACCTATAACAAAACCCCAAGTAAAATAAATAATATGGTAAATTATACCAATACCTACATGCTTAATTCGGGCTTTGCTTTAGCTAGTAATATTAGCGAAAAAATAGACTTTACCATTTCATATACTGCCTTTTACAATATTGTTGAAAACACTTTAAATGCTAAGTTGAACAATAATTATTTTAACCAAATTAGTTCAGCTAAATTGAACCTTTTACCTTACAAAGGATTGGTTTTAAGAAGTGAAATCATCAATACTTACTACACAGGATTGGGAAATAGTTTTGATCAAAATTTCTTTTTATGGACAGGCGGAATTGGTTATAAATTCTTAAAGAATAATGCTGCCGAAATAGTATTCAATACCTATGACATTTTGAATCAAAATAATAATATTAATAGAACAGTTTCAGGAAACTATATTGAAGACAGTAAAACCCAAGTTCTAAACAGATACTACATGTTGGTATTTACTTATAATATTAGAAGTTTTGGAGGCAGGAAGTAGTTGATTAGTTGATAAGTTGATTGGTAAGGGTAAATCCGTTTTGTAAGCATCAACTTTTCATGGGAAATAACTTGAAAATTAAGATAATTTGACTGATGCCTTTCCCAAAGCTGACAGGTTTTCAAACCTGTCAAGTCTTATAAAAAAACCCTAAAAATTCTTTTTGATTACATCAAAAAAGCTTGGGTACAAAACAGATGATGATGCAATTAAGGTTTTATCGAAAATATAATCATTACTGCCTGAAAAAGTGCTGAGTTTACCACCAGCTTGTTGCACTATAAATGCACCACCTGCCACGTCCCAAGGGTGAAGTCCATATTCAAAAAAACCATCAAAGCGGCCACAAGCAGTATAAGCTAAATCAACTGCGGCACTGCCCATTCTGCGCATTCCTTGTGTGTTTACCATTAAATATTTTAAGGTAGCCAAATAGTTTTCCATAACCTCAAAATCATAATAAGGAAATCCAGTTGCCAATAACGATTTACTCAAATCAGGGTTCTGTTTTACTTGAATAATTTGATTATTTAAATATGCCTTGCTGCCTTTCCACGCATAAAACATTTCATCTCTATTGCATTCGTAAACCACTCCTAAAATTAATTCTTTGTTTTGCATAAGCCCAATGCTTACACTAAAAACTGGAAGGCTATGAATAAAATTGGTGGTCCCATCAAGCGGATCAATAATCCACATAAACTCTTTTTCTTCGGTGGCAATGGTATCTTCTTCAGTAATGTAACCAGCCTGAGGCAATAATTTTTGTAAGCCAGCTACTAGCATTTCTTCCGCAGTTTTATCTACATAACTTACCAATTGGTTAAAGGTTTTAGTTTCTACTTTATCGTAAGTAAAACCTTTGCTTTCTTTCATTATAAACTCGCCAGCTTTTTTAGCCAAAGTGCAAGTATCAATACATAGTTTTTCAAAATTTATCATGTGGTAAAATTA
>JBMOGB010000104.1:0-12263 GCA_049318585.1 Bacteroidia bacterium | reverse complement strand
TTATCTTTCTATCACTATTTATCAACTACCTTCGTTTGTAAGTAAACCCTATTTAAACACTTATATTCGTTTCGACAAGCTCAACGGCCGTGATCATTGAGCTTGTCGAAATGTTATCTACTTAAGTAAACACTAGCTAGCACACGTACAAAACCTGAAACGCCTGTTCACGACTATGGCGTGGACAAACCAACAAAAGCAAAAAGCTACGAAATAAAATATATTTTTGTTTTGAAGTAAATTTATTATGGTAATACTTACAAAACCTTTGTTCTATTTTGTTGTAGCCACACGCCAAATGCGTGCGATAGCCTTTTGTTCTGCTAGTGCTAGCTAGGAAAAATGTTTGAACATTGAAACTCATATTTTGTTTCAAAAGTTAGGAACTGGTATAAAACAAACCATATAATTGCGTTCAATGTAATTAAGTTAAGGAAACTAAAGCACGACAATTCAAAATAAAACATATTTTTACTTCCATGCAGCGTTAGGATAAAAAAAATTGTCAAACCTAAACTGAAAGCACAAAATTGCCTTAAATATTGAAGCATAAAAAATCGGGAATTACCGATCATGAACTGGTACAGCGCTGTATCAATAATGATGCTATTGCTCAAAAATTACTTTTTGGACAATATGCGCCTGTGCTTTTTGCTGTATGTTTTAGGTATGCTAAAAACGAAATGGAAGCGGAGGAAATACTGCAATTAGGCTTTATAAAAATATTCAATTCACTTTCAAAATTCAGGTTTGAATCGAGTTTAAGTACATGGCTTAATCGCATAATTATAAATGTGGCTTTAAATTATTTGAAGGCCAATGAAAAAGTAAAATGGGAATCCAACATTGAAACTATTTATGAAAATCAACAATTTTCGGTTGAACAAATGCATCAAATTGATTTAAAAATATTGATGGAATGTATTCAAAAATTGCCAACAGGCTATAGAATTGTATTAAACATGTTTGCCATTGAAGGATATTCTCATAAAGAAATTGCGGAAGAGTTAAACATTAATGAAAGCACTTCTCGCTCTCAGTTTTTGAGGGCAAAAGTACTACTCGAAAAACGGTTGTCAACGCTAGGATTTGATATAAAAAAGTATGCAGAACGATAAATTTAACGAACTTTTACGTAAGCGGGCTAAAGAATTTTTAGTAACTCCGAATGCTAATGCTTTTGACAATATTTTGGCTAGAAAAAAGCAACAAAAGCAAAAGCGTAAAAGAATATTTTTCTTTTCAGCAGCATCGTGTTTTCTATTGGTTTCAGTTATTGCTTTAGCCAATTATTTTTACACTAAAAACACCACAATTTTACAAGATATTACTGAACAAAATATATCTGAAATAACTACAAAAAACGAATCTCAAAATCTTAATAAAAACGATTCGAAAAGAGAAGTTTCCACTAAAATAACAAAACTAAATAAAGACCAAATACAATTTAACAAAAGAATTGAAAACAAAAACATTTATAAAAGTGAAATCAGTACAGAAATCTATTCCGGGAAGCCTGCTTATAAGCAAGTGCTAAAAGAAAAGGATGAACTCGTAAAACCAATATTGGAAATCCCTAAAAATGAATTCGATTTACCTGAAATTAAACCATTAAACACCAAGGAAATTACAATCAACCAAACAGAAAAAATTGAATTTTTAGCAACACAAAAAGATTCTACTTTTAAATTATTAGAAGAGAATAAAATTACAGCTAATAAACAAGTTGCAGCTATTGACTCTTTGCCTAAAACAAAGCTTGATTTATCAAAAAATGTATCTAAAAAAACATCAAATCTTGGGTTTCAATTGGCATTATTTAACAACTATATGTTTTTAACTAAAGCATATAATGGTGGAAATAATGAAGCCATACAAAACAATTTTGGAATTAATTATAACGAACAAGCAAATAGGGCATATTCATTAGGATTTATGACAGGTGTATATAGAAATAAGTTTACTTTTTCAGCAGGATTAGCCTATAATCAAATTGAATTTGATAAAATTTATAAGATTGATCCTTTGCAGAAATCGTTAGTTAGTAAAGAAAATTTCAGGAATGCTGCTGGGTATTTTATCAATGTAATTGATCAATCACTTTCGTTCATTGAAATTCCAATGAGTGTGGCTTATAAAATTGGGAATAAAAAGTGGAGTGTTTCAACTGAAATTGGAACAGCAATTCAATTTTTAACAAAAACACAAACTTATACTTTACAAAACGATTCGTTGAATTTATCACCAACTACTACAAACGAAGTAGCCAATAATAGGTTTAACAAAGTACAGTATTTATTGTTTTCATCAGTACATGCGCAATATCAAATAAGTAAGCATGTTTCGTTTTTTGCAGGTCCAACAGTTCGTGTGCATTTCAATCAATATTTTAAAAATGAATTTACTAATAAACCCGCTGCACAGTATGTGGGATTATCATCTGGAATAAAATTTATTTTTTAATCCAGAATAGGTATTAGAACTTCGTTATGAGAGTTAAATATGCAATAAATCAGTCCCTTAAATTTTAAAATCATAGCAGAGCTACGTTTTTAAAATTTAAGGAAACTCTGATTTGAAGTAGATTTGGCTCGTAATAGATTTTATAATGCGTATTTTGGATTTAGTGCAACATTTTGTAATTTGCAACTGTCAAACAACCATAAACAATTAAACTAAATGATTATGAAAAAAACAATGTTAATGATGAAGCCAGTTTTGATATTGGCAATGATTTTAAGCCTTGGATTTACTAGTTGTAAAAAAGGTTGGTGGGGTTATGAAGATGGTGGAGGAAATAATGGTGGCGGAAACAACACTTTGGTTAAAGGAACTGTTGTTTTTCAAAATTGCGGATTGAGTATTTACGGAAAAAGTTTATGGATAAAAACCGATGACGGGCAATTATTACAGCCTTGTGATCAATCATTTTTACCACTTGTTGCCATTGAATTAAATGAGGGTGACAGAGTAGAATTGAAATACCATAAATATACTGGTAATATAGGTGGTTTTGAAATTTATTGTAAAATGGCTTACTTTTATTTTACAAGAGTTACCATTGATTTTATAAATGTTATAAAACCCAAAACTGATTGTTCTGCAGTTACTTTTCCTACTAGTTACGATAAAATAGATGGTGCAAGTTTAATTATTTTGAATGCCAAAATAGACAATAGCAAGCTGATTTTAAATATTGGTTTTAGCGGTTGCGATAATACTACTAAACGTTTTCAATTAATTGCAAAAGAACTCCCTAATGCTGGTCCTGGTCCAATTCCAGCTTTTGAAGTAAAAATGATTGATGATTATACTCAAATGTGTCAAGCATATTTTACAAAAGAAATTTGCTATGATTTAACCACTTTAAAAAATCCTGTTAGCAGTAAAGTAGTTTCTATTCATTTGGTTGGTTACAATAAAGTATTGCAGTTTTAGCTATTTAAAGTAATAATTCATGAAGATCCCATTCAAAATTGAATGGGATTTTTTTGTTTAAAAGCAGTCAATGTTTTTCCATTTTATGGCGTTTATGATGGTTAAAGGCAGTAATAAAATTACTCTTATAAGTATTGCCAATACTCAATATTTTATAGTTTATTTTTATCGAATTATTCTCCACTTCTTCTACAAAATTTAGGTTTACAATAAACGATTTATGGATGCGTATAAAATTTGGAAAAGCGGCTAATTGTTCTTCAAAATTTTTCATGGTATTGTGAATAGTTATTCTTTCCTCATTAATCCATAATCGCAGGTAATCCTTTAACCCTTCTACTAGCCAAAGTTTTGTTAAATCAATTTTTATCCATTTTCCTTCAGAACGAACAAATAAATTTTGTTGATCCATTGGATTTTCAGTAGGTATTTTAGTAGGTGCTAGTATTTCTTTTGCTTTATTTATAGCTAATAAAAATCTTTCAAAAGAAATAGGTTTCAATAAATAATCAACTGCATTTAACTCATAACTTTCAATGGCATATTCGCTGTAAGCGGTAGTAAAAATTACTAAAGGCGGATTCTTTAAAGTTTTCAAAAATTCTGTTCCTAAAATTTCGGGTAAATTGATGTCGAGTAACAATAAATCAACAGCTTGTTTGCTCAATAACGAAAATGCTTCTATGGCATTTTTACAACAACCAACTAACTCTACATCAGGAATTTTTTGCAAAAAACTTTCAAGTATTTCTCTGGCTAAAGGTTCATCGTCAATAATGGCTACACGCATTAGTTAAGCTTAATTTTTAGGTCAATGATAAAACTTTTTTCATCATTTAGTATAATAAGTTCATGTTTATTTGGGTAAACCAATTTCAAACGTTTTTGTAAATTACTTAACCCAATTCCACCTTCTTGTTTGTTTAAAGAAGCCGGAAATTTTGAAATATTATTTTTACAAAACAAGGTTAATTCATTGTTTTGAATGGTGAATTTAAAATCGATTTCAAGCGTTTCAACTGTTCGGTTATGTATAAAAACATTTTCTAAAATAGGCAACCAAAGTAAAGGTGGAATTTCGGTTGGCTTATCAGCATAAATTGTAAAATTATTGATGGATGAATTGGTAACTCTGAGTAATTCTATATCTAAGTATGCTTGAATAATTTCTTTTTCTTTATCGAACGAAATTTTAAAAGTATCACTTTCATAAAGTATATACCTTAAAATGGTAGAAAGTTTTAAAATAAATGCAGGAGCTTCATCCGATTTTTTTAGCGTTAACGCGTATAAATTGTTCAAAGTGTTAAACAAAAAATGCGGATTGATTTGATTTTTCAAGAAAGTCAATTCAGCTTCTCTATTGCTATTTATTTCCGCTTCCATCAGTTTTATTTTACGAATAGAATGATGATAAATTCCAGCTAAACTAAAAACCACTAACCATAAAAGCATAAATGAAAAATAAGATTCTAAATCGTTCAATACCCCATTAAATGAATTTTCAGCAGTTATTGGCGACATAATTATGCTCATTTCTAAATTTAAGCCAGGGTATATTTTAGGCATTATTTTTAGCGTATAAGTGTATAAAAAAGCAATAGTAAAAAGCAACAAAAAAGCAGCAATGAAATAGGTAATTCTTTTCTTTAAAAACAATAATTTTGGCAAAAGAATTATATTATTTATATAAGACAATGCAGCAAAAAACAGCATGTAAAATAACATTACCGCAAAGTAAAATGACTTGGAATATATGTTTTGATCATCAGCATCCGATTGCTTTATTACAACTAAAAATAACCAAAAATAAATATTAAGTGCCAAACGAGAGCCTGCCCATAAAACAACCTTTTTATAAAAATTTGATGCTTGATTCATAGTAGCAAATAAGCTTAAAAAAAACAGTAAACCACTATTTGTTTAGACGAAACAATTTAAAAAATAGACAAAATTTTATAGTCGAAATAATAAACACATTTGTCTAAATGAAATATTATAGTAAATGAAAAGTATTTGATTTGAAGCACAATAAAACAAATCAAACTATGAAAAAATCAATTTTTACAATTTTATTTCTTGGTGCTCAATTATTAGTAGTTCAAGCACAAGTTTCACCTTATTTATCTGGCCGCTTTCAGTATGTTTTGGATAGTGTTTGTAGCAAATACAAAATCAAAGGAACATCAGCAGCCATTCTAATACCAAATGTAGGCGTTTGGAAAGGTGTGAATGGTGTTTCAGAAGAAGGCGTTCCTCTAACTTCAAACATGTTGTTTGGAATGGGGAGTAATACCAAAACACATATTGCTGCAACCTTGCTTAAAATGCAAGAACAACAATTGTTATCGTTAAATGATACCATTGGAAAATGGATTATTGGTTATCCAAATATAAGCGGGAGAATAACCATTCGCCAATGTTTAAATCACACTAGCGGACTGTTTGATTACATGCAAAATGGAAGTATTAACGATAGTATTTTTGGAACTCCTTCAAAGGTTTGGTTACGTTCTGATATTTTGCGATTAGCACAAGCACCAAACTTTGCACCAGGAAGTAGTTATAGCTATTCCAATACCAACTATATTATTGCTGGAATTATCATTGAAAAAGTAATGAATAAATCGCCATTTCAAGCTATTCATGATTTAATTTTGGAACCAAATCAATTGACAAATACGTTTAATTATGGCGATCAAGGTTCATCAATAATTGCTCATCCTTGGAGTATGAGCATGGATGGATTAACTTTAACCGATATGACCACCACACCGTTTTTAAATAATTTGTTTAGCTTGGCTAATACGGCAGGTTCGCTTCTTACAACGGCAGAAGATAATGTTCAATTTTGGCACAAATTATTTAACGGACAAATTGTTAATACGCAATCGTGGAAAGAAATGACCACCATGATAAACATTGGAAACAACACCAATTATGGATTAGGAATTTTTAGGTATAACCGAAAAATAAATGGTAGAACTGCCTATTCACATGGCGGCACTTTTTTTGGATTCATTAACGAAAATATTGTTGATACCACATCGGGAATTTCTATTGCAGTTCTTACCAATCAGGATAGTGTAAACAATAATGGATTGTTAAATTTGGTAATTGGAGCATTGCATAAAGTTACGCTAAACATGCCAGCTACTTTTGTAAATGAAATAAGTCAAAATGAATCAGTCAAAATATTTCCAAATCCTGCATGCAATGAATTGAATATTGAAATGAGTAATAATTTTAAAATAAATGCCATTTCTATATTTGATAACACAGGAAAAATGGTTTTAAACATTATTGGAAATCACGATAAAATAATACTTAACCAACTGCCAGAAGGTTTATATTTTATAACAGTTGAAGGTGAAAATAAAACCATCAATAAAAAGTTTTTGATAAGGAGATAAATAGAGTTGAAAGTATAATTACTATAGTTAAAAAGTTAAGTCGTTTTTATCAATTCCAGCTTGTTTTAAAATTGCTAAAAAAGTGCCCTTTTTCATGTCTTTTCCTCCATGAAAAGGAACAATAATTGTAATATTTGTTTGTGAATTATAGTATAATTGGTGAGAGCCTTTAGCCCTTTTAAAATAAAATCCGTTTGCTTCCAAAAGCTTAATTAAATATTTAGGTGACAAGTTCATGCCACTTCTAAGTTTAATGAATACTCTAAAGTATTGGTATCATCTGGAATTGATTCATTCCTATCTTTTAATTCTTCAATGTATAATTCAATAGCTTCTTTAGCCATGGCAATAGCTTCTTCCACATTTTCTCCGTATGTTATGCAACCCGGCAATGCAGGAACAATTGCTGTGTAGCCGCCTTCCTCTTCTTGGTGTAAATGTATTTTATAAGTGTACATAATTTTACATTTTTTTATGTAACAAATATAGTAATTCGTTCCATAAAAAAATCCCAATCAGTTTTGAGTGGGATTTTTTGTTTTATATTTGAGCAATTTGTTTCAATTTATTAATGAAATATTTTGCGCTTGGGCAGTTAGGATGAAGTGAAACTTTTAAAATATCAAAACCTAAAGTATTCATTCTTTTTGCTAATAATGGCTTTGAACCATATCCCCTTCCATTTCTATTTTGAATTGATAATCGCTTTATTTCTTCAAAAGGTTTAATAATTTCTTCCGGATTTTCGCAATAGAAATCATTTGACTCAATAGCTTTTCTAATACAAGTTGTTTCAGCGAGGAACCAAGCTTCAAATGCCTTCCTTGAGATAATTACTGCTTCAATTTCTAATAAATCTAATTGCGATTTTTTGGTTTCAAAATCAGGTAATTCATCTAAGTCTGTAAGTACAATTATTTTGTTCGCACCAGCATCTTTTAAAATTGCCTTTTTGCTGTTTAATAAGGAAGAAGAATTAAGTCCGCCACCTTCTCCATCAATGACTTTAACAAGTTCAATATTCAAATCCTTTAGTAAAAACTGAAAGCTTTGATTGGATTTCAAGAAAATTGTTTCAGTATCGCCTTCAGCAATTATACCCAATTTTACCAAGGTATTCCGCCTCCAAGCGAATTAGTTAACCAAGCTTCGTCCATTGGTAAACCATGATTATCAAAATTAGTCAACTGTTTTATTTGGGTAGCTCCATTCACTTTATCTACCAAAATTAATTCTTTAGTGGTTAACTGTTTTACGATTGTTTGAGAATGGGTATTTATCCAAATATAATGTCCCTCTTCTTCGCATTTTTGTCTGAATAAATTCACTAATTCTTTTTGCACTTTTGGGTTTAAACCATTTTCAGGTTCTTCTATGCACAAAAACTGTGGTTCATCGCTTTGATAAACTGCGGTAAGTAATGCTAAAATATTATAAGTTCCGTCTGACAACAAATTTTTAGTGTAAGGTTTTTTTGTTCCTTTTTCATATATAATCAAACTATCAGTTCCACTTAAAGGTTCGCTCACTATTTCTATTTTGTCAAAACCAGGAATTAATAAATCTAACCATTCACAAATATCTTCTCTTTTGTTTTTATCTTTTAAAACTCGTTTAAGTACTTTTTCAAGGTTGGAACAATCTGAGGAAAGGTTTAAGTCAGAATCGTTTAAAATTCTATTTTTAAAGTTTGAGTTATTTACAAATAATCTAGTAAAATTAAAGAAAAGCAATTTATATGCTTCTTTTTCACTAGAATTGATTATTCTTTCAAAATCGCTAATTATACTATCAATGTACTTTTTTTCCTTTAGATCATTTTTAAAACCAACAATATCTTGTTTTGAGTTGAAATTATATTTACTTACATAATCAAGAGACATATAGGATTTGTTGATTATTAAAGCTAGAAAACTTTCGAAAATATCATATTTCAATTTAAAGCCAATCTTTTCAAAATTCAATTGTTCTTCTAAAGATTTACCATAAGTATATTCTGAAAAACTATCTTTTGCTTTTCTTGATAAAATATTGTTAAACCCTCCAAATACTTTATGTGATTCATTTGGTTCATTGTTTACATTGAATTGAAAAAACTCTAAAGCTTCAAAAATATTTGATTTACCAGCACCATTTGAACCAGCAAATACTGTAAATGGATTGGGTTTTTTTATAGTCAAATCAACCAACGATTTATAGTTTTGTATATGTAATTCTGTAATTTTCATTTTCACAAATGTAATTTTAAATCTATCAGTTTTGAACTTAAATAATAAATCAAAAGGGCAAGTGGTAATCAAAAGGGATATGAACAATATCTTTTGCTATTCCATCATTATCAGGAAAAATAATTAGATCAATTTCTTTATCTTTAGCTTCTGAAAAAAGATTTAGCTTTTCTTTTGATGATCTATATGTTTCGTTTTTTATAAAATCATTCCTCAATTCATTTGTTGAAATTAAGGAATCTTCTATTGATGGTGTCATAAAAATAATAGTAATTTTATCTATTGGTATTGAAGTTTTAAATTCTTTTTCCCTTCCAAAAACTCCATTTAAATACCCAACATATCGGATTAATTCTTCCAATAATTCTTTTAGGTTTTCATTCCAATTTATTCCCTTGATTAAAACATGTAATTCAGTTAATTTGCTAATTCCTTTATTTATTTTTTCTATATTTTTAGCATAATAAATTCTTTCATCATCTGTTATATATTCATTATCGGCAGGTATTAAAAATCGAATGTTTTGAAATCGTTTATAAAAGCTATTATAATTATCATAATAATCAATGTGTTTATTGAAGTAATTGGCAAGAATAATTTCAATCATATCAGGATTAAAAAAAATACTATGAAAAGTGTTGTCAAAAGATTTATCATTTGAATCGTAAATAGGTGTTCCATAAACAATATCTTTAGAATAATCCATAATTTGTTCTCTACCCATTAATGAGTCATAATAATATCTATCTAAAATATATTGATCATCTGTATAATCAATTTCATTTTCCTCATCCAATAAGAAATCTGAATCGTTTTTTGACTCTTCAATTTCTTCATTAGATATTTCTAACTTTTTGTTAAAATTCTTTTCTTCATAAATAATACTTCCACTTTTAATTATTTTGAATTCATCAATAAATTTATCTACTACATTTATCTCTGAATTAATTATGATGTTTTCATTATTTGTATGCGCACTTCTACTGTAATTATATGAGCCTGTAATTACTTCTCTTAAATCAACCAAGCAAAATTTATTATGCATTAGGTTATTGCTATAGAATAAAATATTTATTCCGGATTGTTGCATTTCACTTAGCAACTCTTTATTTGCTAAGTTTATTTCATTTTGGTCTAATATTAAATCTATATGGATATTTTCTTTTGCTTTAATTATAAGTGTTCTAATAATATTTGTGTCAGTAAACCAAGTAACAGCAATGCATATATTATATTTTGCACCTTTTATTTTTGAGCAAATAATATTAGAAATATTATTAAAATGAACTTCAGTTTCCATAATAAATTAAGTAAGAAAATGGCTGTTTTTTTAAGTTACAAAATAAACTAATAACCAGGTTTATCTTCTTTATCTTTCAATCTTTCTTTGATATCCAATCTGTGTTTTCTGGCTGTATCAATCGCAATATCGTAACCTGCATCAGCATGACGAATTACACCCATTGCTGGATCGTTATGTAATACACGTTTCAATCTGCGGGCTGCATCTTCAGTTCCATCAGCTAATATTACCATTCCAGCATGAATAGAATAACCCATTCCCACTCCACCGCCATGATGAACAGAAATCCAACTAGCACCGCCAGCAGTGTTAATTAAAGCATTCAAAATTGGCCAATCAGCTACTGCATCACTGCCATCTTTCATGGCTTCAGTTTCGCGGTTTGGACTAGCAACAGAGCCAGTATCCAAATGATCACGACCAATTACAATTGGGCCTTTCACTTTTCCAGTTCTTACCAATTCGTTAAATGCCAAAGCAGCTTTTTCTCTATCACCTTGTCCAATCCAACAAATTCTAGCAGGTAAACCTTGGAATGCTATGCGTTCTTGAGCCATGTCTAACCAACGATGCAATGATGTATTTTCAGGAAATAATTCTTTCATCACTTGGTCGGTTACATAAATATCATTAGGGTCGCCACTTAGAGCTACCCAACGGAAAGGACCTTTTCCTTCGCAGAATAAAGGACGAATATATGCTGGCACAAAACCAGGGAAAGCAAACGCATTTTCAACACCACGTTGGTCTTTTGCTTGTCCGCGTAAATTATTTCCATAATCAAAAGTAATAGCACCTTTGCTTTGCAATTCTATCATTAGTTTCACATGATGAGCCATGGTGTCTAATGCTTTTGAAACATATTTTTCTGGTTCAGTTTTACGCATGTGGTCAGCCACATCTTCCACTAATCCTTCAGGATAATAGCCATTCAATGGATCGTGTGCTGAAGTTTGATCAGTTAATAAATCAGGAATAATATTGCGTTCAATTAAACGCTCTAATAAATCAATTACATTACAAACTACACCAATTGAAAGACGCTGACCAGCAGCTTTTGCTCTTAATGCCATGTCGATTGCTTCATCAATATCACGGCTCATGGTATCTAAATAACGCGTTTCAATACGTTTTTTTATCCTCCATTCTACCATTTCGGCAGCCAAACAAACACCATCGCACATGGTAACAGCTAAAGGTTGAGCGCCACCCATTCCACCCAAACCAGCAGTAACAGTTAACGTTCCTTTTAAAGTTCCACCAAAATGTTGGCGAGCAGCTTCAGCAAACGTTTCATAAGTTCCTTGAACAATTCCTTGTGAGCCAATATAAATCCAACTTCCGGCTGTCATTTGGCCATACATCATCAAACCTTTTTTGTCTAATTCATGAAAAGTTTCCCAATTAGCCCATCTTGGAACCAACATACTATTGGAGATGATTACACGAGGCGCATCTTTATGAGTTGGTAAAATTCCAACTGGTTTGCCACTTTGAATCAAAAGGGTTTCATCGTCTTCCAAATCTTGAAGGGCTTTTACTATTAAATCAAAACTTTCCCAGTTTCGGGCAGCTTTTCCTATTCCTCCATAAACCACTAAATCGTCTGGCTTTTCGGCTACATCGGGATCTAAATTATTATGAAGCATGCGCAATGCAGCTTCTTGAACCCAACCTTTGCAACTTAAAGTATTGCCAGTTGCGGCATGTAAATCGGTATGTTTAGTCATTTTATATGTTGTATTTTTATAAATAAAAGTAATTTTCAAAAGTATTGTTTTGCAACTTAAAAAATTGCAACAATAAATGATTTTTAGTAGTTGGGATAAATTGTAATTTTCAAAAGTGTTTTCAAAAGCTAACTTATAGCGATACTGAAAT
>JBMOGB010000103.1:0-12286 GCA_049318585.1 Bacteroidia bacterium | reverse complement strand
TTCTTCATCAGTTGTTTCATTTCATCGTTCATCAACTCATTGTACATTTTCTCAATTTGTTGCTGTTTTTCCAAAATGTTTTCCGCTTCTTTCTGATATTCTTGTTCCTTTTGGTTATTCAATTTAAACTCTTTGTTGAGTTCCTCAATTTTTTTATTCAATTCTTGTTGTTGTTTTAAAATGCTTTCTGCTTTGCGTTTTTCCTCCCAAGTTAACTCCCGTTTTTCCTGCATTTTTTGTTGCAATTGTTTCAAATCTTGTTGCAGTTGTTTGGCTTCTTTTAAGGCATCTTCCATTTTATCTTTCATGGCTTCTGCATTTTTGCTGCTTTGTTCTTTCAACTCTTTTTCATTGGCTGCTTTGTAAATCACCGTTTTCGATTTAACCGACTTAGCTCCAAAAACTCCATCATTGTCCCACAATTCAAAATAATATTCCAACTCATCGCCAGGTGCTAAGCCTGTTTCAGTTAAATTGATATAATAATTAAACCTGATTGGGTTTTGAGCTTTATCAATGGCAATGGGTTTCACCACTATTTTATTCAATTTCGATTTATCTTCACTATTTAAAAAAGAGTAGTTAAATGTAAGTTTTGTTAACCCATAATCATCCGTTCCATCACCAATAAAATAGATTTGTTTTCCGGTTATTGAATCACTTCTTTCATCAATAGAAATGGTTGGATAGGCATCGCCAATAACACTCAAAGTGTAATTCATTGAATCGCCTTTGGCTTTGGTTTCATTGCTGTTTTTTATAAAATAATTTTGGCTGATAAATACTTTTTTATTGAACGAAAAATGTCCTTCATCATTGGCCGTAGCTTGCACTATTTTATTGTCAAAACCCATTTCAATTTTACTGGTTTGCTTGCTTGTAAAACTCCAAGTTAATTGGGTTCCTGCTGGAACCGAAAAATCAGTTGGATTGTTCAATACGTCATTCTTTTTTCCTAAATAACCTGGATAATTACATTTAACTTGAAACCCTAATATCATTGGCTTCTCCACCACATTAATGGCATATTCTCTGCTCACAAATTCATCGGCTTCTAAACTAAATGGTGTGGTTTTTTGAAGGTTTTTAAAACTATAAATAAAATGCGTTTTATCTTGCTTTTGAAGTTTGTAATTATTGCCTTCAATATTGATAAAAACTTCATCAGGAATTTGCTTGCCACTAATTCTCACCAATAAATCGTAATCGGTAAATTGTTCAGCTTCCAAACTTCTATTTTCCACACTGAATAAAAAAGGTGCAACTGGTTTAAAAGTAGTATTGTATTGCAAAATTCTTTGTCCGCCATCGCTTAATAATTCAGGTTTTACAAAGCTAAGCAACACAATAATTGCCAAAGGCACCAAAGCATATTTTACATACTTTAAATTGGCTTTGAAGTTAATGGCACTTTGAAAAGAAATTGGGTTTAATTGCGCAGTTTTTTGTTCAATGGCAGCTATCAATAAACTGTTATCGGTTTCATGCAAATCAGCTTCATGTTTGAGTTGAAGCGTATTTAACAAACTATCGTTGATATTTGAAAAATGCTTGCCAATAATCAACGAGGCTTGCTCGTAATTAATGGTTTTGCGGAGCTTAAATATTCCAGCAATTGGAATGAAAATATACTTTATCAAACAAAATAAAGTAAAGGCTAAAAAGGTAAAAAATATGGTTGCTCTTATGGTGGAATTATACCTTCCAAAATATTCTAAAGTAGCTATTAACAGGTAACTAGAAACAAAGGCCGTAACAAAAAACAAAGCTCCTTTTATGAGTTGATTTTTGTAGTATTTGCGAATAAACGCATCAATTTTATGAATTAAAACTTGGTAATTGCTCGTCATATTTATTGGAGCGAATTTATAGGATTATTTTGAATTTTGAATGCATACTTGAAGATTTGGGTTAAATTATTGAAATGTGAACACTTGGAATAAATAACAGGTTTTATATTCAGTGGATGTGTCCACTATTTATAATTTTCATTATCCTATTGACATTGGACGAATCGAGATGGAATAAATAAAACAACTATTATGGCTGTAAAAGAAAGGTAAAAGAAAATGGATTTTGTATAAATAAATCAGATTTTTAAACTCAATTTTTCCCTGCTTCTGAAATCCCATAGTATGTGATTTATTAATTGAACAAGTTATTACAAACTGCAAATTTTCAAATTGTTAGAAGCAAAAAAATAAATTTTTAAATTAATTTATTAACAATATATTGCCAACCTAAAACTTCTAATCATGGATATTATTCAAGTTAAATTCGTAATACAGCAATTAGAATATGATTTAATAGGTAAAGATTCTTATCGTGGAGTTACCCTAACTTATTCCTGGCTTGCTAATCAATTTGGGCATATTGCACTTGGCTTTATTCCTACCATTTTAATTTACCAATTGATAAAGCCATTTGTAAAATCTGCAAATTTAAATTTACATGTTGCTATTATTGTTAGTACTTTTTGGCTCCTTTTTGAATCATATAATTTTTTAGGACCTTTGTTTAAAAACAATCAAGTTTATAATTTTAAACCCGACTTAGTTAATGTTGGTTTCGATACGATAACTGACGTTTGTTTTTTTGCAATTGGAGCTTTTATAGCGGCCATAATTATAAAGTATAGTTTATCTCTTTTACTATTAAATTCATTTTTTCTGCTACTCATTATTTATCCTTCCTATTATTGGTACACGACTAAAATGTATCAACAAGAAGCAAAATTTCCTTTTCAATATAGGCTAAGTCAATGGAAAAGTGAATTAGCTGATTCCAATAAAGTTACAATCAATAATTATTTAAACAACCAAACAAATGGACATCATTTATTGGTTTTTGGAGCATATAAAAGTGGAAAAACCAGTTTAAGTGTTGCCATTGCAAACGAAGAATCTATTAAGCACAAAAAATCGCTTTATACTTCTGCTACTAAATTTTACAATTTGTTAAATGAGCCAAATCCAGCTAAAACCGATATAAAAATAAACAGCTTATGGAATTGGCGAAATACAGACTATTTAATCATTGATGACATTAACCCCAGCATTTCAATAAATGGGGTAAATGTGGAACCTCAAACTTGGTTTAATATGTTAAATAACAATGCTTATAGTAAAGAAAATTTAGCAGCTATTAAACAAACTAATATTATTTGGGTATTGGGCGAAAACAATAGCAATTGCTGCGATTGGGAGCAATTATTACTTTCATTAGGCATTCAAAAAGAAAATATTTCTTTACTTGCTTTGCAATAAAAAAACTTAAAAACGTTGTATGTTTAAACTTTCCATTTTAGCAATAAAACTTCAACCAAAATAAACACAAAAGCTGCCAATAAAAACCAACGCCAAAGTTGGGTTCCGTTATAATTTAATTCTATTTCTTTTTGGTGTTTTAGTAAATCATTTGTTTGAATTATTGCAGCTTGTGAATTGCTCAAACTATCGTTAGCTATTATGTTTAAATTGCTTTCGTTTCGGTTCAAATTGAATGAAATATTTGCCAATAAATTAGCATTATTTTTTTCAAAAACTTGGTAATTTCCTGCTTGTTTTATACCAGAAATAGCAACCATACTTTTACTTTCGTTGTTATTAACATCAAAAGCAATTTCGTCTTTTTTATCTTTTAAATAAACCACTTTGCTGTTGGTGTTTTTTTCAAAAGAGTAATTTACTGGTTTATCAATATTGTAATACAATGCCGCGCTTTGCTTATTTACCAATGGTAAACGCAGCATGAAGGGAACAAATAAAGCATGTTCAGTAAAATTGCTCCAATCGTTTTGTAATGGCGTATTTAACAAATAAACAGCTCCTTTTCCAAATCTCGATTTGAAAATAAAAGGCGCATCATTATTTAAAGTTGCAATATGATAACCTTTAATTCCACTATTTATTTGCATCGCATAACTTTTGCTTAAGCTAGGCCAATTGGCCAATTCAGGGATTTTGCTAAAAACATTTTTAAATACTTCATCAAAATCATTGATGCGAGATACTTTTAAATTTTGTGCTGAAGCCACTGTTAGTTGTGGTGCGTTTAATTGCTGTAAAAACGAATTTGTTTTAGGTAAATCAGTTCCATTAGCACTTGGAATAATTAAAGCTACACCGCCATTATTCACATACTTTTGAAGTTCGGTTTGTAATCCACTCGAAATATCGGCTACTTCATTTAAAACAATGCACGAAGCTTGACTAAATGCACTATAGTCTATGGCATTTGAATTAAACGTTTGTAGCTTATAATTTTCATCAATGGCATACACATTTTGAATGTTTTTGTTAGCATTAATTGCAATGATATTTTGATTTCCAGTAGCTTTTAAAGTTAAATAAAGTTTGTCGTCAAATATCACTGGATTGTCCAATAAACTCAATTCTGCTTGATGAAAAAGGGCATCGTTTAAACTAAACTGTATTTGTACCTCTGCACTTGAATTGGCTTTGCAATTGATGTTAGCAATTCCTTTTTGAACAGCATCAATTTTTAAAATTAGCGGAATATCAGCCATTTCATTTGTTCCATAATTACTCACTTTTACATGTAAAAAAGTATTGGTATTTGGTAAAATTAAAGGTTGCTCAATCCATGCAGAATCAATACTTAAGTTGTTTGAAATATTTGGTTTTATTTGAACAAAATTTACTTGTAAACTCGAATCAATATTTGATAAATTTTGAAACTGATTTTGCTGCAAATCACTAATCACATAAACTATTTTATTACCATTGGCTTCGGCTTCAAAAGCTTGTTTTTGCCTTGCAATAATTTTATTAAATGGTTTGGTTTGATTGCTTAATTTTATTTCATCGAGGTATAATAAAAAATCTTTTTTTTCAATTAATCGTTGATGTTTGCCTTCAAAATCATTGGTTAAAATTTGAAACAAATCATTGTCGCCATAATAAGAAACGATGTCTCGGGCTTTATTCTTGGCAACTTCCAACAACTGACCTTCTTTGTTTTGTTGGCTCATGCTAAAACTATTGTCAACAAAAATGCTCACCACTTTGTTGTTTTTATTGATGGTTTTATTGTTCAAAGGAATAAATGGTTTTGCAAAAGCAAACACCAAACAAGCCAAAGCCAAACAGCGAGCAGCCAAGATAATCCATTCTTTTACATTGCGTTGTTTTTGATTTTGTTCTGTTATTTGTTTCAAAAAACGAATATCACTAAACACAATTTTCTTGTATCTGCGAAGTTGGAATAAATGGATTAAGATTGGAATTGCTAAAGCAAAAAGTGCAAACAAAAATGTGGGAAAGGCAAATAACATTTATACTTTATTGATTATTAATTGTTGAATAATTGATTGTATTTTTTTTGCATTATCAGCATTTGTAAAATGCTGTGCAAGTATTTTTTCACGAACGGAAATTTCGTTCGAATCAAAGGTTTTATCTTTCAATTCATTTACTGCTTTTATCATTTCTGAAGCTGAATCGGCAATGGTAACCAAGCTTTCTAGGCCAGTGTTTTCAACCATTTGCTTATTGGCAACAATAAATTTCCCATTGTATAAAACATGCAATAGTTTAAGCTTAATTCCAGTTGATTGAAAAGTAGGCAACACATGCAAATGCGCTTGTTGAATTAACTCTTGCATTTGTTCCATGTTTGGGTTTTGAACCAAACTAATATGCTTGAATCTTTTCACTAGTTTTTGTAATTCTGAAGTTGGATTATTACCAGCAATGACCAAAGGATAATCTATTTTAGCAAAAATTTCATTGATTAAATATTGTGCAGCAACATCGTTTTCGTTCACTTTTAAATTGCCATGATACAACGCATAATGATTGGATGTTAAATCAATATCGAAGTTAAAACCATGAAATACATTTACTAAATGAATATTGTTATAATTGGCTTCCAATTGTTTTACATCATTATTTGAAATGGCCAAAACACCATCGGCTATATGTAAAACTTGCTCGTATTTTCTTAAAGTATTGGCTTCTATTTTAAAGTAATTATGCTTTAAAAAATTGTTTTCATTTTGTGCCAATGCTTCGTAATAATCATGCTCAATATTATGGGTGCGAACCAACTTAATTCGATGTGCTAAACTAGCATGATTAATAAAGTAAGTGGTATGCAAACCCTCAAATAATATGGGAGCTTCGTTGCTTTGCAATTCCCTTAAAAGCTTTTTATGATTGCGTGTAAACACTATCATTGGAATGATAAATTTAAGCGGATTTACTAAAATATAATTGCGTTTGTAAGTGATAATTTTATGACAAAATTTGACAAGTTCTTCAGTTATTTCTCTATCATTATATTCAAAACAATGCAATGTAATTTGATAACCAAGTTCGTATAAACTCTTTATTTTATAAAACACATCAATTACTCCACCATAGTTTGGTGGCGATGGAATATCAAAGGATACAATATGAATTTTTGGCGATTTGATAATTTTATTTGTTAAATAAATGGTGGTATAAATTGACTAATTTTTGTTCTTCAATGTTCCAATTATAATTTTTACTTGCTTGTAAACTGTTCGTTTTAAGTTCATCATACAATATTTTATTTTGCAATAATTCATTGATGGTTTTTGCAATCAAATCAATATTACAATCGAGTAACACACTGCAATGATACTTATTATTGATGGCAATATATTCAGGAAAATTAGCACAAATACAAGGAACTCCAGCTTGCAAATAATCGAAATATTTGTTAGCCAATGAGTAATAATAACTTAATCCGTTTGGTTCCAATAAATTCAACCCAATTATTGCATTTGCGGTTAAATCTTTCAAGTTTTCTGGTTTTATAAATCCTAAAAAAATCACTTTATTTTCTAACTTTTCTTTGACTACCAAATCACGCAATTGTTGGCTTAAATCGCCTTCACCAGCCAACCATAACTGTATGTTTTCCACTTGATGCATGGCTAAAATAGCTTGCTCCAAACCTCGGCTTTCATTCAACGCACCTTGATAAAAAATATAAGAATTATTTTTGTCACTCAACCTATCAACCTTATCAACTAAATTAACTTCATCAACCAAAACCGGAACATTCATGATTACGTCAAATTTATTTTCATAAATTTCACCCAACATGTTTGCTAATTGTGGTCCAACGGTATAACATAATTTTGCTCTTGGAATAAATAGTTTTCCAATGGTATTCCAAATCCATTGAGTAACTTTTCTATTGGTTACTTCGGGCACTTCGGTAAAATGTTCGTGTGCATCAAAAATCAAGGTGTTTTGCTTAAAAATATTTGCCATTCCTGTTGCAAATAATGTATCTAAATCAATAGCGCAAAAAGCTGTTGTTTGTTGTTTTAACAGATAAAGTAGCAAACGAATATTGTATTCAAAATAAAACAATTTGCCCTTATTGAACCTACAAGTTAAACGTGTTTGTTTAAAATTGTAACTCCAATTCAATGGTTTTGAATGAGGCAAATTTCTTCCAACCAATTCTACCTCGAATTTATTTGCAGCAAGACTTGAACAAATGCGTTGCATGCGTTGGTCGTAACTCAAATCGTTGGTTACGCTAAATATTATTTTGGGTTTATCTAATTGCAATGTAATTGGTAGGCGCTATCGTAGCGCAATATATTATTATCTAACAAAAGCCTTAAAACTATTGTGAAAATTTGCATATCGGTGGTTGAAACTTGTTCAAATAACTCCACCGATGAAATAGGATTTTGCTTCACTAAAGCAATGATTTCTTCTTTTATTACATTCGTTAATTCCGTTTTTTCTTTCACTTTTTTCTTGTCAATACACACATCGCAATAGCCACAATCATTGGCACTGTAATCGTTAAAATACTCCAACAATTGTCGGCTTCTACACAAGTCTGATGGCTTAGCATAAGCCATCATGGCTTGCATTTTTTCAATATAAGTTTGCTTCCTTTCGGCCAAATGTTTTTTATTCAATGATAAATATTTTACATCTTGCCTATCTGTGGTAAATACCAATTGTGCCACTTCTTTTGTTTTGATATAATCAATAATTTCTAATTGATGCAATCGGTCTAAATACTTGTAAACACTTGCCACTGGCAATGCAATTCTATTGGCAATTTCCAGTTCGTTGATGCGAATATAATTGTCGAATAAACCACCATAACTTCTTAATAAAACTTTGGTAAATGCATCAAATTTATCATTAGCAACTTGAAACTTATACAATGCTTCATGGTTACAAATGATCTTAATTTTTGAAGGTTCATAAAATGCTTCAGACAATAAAATTAAGTCAGCTTGTTCCAAAATTTTTAGGCAACTGTATGTTTTAAAAGCATCAAAATTATAACGTTTTACAAAAGCAATAATATCAAAGTCAAAACTCCTGTCGGGCTTCGTATTTACTGGCACTTGCAAATAATCGCAAATGGCTTGATAGGTCAAACTTATTTCATTGATATCGGGATAATTTACGCCAATTTTTTTCTTTGCATTGATGTCATCACTTGCATCGTGAAGCAACACGCAAAAAGCAGGTTTTTCATCTCGTCCAGCCCTACCCGCTTCTTGATAATAAGCTTCCAAACAATCGGGCATTTCAAAATGAACCACTACCCTGCAATCAGGTTTATCAATTCCCATTCCAAACGCATTGGTACAAACCATTATTCTGGTTTTGTTTTGTATCCAATTATTTTGTTTTTGGCTGCGCAATTCGCCATTTATACCTGCATGGTAAAAGTCGGCTTTGATATTATTTTTAGTTAAAAATTTGGCAATTTCTTCCGTTTGTTTTCTATTTCTTACATACACCAAACCACTTCCATGACTATTGGTTAAAACCGATAATAATTTTTCTGCTTTATTCTCAGTTTGTCTAACAATGTATTGCAAGTTTTTTCGTTCAAAACTTTTAGCAAAAACACCAGGAGTTTTTAAAGCTAATTGAACTTCAATATCTGCTACTACTTGCTTGGTTGCAGTGGCAGTAAGCGCAATAATGTTGATGTCAGGAATATGTTTTCGAAGTTCCGCAATTTGCCTATATTCTGGTCTAAAATCATGTCCCCATTGACTAATACAATGTGCTTCATCAATTGCCAATAAATTTATGGGTAAATAGGGTAATTTTTCTAAAAATAAACTGGTATTTAAACGCTCTGGCGAAACATATAAAAACTTCAAATCTTCATCCAAACAAGCATTGTTCAAAATCAAATTGATTTCTTTGTAATTCAATCCGCTATAGATGGCTTTTGCTTTGATGTTTCGTTTTTCCAAGTTTTCTACTTGATCTTTCATTAAAGCAATAAGTGGAGAAATAACCAAACAAAATCCAGGTTTTAGCATGGCTGGCACTTGAAAACACAAAGATTTTCCACCACCAGTAGGCAATAAAGCAACTGTATCTTTTCCATCTATCACCGATTGAATAATATCGGTTTGTAATGGCCTAAATTGGTTATAACCCCAATATTGCTGTAAAACTTTTTGTGGTGAATTTATATTTTGCTGCATTTAAAAATATAAAATATTTTATATAATCAAACCATCTTTCATGGTTAATTTCCTGTCGCATCTGTTGGCTAACTCTTCGTTATGCGTAACAATTACAATGGTTTGATTGAACTTATTTCGTAAATCAAAAAACAAATCGTGTAAGGAATTAGCACTTGCCGAATCAAGATTTCCACTTGGCTCATCGGCTAAAAGTACAGCAGGATTATTGATAATTGCCCTTGCAACCGCCACACGTTGTTGTTCGCCACCACTTAACTCGCTTGGTTTATGCGTAATTCTATCTTTTATACCCAAATATTCAAATAATTCAAGTGCTCTTTGTTTGGCTTCGGCTTCGTTGCTTTTAGCAATCCAAGCGGGAATCATCACATTTTCAAAAGCAGTAAACTCTGGTAATAATTGATGAAATTGAAAAATAAAACCAATGTTTTTATTCCTAAAATCTGATAATTTTTTGTCACTTAATTTATTAATTGATTGCTCGTTGAGCAATAAAGTTCCCGAATCGGCTTTGTCTAACGTTCCTAATATTTGCAATAAAGTAGTTTTACCAGCACCACTTGCGCCAACAATTGCCACTATTTCGCCCTTATTTATACTTAAATTTATTCCTTTTAGTATTTGTAATTGGTTATAGCTTTTGCAAATGTTTTCCGCTTTTATCATAGAAGGCAAAGTAAAGCATAAATTCGAAATCCTAAAACCGAAAATTTAAATTAATAAATATCAACTGCTGAAGATAATTTAAATGACATAAGAATTGATTTTGTTTTAGGGGCATACCTATTTATCTGCCCAAATAAGATAATGAAAAAATAAGATTTTTTTGTTATATTTGGTTTCGGAATTTATATAAAACGAACGATTATAAATCAATGAAAAAAATTGTTAAATTTCTATTTCTAATATTGGTTTTTGGTTGTACAAATTCTAAAACAGTAATACAAAAAAATGATTTATTAGGAGAAGTTATTAGCGTTAACCAAGATTCGGTTTTAACACAATGGTTAGATGGAAATTGGTATAAAAATGTAGTGTTAAATTTCAGAATTACTAATCATTCAAATTGCATTTATTATACAAAATTGTATCATGATAAATCTTTGATTTATAGAAATTACACTTACTATTTATATAATGGAGATTCTATAACCGCAACAGAACTTTGTAATTTTTATATTAGTGTTGAAGATTCAATTTTACCAAATGAAACAAAAATTTATTTTACTAAATTAGTACCTATTGAATTTAGAAATAACACAGTAAAAGTAAAATTCAATTATTTGTTCAAAACAAAATTAGCAGATACAACAAGTAAGTTCAAAACAGTTTCTTTGACTTTTGATTTAACAAAAATAATAAATTGAAAATAACTCATGAAGTTTAAAACATTGCTCTTTTTACTTTTCATTTTCATAAAAATCAACTCATTTAGCCAAAACATTCAATTTTATGTTTTATCAAATAATGATACTTTGGCCATTAAGAATGGAGATACCATAAGTATTTCTATTTTTAAAGAAAAACAGGTGAAAATTATTGCATTGGATGTTGCCAATAAATTTAACTATAAAATAAATAAAGGTGGTTTATGGTTATACTCAATGGAAAATAAAAAAGAATTTGCTATTGTGAGTGAAAACAATTTATACTTTTCAGAACCTGATAAATTACGAATTTTGAATCAATCTATTCATAAAATATCCCTTGCATTTACAGTTCAAAAACTTCAAAAATCAAAATATATTGAAGGCATTCCATTTAAGTTAGAGCTATTTATTAAACCATAGAGCTATGACCAAAGCGCGAGAATTTTGAATTCAATCAATCTTTGTAATTTTTCAATCTTTTAATTTTTCAATCTTCTAATTTTTGTAATTCCTTATTTTCAATTCTCAATTTAAAAAAGCATCTTTGCCAACAAGACAGAAAATACATGTTACAGATTAATTTTATTCGTGAAAACGCAGAAGTAGTAAAGGCTGGTTTAGCCAAAAAACATTTTAAAAACATAATTGCAGTTGATGAATTATTGCAATTAGATGAAGAAAAACGCAAAGCACAAGTTGCCACAGAAAGTAATGCAGCAGAAGCAAACCAATTAGCAAAAAAAATTGGCGAGTTAATGAAAGCTGGCAATAAAGAAGAAGCCGAATCCATTAAAGCCCGCACTTCGGAAATAAAAGAAAACTCTAAACAATTAGAGGAACGTTTAAAGCAATTAGAAGAGGAAATTTTCAATATTTTAGTTACTTTTCCTAATTTACCAATAAGCACTGTTCCAGAAGGCAGAACTCCTGAAGAAAATGTAACAGTTTATACGCATGGTGCCATTCCAATATTGCACGAAGGTGCAATGCCACATTGGGAATTAGCTGCTAAATACGATATCATAGATTTTGAATTAGGTAATAAAATTACTGGTGCTGGTTTTCCTGTTTACAAAGGAAAAGGAGCAAGATTACAACGAGCTTTAATCAATTTCTTTTTAGATGAAGCCACCAAAGCAGGATACCATGAAATCATGCCGCCTTTGATGATTAATGCCGATAGCGGTTTTGGAACTGGCCAATTGCCAGATAAAGAAGGCCAAATGTATCATGTAACTGTTGATGATTTATATTTAATTCCAACTGCTGAAGTTCCTATTACTAATTTATACCGTGATGTAATTTTAAAAGAAGAAGAATTACCTATAAAAAACGTGGGTTATACACCTTGTTTCAGACGTGAAGCTGGTAGTTATGGCGCGCATGTTCGTGGTTTAAATCGCTTGCACCAATTTGATAAAGTAGAAAT
>JBMOGB010000102.1:0-12324 GCA_049318585.1 Bacteroidia bacterium | reverse complement strand
GTTTAAAAGAACCGTAGGTTCGGCTTATTTTGTAACAACGGGTTTTAACCCGTTGAAAGAATGTAATATAAGTCAAAGAGAGCCAGCGGCTCGTTCCATATTATTTACTTTTTTTATCAATTTTTAAACAAAATTGGTAAACAAAATTTGCTGATTTTTTAAAAGAGCCAGCGGCTCGGCTTATTTTGTAACAACGGGTTTTAACCCGTTGAAAGAATGTAATATAAGTCAAAGAGAGCCAGCGGCTCGTTCCATATTATTTACTTTTTTTATCAATTTTTAAACAAAATTGGTAAACAAAATTTGCTGATTTTTTAAAAGAGCCAGCGGCTCGGCTTATTTTGTAACAACGGGTTTTAACCCGTTGAAAGAATGTAATATAAGTCAAAGAGAGCCAGCGGCTCGTTCCATATTTTTAAATTTCTATTTCCCCTTCAAAAACAAATTGTGCCGGTCCTTTTAAAAATATTTTTGAATAGTTATTTTCATTGAACAAATAATTAACTGAAAGGTTTCCTCCTTTAGTTGCTATTTGAAAATGATGTTCATTTGAATAATTTTTTTTGAATAAATGATAAGCAATTGCGGAAGCAGTAACACCAGTTCCACAGCTATATGTTTCATCTTCTACACCACGTTCGTATGTTCTAACTTTTAAAACTTCATTGTGAACAGAAACAAAATTTATATTGATTCCTTTCGCAGTAAATTCACTGTTATATCTTATTTTTTTTGCTTCAATTACTAAGTCAATTGAATCAACATCTTGGTCAAAAAACTGAACAAAATGAGGTGAACCTGTATTTAAAATAAAAACTTTTTCTGCTCTGCTTTCTACTTGATTCACATTCATCATTTGAAGGCTTACTAAACCATTGTCATAATTGGCCGAATGTTCCCCATCAATGGCAAAAAATGAAGCGGTTTCATTTACAATATTTAAATCTTTTGCAAATTGAGCAATGCACCTTCCGCCATTTCCACACATAGAACTTTCGCGGCCATCGCTGTTAAAATACTGCATGTAAAATTCTGCATTTTCATGGTTTTGTAACAAAATCAATCCATCAGCACCAATACCAAAACGCCTATCGCATAAGCTTTCAATCAAATTTTGGTTATTGGCATCAAATATTTTGTTTCTATCATCTATCATGATAAAATCGTTACCAGTTCCTTGGTATTTATAAAATTTAATTTTCAAATTTGTGCAATTGATTATCGGGTTCTAAAGCCGTTTCGCCCCATTTAGTGTGAAGTATAAAATTTAAGTTTTGCTTTAAAATAAAAACATCAAAAGGTTTTTGAATTCCGTAAATAACAAGCTTTTTTCCTGTAAATTGATACCCAGTAAAACCAACTAATGATTGCCAAAATTCAACGAATATTGGTTTATTATTATTGTTGTTTTGTTTTACTATTGATTGAAATGCTAACCTAGTTATTATACTATCATTTAATATGCTATCAGTAGAATTAAGAATCGCTTTATATTTTTCTTTGAATTTTTCTAATTCAATTACTGACAACATGCTATCATTTAAAAAAATATCTTTGATATTAGATAAAGTATTTTTGTCTTTCATTAACTGTTGAAATTGTTCAATAATTTTTTCTTCAATTAAACTAGAATCAACCATTTCAGCATTTAAAGTATCAGCAACATTACTGTTTTCATCAACAGAACTTTCATCTGCACTTATAGTTGTTTGTTGGTTATTTGTTTTGATATTTTCTTTAAATGTAATTTTTTTAAATGGCTCAACAAATGCGTTATTGAACCTATTTACAAAGGCTTCTTTATAGGTTTGATTCACTTTTTGTTCCTCATTATATTTTTGATTAGCATAATAATCAATAATTAAAACCAATCCTAATACTGAAAACAAAACCCAAACCCAAGCGTAATTTTTTGGCTTACTAGGAATAATAGATTCATAGTTATATTCAGCTAATTCACTTTTTTTAATTGCATCATGATTAATTGCATAACTTTCAAAATCTGATTTAAACGCTATGTCATTAGTTAATTTTAGTTCAAATGCTTCCTTCTCTTCGCTAGACATTTCTTTGCGCAAGTATTTTTCGAAGTAATAAGTATGTTTATCGTGTTGCATTTAAATTATTGCGCAAAATTCAATTTAGTTTTGATAGCAGCAAATTTATTATTTACCGCTCATCTACCAAAAGTATATTTTTAAAAAATTGTAAAATAAATTTTATAATAAAAAAACAAATTTTGACTTATTCAATTTCAACTATTATGTTGAAAGTAAGTTATTCTATATTTTAAAAAAATGGAATAATATTTGAACAACAAAAACTTTACTAAAATTTAAATTGAAAGAAAAAAACACATGAAAAAGTACACATTAATTTTCGCAGTAGCGTGCCTCGGAGGCTTGTCTGCAATTGGGTTAAGCAAGTTATTTGGAAGTAAACAAAATGCCACAGAATTTACCCAAAATTACTTAGCAAGGTATGCAAGTTTGTCAGCCACGGCCGAAAGACCCGATTTTGTGGCAGTAGCCGAATTGGTAACACCAACAGTAGTTCATATTTTAACAATTGTAGATCAACCACAAACACGAAATGAACAACCTCAAGAAATAAATCCTTTTGATTTTTTTGGTGGAAGAGGTTTTAGTATGCCTCAACAAGGACCAAGAACTGGAAGTGGAAGTGGTGTAATTATTTCAGAAAACGGCCTCATTGTTACCAATAATCATGTTATAGATGGTGCCACAAAAATAAAGGTAATTTTAAACGATAAGCGTGAATATGATGCTGAATTATTAGGAAAAGATGTGAATACCGATTTAGCTCTTTTACGTATTTCGGAAAGCAATTTGCCTTTTGCGGTTATTGGAAATAGTGATGAAGTAAAAGTGGGTCAATGGGTTCTGGCTGTTGGAAATCCTTTTAATTTAACATCTACAGTTACGGCTGGAATTATTAGTGCAAAAGGAAGAAATTTGAACATAAATAGAGGAAACGGACAACAATATCCAATTGAATCATTTATTCAAACCGATGCTGCTGTAAATCCTGGAAATAGTGGTGGAGCTTTGGTAAATCAAGATGGAAAGTTAATTGGAATAAATACTGCCATTGCCAGTGAAACTGGGCAATACGCAGGTTATGCTTTTGCAATTCCTAGTAACTTAATGCAAAAAGTAATCAATGATTTACAAAAATACGGAACCGTTCAACGTGGTGTTTTAGGAGTTGAGATTTCGGATATTGATGGTGAACTTGCTGACAAGTTAGGTTTAAAAGAAGTAAAAGGAGTTTATGTAAGAAATGTAAAAGAAAATAGTGCTGCTGAAGAGGCTGGTTTAAAAGCTGATGATGTAATTATTGCTGCAGATGGTGTTGATACCAAAACTACTCCTGAACTACAAGAAATGATTGGTAAGAAAAATCCTGGAGACATAGTAAAAGTTAAAGTAATTAGAGAAGGAAAAGAAAAGTTTTTTGATGTAAAATTGAAAGGATTAGACGGTAAAACTACTTTAAAAACAGCAGAAAAAGCAGAAGTTAACAAAGCTTTAGATACCGATTTTGAAACCCTTACACGCGATGAAAGATTGAAGCTAAAAATAGCAAGTGGTATAAAAGTTAAAAACTTTGGTGCAAAAAGTATTTTAAAATCGGCTGGTGTGCCAATTGGATTTGTAATTACAACCATTGACAAAAAAGCAGTGGCAACTGTAAATGATGTAAAAACTGCTTTTGAAGGTAAAAAAGGTGCAGTGCTAGTTGAAGGAATAAAAGCAGATGGAACGCAAGATTATTTTGCTGTAAAAATAGCTAGTAAATAAAATTTTATTGGTTTACTGAAAGCCGACTGAAATTATTTCAGTCGGCTTTTTTTTGTTCTATAAATAAAATTCTTCTGTTAATTTTTTATACGCTTCGGTTTGAGAATTGTCTTCATTGTAAACAATAAATTCTTCAGAAATTTCAACCGTTTGTTTCATTGAAAACTCAATGATGATTCGATTACTCGCTTTATTTGGCTTTGGTTTTATAAAAAAAAAATTATTTACAAATAGACCTTTTTCATTGGCTAAAACTTTAAAAATAGTTGCTTCTGCAATGGGTAAAATCAAGACAAATTTTCCTTTTGTATTCAGCAGTTTCAATACTGATTCAATTAAAACATCAAAGGGTAAATCATTGTCGTGCCTCGCTTTTGCGCGTTGCAAATCATTAATACTAAAGTTATTTTTACCTATAAAATAAGGTGGATTGCTAATGATTAAATCATACTTTTTGTTGGGTGCAAAATTTTGCAAAGCCCCTAAATGAATTTGAATTTGATTACTAAATTTTGAGGAAGAAAAATTATTTTTTGCTTGTACAAAAGCTTGTTCATCTATTTCAATGGCATCAATTTGTAACTCATTATTTCGTTGTGCTAACATTAACGATAATATGCCAGTTCCAGTTCCAATATCCAAACAATTCACAGCAGCATTTACTGAAGTTAAACAACCCAACAAAACGCTGTCGGTGCCAACTTTCATGGCACAATGCTCCTGATTGACTAAAAATTGTTTGAACTGAAAATAACTATTTCCCATTTAGTAGCTTTTGCCAATAACAATTGTTTTTTTTATAGAATCTGTTGTTCCGTCTGTGTTAAAATATTCGAAATTTACTATATAAATTCCAACTGGAAGTAATAGATTTTTGTCGCTTAAACCATTCCAACTTATCACACCTTGTGTTCCTAAAGGTGCATTATTCAAAAGCATTTTTACTAAATTTCCATTGCTGTTATAAATATTCAAGTTTGCAGTAAAATTGTTTTTATTGAATTGGTAGGTAAAGTTTACCAAATCGTTTACACCATCGTTATTGGGGGTAAAAACTTCGGGTTCTATATTTAAAACTTGCTCATTAATATTGGTTTTTAAATATTGAGAGTTTTTATATGTTGGTGTTGCAAAATTGCTAGTACTTGCAGCCGATGTCCAATTGCTTCTATCATTTGTTTTTCTATTAAAATCAATGCGTTCCAAGCTTACACCATCTTTGTTATCAATCAATTCAAAGTGCATTTTATCGTCATATTTTAGTTCATCAAAAATGGTTTCTGGTTTTGAAAATATAACCAATGTTCCTTCATCATCATTCATGCTTGGCAATGAATTTAATTCAATAAAATTATTATTATTTTGAACAAAATATTGTTGTTTGATGATTTCTGAATTGGTAGTTAATATATAATAATTATTGGGTAAAAGCATGTAACCTGAATCGGCTAATGGGTAAAAATTATCTATTAAATTATCTGTATTTCTATTTCCAATCCATAAATTTCTAACATCTAAAAACTGATTGGTTTTATTGTAAATTTCAATAAAATCTACTCCATCAGTTCTTGGATTGAACAGAATTTCGTTAATCGCTAAATCATTGCTGTCAGCGGGTTTGGTTAATCCAAATTGTATTTCATTTTCTTCATTAATTATATTTCCAACACAATCTTTTAAGCTATCAATTTTTAAAGTGTAAACTTGGTTTTGTTTCAAACTATCACTTAATTTTAAACGAAGTGTAGTCAAAAAATCATCTTTAAAATCAAATTCAAATTGGCCGTTAAATATTGTACTGAAAGTAAAATTTGTTTGCTTACAAGCACTCAAACTATCTAACGTTTTACTGAAATAAAGTTCTAAAGTATTTGAGTTTACTGGATAAATTCGAGTAAGTAAAGGTTTCGTTTTATCTTCATTCATTCCTTTTACCGAATTTTGTTTACCAATAGTTCCTCCATTTGCATTTTTACTGGCAGTCCAATTACTGGCAGTTCCGCACGGATTTTTGGTATCAATCATTTCTAAACTCCAACCACCATCGGCTTTTACATTGTTATTATACCAAGTTTGTTTGTAAGCTATTTGATGAATAATATGGCTGGTTTCATTTAATAATATTATCTCATCATCCAAACTTAAAGTTGGGAATGATGGAACGGAAACGACATTATTTATTGAAGCAAATAAAGGCAATTTACTGTCATCGCAAATTACTAAAAAACTATCAGGATATAATTGAATATTTCCAATGGAAGTAATGGTTGAACCACTTTTTATTTTAAAATTATACAAGGAAATAATGTTTCTTGAACGGTTAAAAAGTTCCATATATTCAGCATCGGGTAAAACCATATTGGGCTTAGGATTTGCCGAAATTTCAGTAATAATAATGTCGTTTTGTTGAGCAGGTTTTATTGGAATAAAGTTGAAGTTGATGGTTGTATTATCTGCTATTTTATTCATGGAACAATCAAAAACTGAATCAATTTGGATTGTGTAATTTTGCCTATCAACCAAAGAATTATTGAGTAAAATAAACAATGAATCATTTCTAACTCCAGAAACTTTTTTTGATGCAATTGAATTTACGTTTATACTTAATTTCACGTTTTGCATGGCATTCAAATCCATTTTTTCATTGAATACAATCACTAAGTTTTTATCGTCTTTATAAAACCAATTTTTAACTATTGGCTTTGTAATATCTGGATTCAAATCATTATAAAAGTTTAGCTTTCCAGGAGTTCCACCAACAGGGCTTTCTGTTCCTAACCAATTGTCAATTCCTTTGCATAAAACAAAAGGATTTATAAGTTCCAAACTCCAGCCTCCATCAGCTTTTACAGCCGATTGATACCAACTCAAATCGTACCTGATTTGATTGATTATTTCGCCTTTGTTATTTACTAATTGAGCCAAATCACCATCATTATTTAAACCAACCAAAAACGGAACAGCTAACGTTTTACCATAGCTTTTAAATAAACTTTCATTGGCAGGATTGGTAATAATTAAATACTCTTTTGGTTGAATAATATAGTTGGGAATTAATGCAAAACCAGTTAAGTCATAAATTTTCCAATTACTGATGTCAATTGGGTAATTGGTTCTGTTAAACAATTCAATGAATTCAGCATCGGGCAATCCTTTACTTGGCGATGGATCAGGCATCAATTCATTGATAACAACATCATCAATATTGGGTTTATAAAACAAGAAATTAATGTTTGAATCGGCCATGATATTATTAGCAAAATCCTTCATGTTTTTTATAGTTAAGGAATAACTATTTGTTGAAATAAAAGCATTTTGGAAATTTACAACAATGCTTTTTCCATCACTGCCAATTGCAGTATTTATAATGGTTGGAAAGGTTTTGTCTAATTCAAAATTATTCAAATTACTTGCTTCGTTAGCATCTAATTTTTCTGAAAAATTTACTTGAATTGTACTGTCATTTGTTATTGAAAAATTCTCGATTTTTGGTGGACTTAAATCAACAATTGGCTCACCAATATATACATTGTCTAAGAAGTAATTTGTAATATTTCCAGTAGTAAATCTTGCAAAAAAACCAGCATAAAACGAGGTTTTAAATGTTGTATCCAACACATTTCCTTCTAAAATAAAATTTTCATTTGCAGCAGTATCGCTGTACAAATTCCAATTGCCAAGGCTGTCTCTGTTTACTTTTATATCTACTACATTATTTGTTTTAAAAACTGTTGCCGGTCTGCCAGCAATAATACGAGTTCTCTTTGCACCTTCTTGCTTGTAAAGGCTTATGGAATCTGTGTTTCCGGTACTTCCACCAAATTGAATATAGTAACCATTCAAGTTTCCTTTCAGGTTTATTTGATCCGATGCTAAATAAAATCGGCAAAAGTTTTGTGTACTTGGACTTAAATTAAACCTTACAAAAAACCTCCATTCGGTGTTATTTTGAAAACTACTTTGCGTGCTTAAACTAATGTCTTTTGAGCTTCCAATTGTTCCTTTGCTTTGCAATTGATAATTGGTGTTTACTTGCCAAAGACTGTCATCGCCTTCCCATGTTGGGTTAGCAAAAAAATTTCCATCAGAAAAATCGTCAATCACTTGCGCATTTATTGCAAAGCAAAACAATAAAAAAGCTGTAAGAAGAGTGGTTTTAATTCTCAAAACACTATTCATTTAACCAAATACAAATTCCGTTTGCCTTTATTGGATTACCTATCAAAGTTTTTTGACTAATGCCATTAAGGTTTATTTCATTGCTATTCGCAATCAATTTCCACCTGCCTTTTAAGTTCATTTTATGCGTATCAAAACTATTTGGTTTACTATCGTTATTGATCAAAACCAGTACTTTATTACCAATCATGTAACCAAGCATGGCTTTATTTTCGGGCAAAATAAATTGAACAAATTCACTGGTATTAGCGCTTGGCACTATAAAACGTTTACTTAAATTCTCCAAATTATTGGTATTTTTTGCAGGAAGTGCATCAATTAAAGGCTGTAAAATTTGTGTTCTTAGCAACATTAAACCTTGCCAATAAGCAAGCATGTTTTTAAAATTACTGTTTTGGTAAGGAGTATTATTCGCTTTGGATTTTGCATTGGTTTCAGTGGAATTTTTACCAATATTTTCCCAAATAAATTGGTTGGCAGTTCTCATGTTATAAGTATCGCGTTTACCATGAAAATATATTTTTCCACTCGGAATTTCTTTCACAATTTCCTTTAAAGGAGCATGCCCTTTACTTCGCATAAACTCGCTGCCACCATGTAATACAATTGGGCCTGGCGTAGTAAATAAAAGTGTTGCGGCAATTTTATAATTATACTCATCTACACCAAATCTTCCATCAAAATTAGAAGTAGCAAACTGATCGGCAAGTGCATAATTATCGTGAATATCTAAATAATTAATGGCACTATTTATGTTTTTTTGAGTAGGAAAAGTGCAACTCAATCCTTTAATCACATTGTCTCTTTCATCAAAATTTCCACCAGCCCAACCTCTGTGTTTTTTCTTATCGGTTAATTCAAAAACTGGCCCTTTATAAGCATTCCTGGTATCATCGTTAAAGTAACAAATAGGTGCAGAATCTTTGTACCAATGCCAGTTTGGATTTTTGTTGTATTCAGGGTCGTTGCTGTCAATCCAAGGTTCACCATAAATAATTATATCGGCTGGCAAAGCTGCTTTTATTGCCAATAAAGTTTCCTTGTCTGTTTGTCCAGCCAAATCTATTCTAAAACCATCTACACCAAATTCTTCTATAAAATGTTTGCATTGATCAATGATCCAACGTTGTGTCATGTAACGGTTCTCGCTTTTGGTTTCATTGCCATATTCGCCAATATGTTCCAAGTTTTTGGTTCGGTAATAATATTGTTTATCAAATGCATTGAAGTGAAATAAATAATTTCTACCATCCATGTTTTCTGCAGTATGGTTAAACACAAAATCAACTATTACAGCAATATTTTTATCATGAAATTTTTGAACCACATCTCTAAATTGCTTGCGTTCATCGCCAGGCATTGTACCTTTTTGTCGGTAACGGCTTTCAATGGCAAAACTATGAGAAGTGCGGTAACCCCAATCGTAATTTTCATTAGCAACACCTTGTTCTATCATGTATTTGTCTTTGTTAAATGCTTTTTTCCATTCATCTTTTGGCCAATGTAACATTTCCTGAACGGGCATTAAATGAACTGCATTTATTCCTAAATTTACCAAATGATCAAACCCAATGGCATAGCCTTTTGAATTGGTTAAACCCGAAATTCCCATGCCTGCAATTGTTCCTTTCAAATCGTTTGAAATGGGAAGCAAATCAGTAAAATCTTGCACATGCACTTCGTAAGCCATTACTTGTTCTAACCTTGGTCGGCCGTTGGCCAATGCCGATGCTGGAACTGTTTTTGGAGCTACCATACAAGCACCAAAACCATCATCGCTCACTCTTGCATAAGGATCGCTTATATGTACAGGATTGGTTTCATAAAACAAGTTTCCAGGGTCCTTAAATCCATGTACGGTGTAATCATACCAAACGCCTTCTAAGTTTTCGTTAATTATTGTTTCCCAAACTCCTTGCTCATCCACTTTCATGTCAATGGTATTGTAAGGTGTTTTTGAGTAAAAAATATCTTTATCGCTTTCATCTATTGGTTTGTATAAATACAATTTTACCATAGTTGCTCTAGGAGCAAAAACCCTAAAAGCTGTTTGCTTATAGTCGTTTGAAACATTGGCTCCAAGCTCTTTATCACTTTTTAAATTTTTAAACCAACCATCGTATGTACATAAAGTTTTTAGTTTAAATTTGGGAAATTCTAAATAATAAACCCTGCGTTTATCAATAGCGGTTTTAGTAGAATAAATAGCTTTAATTATACCTTTATCTTTGAATTTTATGGTGTGATTGATGGTATCAAAATCACCATCATCAAAGTTAAATGAAATTCCACTTAGTTCTATTTTTTCATTATTGGCGTTAGTTAAAATAAAGTCGGTTTCAGAAAAACTTGCTTTTTGGGGCAAACCACTTAAAGTAACTTCTATATTATTGTTGTTAATTAAAGTGGCTTTCAAACCCAATGGTTCCGTTCCCTTCATAAATATTAGATTTCCACCATCTGTATTGGTTGCGCCAGGAGCAGGATCTAGCCATTTACCTTCATCTATTCTAAATTTAAATGCCATACTTGGTTTTATTGTTTCAAAATTAGGATTATATATTTTTAAAGTCCAAACATTTGGAGCTTGTTTTTTTAAAAACCACTGCTTATCGTCCATATCTTGACTCCAATTTCGGAAAGAACCCGTAATAATTACTTTATTTTTAATAGAAATATTGTAATCTTTTTCATTAAAAATAAAGGTAGTTGTATCGCCTAAATGTGCGTATCCATTGGGTTGAGCATTGATTGCAAAACCACCAAAAACAAAAATTAAGAAATAAAAAATATTTTTCATAGTGGCGAAAATCGGTTTTTGTATTGAATAAAAATATATTTGCCCAATAAAAAATGATTATTTCTTCAATAAGACAATTGCGAAAGTGGTTTACCAAATACCCAACAGCAAAAAAATTTATAAAATTTGGCATAGTAGGAACTTCAAGTACAGCGGTTAGTTTGTTGGTGTTTTGGTTGCTTTCCTTACAGTTTCCAGCACTTAATTTGTTAACTAAAGCAGCAGGCTGGATTATGGGTTTCTTTGTTGGATTTACCCTCAACAAATTTTGGACTTATGTAGATCAAACTGATGATGGTGAAAAATATTTGATTAAATATATTGCAGTATATGCTGTAACTTTTTTTATTTATTTAGGTTTTAATGTTTTGTGCGATCATTACTTGTTTCCAAACATTTATATAGCCAATGTTTTAGAATCATTTGATTGGATACAATCAGCTTCTTGGATTGACAATAATGGTCCTTTTATTTCTAATGTAATTTCTATTTTACTCAATGTAATACTCAATTTCATTGGCACTAATTTTTTAGTATTTAAAGTTCCTGAACCAAATGAAATTTTTGAATAATTGATTGATGAATTAATGATAGTAATAAATGAAAAAAATATTACTAGAATCAATAAAAATTAACAGAGAAATTATAATGCTTCTCCCCTATTTTCCCAGCAAAATATGTGTCAAATTTACAAAATCTTCCACACTTAATTCTTCTGCACGTTTATCGGCATAATTTACTATCAAACTTTTATCGCTAACCAATGAACTAATTGCATTGCTTAATTTTTTTCTGCGTTGGTTAAATGCTAATTTCACTACTTGCTTAAACTTTTTAGGATCACAATTCAAATCCGTTGTTTTGCGTGTTAATCGCACCACTCCCGACTTTACTTTTGGAGGTGGAATAAATACATGTTCATCAACTGTAAACAAGTATTCTACATCAAAATAGGCTTGAGTAATTACACTTAAAATTCCGTAATCTTTGGTGCGAGGATTTGCTCCTAATCGTTCGGCTACTTCCTTTTGGAACATGCCCACCATTAAAGGAATTTTATCGCGTTTATCAATTAAAGTAAAAACAATTTGCGAAGAAATATTATAGGGAAAATTGCCTATTAAACTAAACCTATTTTTGAAATAATCATTGAAATTTAAAGCTAAAAAATCAGCTTCAATTAAACGATTTTCTAACTGCGGAAATTTGATGTTTAAATATGGAATTGATTCTTTATCTAACTCAATGGCCCAAGTATTAAATGTTTTGTTTTCTAACAAATATTTAGTCAAAACACCCATTCCCGGACCTATTTCCAAAATATCGGGCGTTTCACATTTATCGGTAAATGCTTTTACAATGTTAAAAGCTATGTTTTCGTCATTTAAAAAATGCTGCCCTAAATGTTTTTTAGCCCTAACTTGAGTGCTTTTTTTAGTTGACAAATAAAATTTTTCCATTAGGCTTCAAAGCTATGAAAATTTTACAGCTTTAAAATTTAAAAACCTATTTTACATAACT
>JBMOGB010000101.1:0-12490 GCA_049318585.1 Bacteroidia bacterium | reverse complement strand
ATTGTTGGGTTCATAGATTAGTTTTTTTTCTTAATAAGTCAAACTCAGCTAGCGCAATATCATTAAGTATAGAAAATGACTCCAACGCAGTCAAATGTTTATAGAAAATATTTAACATAAAACATACGACCTGTTAGCTAACGGGTTGCACCCACGAACCAATTTTGATTGCTATAAACATTTGACTTTTCAAGGTCAGAAATTTTCTGACTTAAAGACATTGCGCTTGGGCAAGCTGTTAATTTACAAAAAGACCTTACAGGTTTTTGAAGCCTGTAAGATCTAATAAAAAGGCCAATGTTCAATGAACAATGGCTTTTCTTATTTACTCCTTAATTAGTTTTATTGCCTTTGAAAATGCATTATCACTTGATAAATATGCAAAATACAAACCTGCCTGAAGTGCATTCATTTCAGTAATACTAATGCTATTTTCTCCCATCCCAATAGGCATGGATTTGTTTAACACCTCTCGACCCATTGCATCTGTTATTATTATTTTTAATTCACCTTTGGACTCACTTATATAACTCAATTCTAACTCGCTGTTAAATGGATTCGGTTTGAAATAAAAGTTTGAAAAGGTTTTTGAATCAATATTACGAATGGAGGTTATGCTATCATTTACTGTTAAGGTAAAGTTTGCTGTGGTACTTCCTCCTGTATTTGTTCCTGTAATGGTAAATTGAGTTTGTGGTAATATTACTGATGAAACACCAATAATTTTTCCTGTGGAAACATCTAAACTAACCCCGGTTGGCAAATTAGGACTAATGCTAAAATTAACAATTGAATCTCCTGAATAAGTTGGTGTAGCATTTATTATTGTATTATTTCTAGTTGCAACCATGATTGAAGGGGAGTAACTCATTGCACTTGGAGCACTAGCATTAGTCCTAGTAATTACAATTGAGTATGTTTTACTAACAGTTGTATCTTGTGCCGTAACTTTAATATATATTGTATTTGCACCAACATTTAAACTTAATGCACTCGATGGACTACCGCTAGCAACATTGGCATAACTACCACTATTTACCCTAACCTGAATACTTGCATTTACATCTGCTACTGTTGGTGTTACGTTTATACTTGTTGTAGCATTTGTTACACTTGCAGTATAAGCAATTGTTGCTGCTGCAAAAGCTGGTGATAATGTACCTGAACTAATGCTTAAAGCACTTAAGTCTGCATTGGTTGATGCTACTGCTCCAGGGCAAGCTATGCTAGTAGGGATAATTGCAGAGTTGGTTGTACCATTACCTAATTGGCCATCTGGGTTCCAACCCCAAGTTGAAAGTATTCCAACAGCATTAATAGCTAATGTATGAGCTGTACCTGCAAATACATTGGTAATACCGGTGGTAATACCGGTGGTAATTGAAACTGGAACATTACTGTTGTTGAACGTATTATTACCAATTTGTCCTTCAAAATTGGCACCCCAAGCCCATAAATTTCCATTAGTTTTTGTAGCTGCAGAGTGAGTGTTTCCAGCACTTACCATATCCCAATCAACAGCTACTCCAATTTGTGTAGGACTATTTTTTGATGTATTCGTACCATCGCCCAATTGACCTAAATTATTTTCTCCCCAAGCCCAAAGGGTTCCATTAGTTCTTACAGCTACTACATGACTGCCAAATGCACTCAAACTTCTCCAAGTAGTAACAGAGCCTACTTGTGTAGGAACATTTACTGATGTGTTTGACCCAGTTCCAAGCTGTCCACTTCCATTATAGCCCCATGCCCAAAGTGTTCCAGTTGTTTTTATGGCTACTGAATATTCATCGCCTGTTTCTACACTTTGCCAAGTATTTTCGCTTCCAATTTGTATAGGACTTGTTTGTGGAGTGCTATTACCATTGCCCAAACGACCATTGCCATTATTACCCCAAGCCCATAGTGTTCCATCTGTTTTAATGGCCAAAGTATGATTGCTTCCAGCACTTACACTTGCCCAATTAGTTGCAGTACCAATTTGTGTTGGGCTTGTTTTAAGTGCAGTTGTACCGTCTCCTAATTGTCCACTACCATTATTACCCCAAGCCCAAAGTGTACCATCTTGTTTAATAGCCATAGTGTAATAAAGCCCAGCACTAATTTTGGTCCAATTATTAGCAGTTCCAACTTGTATTGGAGAAAGTTCACTATTGGTAGTGCCATTTCCCAATTGCCCACTAAAATTATTGCCCCAGGCCCACAATGAACCATTACCCTTTATGCCTAATGTATGACCATTACCAGCACTTATTTTTGTGAAACATGCTACCTGTGGAGTACTTGTTGTAAAATTTAAAATACTACCATATTTACTGCCATGACAATTGGTAACAATGGTGCGATAATAATAAGTGGTGCTTGGTGATAAAGCACTAAGGTTAGCCGAAATATTAGTTGCACTAATACCACTTGCTGTTGCTGGTGTTGCTGCTATTGTTGTAACACCTGAAGCTAAAGTAGGCGAAAGGCTATATTGAAAACCTTGACTAAGCGTAGTTAAGCTATTGGCATTAACTGTTCCATTTAATGTGGCTGTGCTTGTAGTAATACCAGATGCAGCAACTGTGGTTGCAGTTGGCGCTGTAGGGCTGGCTGGCCCATGTTGAAAATCATCAATAGCCAAGTACTCCATATTGCTGTTAGCACTAGTTGTAACTGTAAACTCAGTTATGGTGTTGAACGAATTATCTTGACCACCAAAAGTGGCTAAATCAATGGTATTGTACCCATTTTGTGGTGCTCCAAAAAGTACACTATTCCATGTGCTGCTGGTAACACTAACGTTAAAAACGGTGGTACCACCATTTTTACCTACTATAGAAATAGTACCACTAGTACCCTTTACTGTATAGTTACCATTACTTACAAATAAAAAAAATCTTCTTAAACTAAACGGTGTAGTACTGCTAATTTTAACAGAAGCACCAGATGTATTAGTTGCAAATCTTGAACCTATATCCTCTATTAATTTTCTATCATTGGTATAAGAATTGGTGACACTGTTCCAACCAACGTCTTGAACTGATGTGGTTGATAAACCAAAGAAACAAGTACCTGTTGATACAGTTGGCACCAACAGTGTTGCAATATTAAAAGTATCACCGTTAGATACAAAACTGGTGGCTTGACTGGTTGTAAAACTTTCAAATGTTTCTTGGTAAGGGCAGTCATTGCTTGCTGCAGCAGCCCTTGTAACAGTTGTAGTGTATGTTTTAATGGTTGTACTATCTTGAGCAGTAACTTTTACATCTAACGTATTTGCACCCACATTTAAACTTAAAGCACTTGATGGGCTGCCACTGGCAACTGTGGCATAACTACCACTATTTACCCTAACCTGTATACTTGCATTGGCATCTGCCTTAGTTGGTGTTACTGATATATTTGTTGTAGCATTTGTTACACTTGCTGTATAGGCAATTGTTGCTGATGAAAAAGCTGGTGTTAATGTGCCACTACTTATCGTCATGGCACTTAAATCTGCGTTGGTTGATGCTACTGGCATTGATGTATTTGCTACGATTGTTGCAGAATAACCACCTTGTCCAGTAACACTCGTTTTATCAGCAGCTACTCTATAATAGTACGTTGTACCTGATGATAATCCTGTAATGGCTTGGCTTGTACCACTATTTACTGTAAATGGAGAACCTGCAATTTGAGTAGCAAAACTGGCAAAAGTGCTAACTTCTACTCTGTATCCATTGTCTACTGTGCCACGTGTAGGGGCTGTCCAGTTTGCAGTAAATCCTGTTGTAGTAATGCTGGTTGCTGCTGTGGCCGTAGGAATTGCGATAGCATAACTTTCTACCCAATTGCTGGAGCTGCCAGTAAGTGCAAAACCATTTAAAGTGCCTGTTAAACTACTACCAACCAAATTGGGTAAAGAAGTAATTGAGGTATTTGTACTACCAGCAACACCTTCATCAAAACGGTAATAGGCAAACAAACCTGCACTATTGGCAGTTACTGTATCTCTAAAATTATTTTGTATTTCAGTAGCTGTTCTGGTAGTGCTCCAAAAGCGTACTTCATCTATATTGCCACTAAAATATTGTACCCCTTGTACACTACCAATTTTAATATAGCTGCCCGTATTAAATAGCATTGGGTTGTTTATTGTGGTAGTTTGTGTACCCAATGAAACGCCATTTACATATAACGTACAAGCTGTTCCATTATAGGTGATAGCAATATGCACCCATTTGCCAACAGCATAGTTGTAATTAAAGGTTCGTAAGCCCGAATTGCCGCTACCCCAAGAACTACCATTTCCACAATCTACCAGTATTTTATTACCATCGGCAAACTTGGTATCAAAGGTAAATTCTTGTGGTTCACGGGTACTTAAGAAGGTTATGGTATTTGTTACATGGTTAGGACGTACCCAAGCTTCTATGGTAAAATTGTTGGTTAATGCAAAACCCCGAGCCGTTGTTTGTACAAAATCATTAGTAGCATCGAAATGTAGGGTATTGCCTGGTGGGGCAAATGAAATTGATGGAGTTGTAAAACTTAAAATACTACCATATTTACTGCCATGACAATTGGTAACAATGGTGCGATAATAATAAGTGGTGCTTGGTGATAAAGCACTAAGGTTAGCCGAAATATTAGTTGCACTAATACCACTTGCTGTTGCTGGTGTTGCTGCTATTGTTGTAACACCTGAAGCTAAAGTAGGCGAAAGGCTATATTGAAAACCTTGACTAAGCGTAGTTAAGCTATTGGCATTAACTGTTCCATTTAATGTGGCTGTGCTTGTAGTAATACCAGATGCAGCAACTGTGGTTGCAGTTGGCGCTGTAGGGCTGGCTGGCCCATGTTGAAAATCATCAATAGCCAAGTACTCCATATTGCTGTTAGCACTAGTTGTAACTGTAAACTCAGTTATGGTGTTGAACGAATTATCTTGACCACCAAAAGTGGCTAAATCAATGGTATTGTACCCATTTTGTGGTGCTCCAAAAAGTACACTATTCCATGTGCTGCTGGTAACACTAACGTTAAAAACGGTGGTACCACCATTTTTACCTACTATAGAAATAGTACCACTAGTACCCTTTACTGTATAGTTACCATTACTTACAAATAAAAAAAATCTTCTTAAACTAAACGGTGTAGTACTGCTAATTTTAACAGAAGCACCAGATGTATTAGTTGCAAATCTTGAACCTATATCCTCTATTAATTTTCTATCATTGGTATAAGAATTGGTGACACTGTTCCAACCAACGTCTTGAACTGATGTGGTTGATAAACCAAAGAAACAAGTACCTGTTGATACAGTTGGCACCAACAGTGTTGCAATATTAAAAGTATCACCGTTAGATACAAAACTGGTGGCTTGACTGGTTGTAAAACTTTCAAATGTTTCTTGGTAAGGGCATTGGGCTTTTACAAATTGTAGGCTATACAATAAAGCTAGTATTAGTGTAATTTTTTTCATAAAGGGTAGTTTTAATGGGTGAATTATTTATAAACTTAAATTGGCATTATTTAATTGATTATTTACTATGGTCTAGATGGATAAATACCATCTGTTGCTATAATATAGTTCATAACAATATAGGGTTGCATAATATCTATTGGTTTGCTATTACCTGTATTGGCAACAGTAATTTGTGGTGCTGAAACTTGAATGGATGCAGCATTTAAGTTAAGAGTTGGTGAATTATTGCTATACATACTTACGGCTACATCTACACTTCCTCTTCCACTTGCTGGTATATTGCCCATAGCAAGAGAATCACCAGCATCGGGAATTGCTTTTGTACCTATGCTTTTATTAATATTTAAAGTTGCAGCTAAGGGAGGCATAGTTGCTATGTGGGAATGGGCAGGTAAATTATCTTGCGTTATTTGTGCAGTTGCTGCACCACCTGATACACCTAAATTATATTTAGTACCAGAAGCTTTATTTGTTCCAGTTCCTACAGGCACTGCACCCCTTAAATCGGGAAGGGCAAAGTTTGTTACACCATCACCGCCATAAATAGTGCCTAACAATGCAAATAATGCAGCATTTTCTGTAACACTTATTAAACTGCCATCGCAAAGCGAAAAGCCTTTTGGTATTGTTTTGCCTGCGTATAAAATAATGTCGCCTAAGTAATATTCGTCCATAATGTTTGTTTTTATTTAAATGAATTAGATTTATTTGAAATGTTAGTTTTAAAAATCATTCTCATTGCCTGGGGTATAAGTTGGTCCATAAATACCAGTGTAAGCAATCATATAGGTTAATGGTAAATATGGTTGCATAACATTTAATGGTTTACCATTGCCAGTATTATTTAATACTGGGGGCAAAGTTGCATTTTGTGGATCATTTTTAGTAGCTACATTGATAGTAGCTTTATTTAAAGCTAAATTGGGGCTAACGGTATTATAACCATTTACCGATTGACCAATAACACCTTGGTCATTATTGGTATTAAATGCAGCAATACAATCAGTCAAATCTGGTTCAAAACGATTAGCTGCTGCATTGTTTACCATTAAACTGGCTTGCACTACCCCAGTTGCTGTATGATTATGAGCGGGCATTTGAGGTGCAGTTATGGTTATACTTTCGTTTCCTCCTATTTCGTTTGCAGTATATTCTTTACCCGATATTTTATTTTTACCAACACCCAAAGTTACAGCACCTCTTAGGTCGGGTACAGCAAATGTGGTTTTACCGTCACCACCAAAACTGCTGCCAATTATAGCGAACAAGGCTTTGTAATCGGTTATGTTTAATATACTTCCATCGCAAGGAAGGTAATTTTCACGAACAAAATTTACAGCACTTAATTTTATTTGACCTATAAATGGGTAAGGCATAATTTTTTTCTTTTTTAATATTAAATTTTTTTTCTCAATGCAGCGTCCCATTTTGAGAGACGTTGCTGAGAAAGAAGATTTTTTGATTTTATTCTTATCGTTTATTGAATTAACGATTCTTAATTTTACTTTAGCCCTTAAATTTATCATTTATAAGCCATTGAAAATCAGTATTGGATTCATCATCTAATGATGTGCATTCTAAACAGTGCGATTTCATTGAGTCATATTTTAAATAATTTTTATCATAATGATTACTAATGAGATAACTATATGGATAACCAGCTTTGTTATTAATTGCTTTTTTAGCCTCTTCAAAAACCCACCAAGCACTCTGCCACCATTCCCCAATATCACTAACTTGAAGTTTGCCACCCTCGGTATTCAAGTATTTACCTGATTTAGTATGTTTTATTTTGAAAATATTATCTGTAACAGATTCAAATGTAAAATTATTTAAGTCTGGTATTGACACATTTTTACCATACACATTCGAATTGCAATAACACCCTAAATTTTCATTAAAAATTCCTATATATGGATACGATCCCGATCCATTAGGTTCTATTGATTGGGATTGAAGAACTCCGACTTGCAAACATTGTAATAAAAAAACAAAAAAATCATTTTCCTTAAAATCATTACTACTACATACAAGCATAGCACCATCTACTTTGTTATGAGACAAATAATTATCTCCAAAAGTACCATCTCCGTAAAAAGGTGACCAGGAACCTGAATCTTTGTTTGGATCATAAGATCTAGCAGAACGTAATGCCTGCATTAAAGGATTAGAACAATTTGTATATAATTCAACGACCATTGGAAATGTTGCTCCTCTATCGCCATAATTATTCATTCCTAAAGTAGAATCTACTTTAGGACTTTCCCAAACTTTTGAAGAAAAATAGTTTACCAAATTACCATTAAAATCATAAGGTAAATAGTTGCTTGTGTTTGGTATAAACTGACATTCGACATCTTGATTCCATGAAAAGTCGGGGTAGCCATTCCACATTTGTCCCATATTATCACAAACCCAAATTGTATAAGATTCAGGCAGTCCTTGTTTTGCATTAATCGGATATGATGATGCATCATCGTTCATTCCTTGATCAAATAAAAACTGCTTAAAGTCATATTGTTCTGGTCCTGAACCTTGTTGGCTTAAATTGTTAAGCTCATTTATAGAAGGGAAACGTAACAACAACTGTAAATATGGTGTTTTACTTGTTATGTTTCTTGCATCAACTTTAGTAATTTGCTGATTAATTACATTATTAGCAAACCAATCTCGAATGTTATAAGTTAAAGTTCCATAAATCAAAAGATTTGTTTTATGATTATAAAAAAAATCGGCTTCTGTATAAGTTAATGGTAAAAGATATGTTACGTAAGACAAAGGCAATTTCCCAAATAAATTTTTAAAGCCATTACAATATGGCGAAAGTGCAGATACAAAACTATCCCTAACTTGAACAAATTTTCCATTTTTTGATTTATCATGTGCTTCACTTATGCAAAAAGACCATTCTAAATTTAAGTCATTTGCAGACTTAAGATAATTTTTATAATTAACATCATCGCCAGAACTGTTAGATAATGCAGACTGTATTATTCGTATCCTAATTAACACTTGTAATCCTAAACTCAAATTTGATTGCAAAAAATTGTAATAATATTGAACAGGTAAATAGAAATTAGTATTGGACAAAAGTACCTGTGAAGTACTATTTGGGAGTTCATTTATTTTCAAAATTTTTGATATAATAGCTATGGGTAAACTAGTAACATCTTGAGGATTTCCTGTACCTATACATGCAAAATAAATTGTATCCATACTTTGCATAATTTTTCTAATACATGTTTCGCAAATGTCGTTATAATTGTTAGCAGTTATAATTGAACTGTTTATATAATCAATTTCAGATAATATAGTTTTCACGGCATCATCAATGGTTCCATAATTTTGAGAAAATTGGATATTATTTACTTGATTAAGTAAATACAAAAGCTGCTTTTCAATTAAGTCCTCTTCTTCTTTAATTTTCTTTAGTTCCTTGGTAATTTTATCTAAAGTTTTGGTTACAGTATCGGTAGGTTTGTTATCTGGAAACAATATACTTCCCAATAAATCAGAAAAAACATCTACTGCAAAATCTTCGTATTTTCCATCAATTATTGAAGGCAAGTCTTTTACTAGATCATTTACAACATCTTCAGAAATTTTGGGAGCATCAATACATGAAATACTTTTTGTTAATTCATTAATATAACCACTAATCTTAGTTTCGTTAGCATTGAAAATTGTATCAAAAATTGTGTTACTTTCCATATTAATCTTTTTTAATTTTCCCCCTACTCATAAGGCTTTTCGGGTTGCGCCCTTATATTTAACTTGTATAAGCCAAGCCGTTTTTTAAAGTGGGTTCTGTTCCACTTTTATTTTATTACCGTTGCAGGCTACCCATAATTATTGGTAAGGCCTGCAACGGTTAGTTGTTTTTTAAAGTTTCAAACTTTATTTATTTATTCTCATAAGTGACAATCGCCTTGCGATGCTTAACACTTGAGAGAGCGGAGGTTGGAGGTGACACCAACTACAGACAGGGGCTTATTGTTTTTTTTTAACAAGTACCTTTTTTTAAAAATTACAAGGGAACAAAAATTCAAAGGTTAACTCATCTGGCAACACCGAAGGCATACTCTTAATTTCTTCAAATGTACGTCTGGTGTTTGGACTTGATGAACTTGAATTCCAAAGCATACCATCAAATAGTACAAAACGATAATCACCACCACCCACAAAGTCACTTTTATCTAAATAACAATAATTAAAATAATCGAGTTTATCTGTAGTCCTTAGTACATCAACACTTTTCCATAATGATTTGTTTGAATAACGTGGGCTGTTGTTACTTAAATACACAGAATTTTTTATATAAAAAAGTTTACTAGTTGTTGCAACTAATGCAAATTCATTTTTTTTATTAGCACATTTTCCACGAAATTTGTACTTTAAAGTTGGAGCTTGAAAAGTTGTTGAAAATTGATTCGTGTTTTTACATAAATTATCACTGATTGGTGTATTAATATAATATCGGAAGAGATTTCCAGTTTTTATTGTTGAAGTAATTTTTGATGGTGCAAAATTTTCACCACCTGGGTATAAAAATACTTTTGAATAAGAGGGAAAAGCGACTGCACCAGATTCATTAATATTATAATCTTTAGAAAAAAGCACATCTATTTTATTGTTTTTATAATAAGTTATGGTGTAATCAGCTAATCCAAAAGTAGTCAAAGCATGATCAGGACTTAGCTTATGAATTATTGTAATTTCAGGGGCACATTCTAACAAACCCATTCCGAAATTCCAATAACTAAGATGATTTATATTAAATTCGGTATATAGTGATCCATCAGTTGATTTTTGTAATGTTGATGTTGCTTCTTTAGTTATTAAAGCTGCATCGTTTTCCCAACTAAATATACTTATTAAATCTCCTTCCTTATATTCACTAAAAGTTATAGGATTCATTAAACCAGCAGGAATTCCAACTTTTGCTTTTACAGGGCTACTAAAAGTTTTAACATTTTTGCCTGAAGCTGTCATTTCTATGTTTAACCAACCAAGAGGGCCAATATTTGTTTCATTTAGTAAATTGCCATTAATATCTTTGATTGTTTTATTTTTAAAACTTCCAAATGTATTTAACGATTGTTCCTGCCCGCCTGTAAATTGCATTACATCAATATTAACAGTTCCTGTAATTGGGTTGCCATCTTTATCTTTCATAGTTACTCCAGCAGGAATAGTTAGTTCGGCTATTTCGGTTTTATTTGCATTAGTTGGTAAAGTAACAGTAGTAGCAGAAGTAGTAGTTCCTGATTGGTCGGTTGTGGCACTTGCATTTATTTTTGCAACTCCTTTTGGTAAATTACTTAAATTTATTAAATAAATATTTTCATCACTTGAATTTATACTTTTTTTGATAATTGAGTAATTATATGGCACATAACCAGGTATATTAATTTCTAAATTAAACTTTAGTGGATTTTCGGCAGATGCAACTGTACCATTTCTAAAATATAATTGAATAATTCCATTGTTAATAACGAAATCTTTATTCCCACCAAGAGAATATATGTATGGAGCTGAAGGGCCTGTTACTTTAACCGATACATTGTCCATAATATCTTCTGTATTACCTGTTGAGGCATCATATACATAAAATAAGTTTGGACTAGAAAGATAATTAGGCATTATTGAAATAGCCAAATCATCGGTAGGGTTTTTGCAAGTTATAAAAAAACTGATCATGCAAGTTAATCCTAAAATAAGGATATGACTTTTGGTTTTGTTTATTTTTTTCATATTTATTTTTATTTGATTTTTAGTTTGGTTGCTGAGCTTGTCAAAGCATTATTTAGTTAGTTTTATATTTATACCAATTGAAAGTTTAGGAAGCCATTTATACTCTTTCAAGTTATTACTTAAAACAGTTTCTTGGCTTGAGGTTGGTTCTAGCATACCATCAGCATTAAAGCTAACACTTGGCTCACCTATAAAATAAGTTCCAACTTCAAACGATACTCCTAATCTACGTTTGGGAACAGACCTACCAAAACCTAAACCAATATAAGGTGCCACAGATGTGGGTTTTCCTTCGAATGTAATTTTACCAATTTCGGATGGGGAAATCATAATTTCTCCTTGTTTGATGGAATCTTTTAATTGTGCTACTGAATTTATACTATTCAACAAAACAGCACAACCTAAAACCATTTTAAAAGAATTTCCAAAAGGATGCCAATCGGCATAAAGACCTGCTGATCCGAATTTTATAGAACCATTAAGGACCATATTTTTTCCAGAAAAGTTGGTTTTATAATCTTTTAAATTATAGTTTAAATAATTGCCTTCTGCACGAAGTATTAGTTTGCCACTGCTCAAAAGGCTGTAGCTAATTTGTGCTCCTATTCCGTTTGTAGAAAGCGATACCCCAATTCCTAATCCTTTTTTGGAAACTGAATTTGTAGTTGGATTACTTGCCGCTGCAGGTGCAGGCGGGGTTGGGTTTGTATCTTGCGCATAGGCCATGCTGCCAAATACAATTAATAATAAAAGAGTAAGTAAATTTTTCATTGTTTTAGGTTTTAAGTTTTTTGAATTAGTTTTTGCATGGCAAGCATAAAAAAAAAAATTTTATTTTTCCAATAAATGTGAAGTTTGGGGCAATATTTGGGAAGTTTGAATATTTTGACCCCAAAAAGGGGTGTTTTTTAAGGTTATTTTTATGAAATTTGAGGGCAAATAGCAAGGTGAAAAAGTGTTTTTGATAAATTTTTAGTCTTTTTTTTGTAATCATTTGCGGTTGGTAAAATCGATCATTAACATAATCCAATCTAGTACAAAACCCATATATAAACCGATGCCTTCGCTTTAAGCGAAGGCATCGGTTAAGCAGCAAAGAAAACTCGAACAAAAGTGCGGGAACGTCATCCTGAGCGCAGTGAAGGAACTTTATTTGGCTTTGTTTCCGACCTTGTAAAGATGCTTTTCCGCTTTGGCGGAACCAGCATGACGTTTGTTCGTGATTTAAAGACCTGACAGGTTTTTAAAACCTGTCAGGTGGGGTGTAAAAAATGTTATACT
>JBMOGB010000100.1:0-12494 GCA_049318585.1 Bacteroidia bacterium | reverse complement strand
TTAAAAACGCAATGTTGAATAATTAAATGAAATTACAAAGTGAAATTTATTTTTACGATTATTGCGAAACAATTCCAATTAAAGTCAACCATTATGGAGATATTTTTACTTATAATATTGTTACTGCTGATTACCTATTTTTATTATCACACTAAAAGTAAACTCCTAAATATTGAAAACAAACTGTTTGAGATTTCGAAAGAATTAGCTACTAAAAACAAGGAATTGGTACAAATTATAAAAACTGATTTTACTGCTGATTCTACCAAACAAGAATCAACTATTGATTTGGAAAATATTTTAAAAGAAGCGCCTATTATTTCGGAAATAATTGAAGAAAAAACAGAAGAAAGTATTAGACAAGCAGCTTTTGACAACGAACTTGAAAAATATATCATTGAAATAAATAATCAAGAAATTGAAATTGAGGAAATAGATCAAGAACCCATAGAATTATTTAATGAGAATTCATTTAACCCAGAAAAAGAAAACACAAAAGAAGATAAGTCTTGGTACGAAAAAATAGATAAGAACAACGATTTAGAAAAATTCATTGGCGAAAACTTAATTAGCAAAATAGGAATTGCTATATTGGTTTTAGGCATTGGATTTTTTGTAAAATATGCCATTGACCAAAACTGGATCAACGAAGTAGCAAGAGTAGGAATTGGTATTTTGGCTGGTGGAATTATTTTAGGATTTGCACATTTTTTACGCGAAAATTTCAAAGCATTTAGCACCGTTTTGGTGGCTGGTGCAATCAGTGTTTTTTACTTTACCATTGGCTTTGCATTTCATCAATATCATTTGTTTAACCAAACTGTGGCCTTTTCAATTATGTTGGTGATAACTGCGTTTAGTGTGGTTATTTCTATGGCTTATAACCGACAAGAATTGGCCATTCTTTCCATCATTGGTGGATTTGCAACTCCTTTTATGGTGAGTACTGGCAGCGGAAATTATGTGGTGTTATTTACTTATATCATTATTCTTGATTTAGGCATGTTGGTATTGGCATTTACCCGTAAATGGACTTTGGTAAATATCATTACTTATGTGTTTACCATTGTGCTTTATGTAAGTTGGTTATTCACCACAGGTTTAACCAATCATCCTGAATTTTTTACAGGAGCTTTGCTTTTTGCCACCGTTTTCTATTTTATATTCATTGCCATGAACATTGCTTATAATATAAAATATAAACAACTTTTTAAAACCATTGATTTTTCTATTTTAATAAGCAATACTTTTATTTTTTATGGCATTGGAATCTCTTTGTTAAATGAATACCACCCTACATTTAAAGGTGCATTTACATTGGTGTTAGCATTGTGCAATTGTTTATTGGCTTGGTTTACCATAAAAAACAGTAAAGCCGATAAAAACTTGCTATATGTATTAATTGGATTAGGCTTAACTTTTATCACTTTGGCGGCTCCAATTCAATTAACAGGAAACTATATTACTTTATTCTGGGCTGCAGAAGGCGCTTTATTATTATGGCTTGCCCAAAAATCAGGAATGACCATTTTTAGGATTGGTTCAGTAATTATTTATGGTTTGGCGTTAGTTAGTTTGGTAATGGATTGGCGTTTTGCATATACTTTCAATGTTGAATTACCTATTTTACTTAACAAAGGTTTTATAGCAGGATTGTTTATGTGTGTGAGTGTGTTTGTAAACATGGTTTTATTGAAAAAAGATGGCGACTTAAATATGGACTGGTATGGTTTCAATTACAACAGCAAATGGTATTTAAAATTCAGTCAAATTGGGTTGGTAATTTTAGTGTATTTAACTGGATTATTTGAAATAAGTTATCAGTTAAATAATAGGCTTGAACCCAATGAAACAGCAGCTTTAGTTACTGGTGTTTATCATTTTATTTTTACTAGTTTAATTTTTTATTTTTTAAGTAAAAAAAGCAATCATTTATTCAATGATTTATTAGTTTTTATTGGGTTAGCCAATTTGTTTTTATACGTGATATATTTCAACAATTTGGCTTATAAAGAAATAATTTACAGTTTTGATTTTGATTATATTGGTGAAAAACCGTTTTTAAAACCACTAAGTAAAATTGGATTTATGTTCCATTATGTATCACTTATTTGTATTGCTTTTCAACTATTCATTTTGCATAAAATTATAAAAGAAAACAATAAAACCTCAACTAAAATTTTGAATTGGAGTTTGGTTATAGTTGTTACTTTTTTAGCTAGTAGCGAAGTATTATTACATGTGTTAAAGCTAAAAATAATTCCTGCTTTACCCCAAATTTCCGATAGTTCTAATCCATTGTATTTTGCTAATTTTGAAAACTACAATCATGTATCGAAACAAACTGTTAAAGTGTTGTTTCCAATTTTATGGGGAGTTTTATCGTTTTTGTTTTTATGGTTTGGAATAAAAAAACAACTGAAACATTTGCGCATTGCAGCATTGTATTTATTGGCATTAACACTTGTAAAATTGGTTGTTTACGATATTAGAGAAGTATCGGAAGGAGGTAAAATATTGGCCTTTATCTTATTAGGAATTGTACTGTTAATTATTTCATTCATGTACCAAAAAATAAAAGCGATTATTATTAACGAAGACCCAAAAGAAAGCAATCATGAAGAAACTATATAGCCTCGTTATATTATTCGTTTTACTAATTACGAATGTATTTGCTCAAAAATTTACACATAGCGGAAACATTGAACCTGTAAAGGTTAAATCATTTTACCAAATACATTTACCCAATGAATTAAGGCAATTTGCCCAACAAAATTTAAGTGATGTTCGCATTTTAGATAAAAACAAAAATCAAATTCCATACAAACAAAATGTATATAATTTTCAGCAAGAAATTAAGGGCTTTTCGGAACTAAAATATAGCAACGACCATAACAGTGTTTTTATTATAGAAAAAGGCGATACCAATTATTGGAACTCTTTTATTTTAAAAATAAAAAACAATGCCTTAACCAAGCAATATACTTTAAGCGGAAGCAATGATAATGAAAATTGGTATGCCATTACCGACACCAATACTTTTACACTCAGTAATAATATGTATAGCAGTGAAACTTATCAATTGATTGAGTTTCCACAAGTAGATTATCAATTCATCAAATTAATTATTGATAACAGTGTTTCCGCACCCATTAATGTGTTGGCCATTGGCTGTGCAACCAGTACTTTTCTGGATAATTATTTCGATAAAATAACACCCAAAAAGTATGAATTAATAAACGATAGCGCTAATAAAACCACCATTATTCATATTCAGTTTGACGAGCCACAACAAATAGATAAATTTAAACTCTCCATCAGTTCGCCAACCTACTTTTTAAGGGAAGCTAATTTGCACAAAAAGGTAAGTAAATTATATAAAAACAAAATGACTCCTTACCGAGAAACAATTTCACTGTTTGAAATTAATTCGAAAGGGAATTTACAATATGAAGTGAATGTTTTTGAAAAAGATTTTTACATTGAAATATCAAATTTTGATAACCAACCTTTACAAATTGATTCAATAGAATTTTTCCAAACTCCTTATTTTTTGGTAGCCGAATTAAGCCACGACAATCATTATCAAGTGCTTTGTGGCGATAAATCATTGGCCATTCCCAATTACGATATTGGTAATTTTAACGAACTAAATAATGTAAACATTCCTCAGTTACATGTTTTTCAAATTACCGATTTACGCGGACCAAAACGACCTGAGGTTACCCTCGAATCTTTCTTGGAACAAAAATGGTTTATGTGGGTTTGCATTGGCATTGGCGCCATTGTATTGGCTGTTTTTTCGGTTAGTTTAATGAAAAACATTCGAGCAAAAGAAGGGGATGAATAATTGATGATTGGTGATTTTTGATTGATGATTTGTTATTTGCATTTTTTAGAGACGTTGCATGCAACGTCTTTTTATTGAAGACGCGATGCATCGCGTCTCTACTATTTCCCGCACTAATTAATAATTTTCCTTCAAAATTCTTTATATTGCCTTTGTTATGCTTGCAAAAAAACATCAAATAACTATTGGTTTGTTTATCCTTATACAATGCTTATTTGTATTTAATGCAAAGGCACAAAAATCTTTTGTTTATTATGGCTTATGTAATGGTGATGGCTATGGATTAAAGCAAAACAACAAACAAAATTATTCAGATACTATTTGCATAACCCCTCCAATTTATCATAGCATTGGAAACTTCAATAAATTTGGCTTGGCGACAATTACAAGGTCAGCTCCTTTTTTTTCTCTTATTAATCCAACAACTCCTAATTATTACCATCCTTCAGACGATTCTGTTATTATTAATTACTGGTATTTATTTTATCCTGACAGTAGCTTTAATAACTATAAAGTAGTTGGAAGTGTATTGGATAAGCAAAGGTATTATTTTGACTTTTGGGTAAGTGATAGCAAAAACAATGTTTTACATTACCATAATTTTTATAATCTTACAATGGAAGATTTGCTTGGTTCTATTCGTCATAAGAATTATGTTGATCAATGGGGAAATTTTTATCCAAATGTTTTTAATCTCTCAACAGAACAAGTAATGAATGGAAGTGAGTTAATTTTTTTTCACGACCAAAAAGGACTTATAAATGAAAATGGTAAAGTGGTATTACCCTTAATTTATGATTATGTTGGTTTGAAAGCTGATGAGGTTTTATATAAAAACCAAAATCCCATTTACCCAATTGTTTACAGAAACAAATTAGGTTTTATAGATTCAACGGGCAAAGTAATTATTGAACCTAAGTTTGAAAATAACATTCATTCTGAAGGGGTGAAGGACATGACAGAAGGTGAAAGATTTGAAGTAAATAGATTTTTTGATGGTATTTGTAAAATAGAAGAAAATGATAAGTTTGGAATTATTGATAAAACTGGAAAAGTAATTATACCTATAATTTATGAGCATATTTATTTTGAGTTTACCAATGATCACGACATACCTTATGAACATATTCTTTATATAACCGCCCAAGATAATTTAGGTAATTCGTTTAAATATGATTTAAAAGGAAACCTGATTGAAAATAAATAATTATTTTGATATTTTTGAATTTTGTAGAGATGTTGCATGCAACGTCTTTTTTGTTGGAGACGTAACATGTTACGTCTCTACAGTTTCCCGCACGAGATTGTAGTTTATTTTTATTTGCGTTACTTACCGTGTATCTAGATTAATAACCTGGAGCAAACATCACACACCTAAAACCTGCATAATTTGAATAAGATGAGTCATCGTTATAATTTCCTGTTCCCAATATTGAATATTTTATATTGTTATAGTATTTTATGTATTCATCGTATTTTATAAAGACAGGTTTTGAATTTTCTTCATCAATTATTAGTATGTTACATTTTGTATTTATTTTTCCTAAAGAATCTAGTTCTAAACATCTTTCAATTTTATCTCTTTTTATTTTGTTGAATAAAGCTTCGTTTTTATAGCAATCAAAGTTATTTGAAGTGGAATCATAAAATACTAATTCTAATCTATTCACGAACCTGGATTTTTTGTTAATTTTATAACTGTGTTCGTAATTATAAAGCAATTTTTGGCTTGGCTTACTCTTAGTACCAATTTTCAAATCAAAGAAGTAGTCAATCTGCCTTGATAAATCAAATGCATAATCATCTTTATACCAGTATTCTTTCAATTGTTCGTAAAAATACTCAATACTTTTGTCAGGTAAACCATTGCTAATTGCAAAATTTCCATTTGGGTAATTAGCAAAAAACAGTTCTTCTTCAGTAGGTAATCTAAAGTTAGGATATAAATAATTACTATTCCAAATAATTTTATTTCTAAAATCATTTTCATCAGTTATTGTATCTTTTATTTCCCACTTTTCATAAAATTTTCTATCAATAATGTGTTCCATTTGAAATACAAAAGCTTCGAGTGTATACAATGAGTGACTACTAGTCCAAATAAATTGTCTTTTGATTTGTTTTTTATTTTTTATCACATATTTATTCAAAATATATTCATTAAGTCTTGAAGTTTTCCAAGTACAATATTCAATTATTTGTTTATTTGTGAGCCCCAAAACAGGAAGATTATCATATTCTGAATGGAATAGCCTTATAAAATTCACCTCATCTTTTGGTAAATATTCTAAAATTAAATTTCTTTTACTAGAATATCGGTCAACATAATACACCCAAAGTAAAAAAGTAAAATATTCCTTATTGGTAGTTAAGTGATTAGATATATAAAATGGCTTGAGAGAATCTTTTGGTTCAGGAATACACAATATCATATCAGTTGGCACATACTTCATTTTGATAGGTTTTTTATTTTTCACCTGAGCAAAACCTTGACTGATGCTTATAATGGATAATATGAAAGCAATAATTTTAAATTTCATGGTACAACAATATTAGTAAAAATAAACACCATACCTACAACGTTTTGTTTATAGAAAATATTGAATGGTTTTGAATTTTGTAAAGACGTTTAATTAAACGTCTTTACCATGCCAATAGAAAACCTTTGAAATAACCAAAAACCATGAAGAGACGTTGCATGCAACGTCTTTTTCATTTTCATGCAATGTGAATTGTTCAATTGCCTTTGATTAATATTTTTGAATAGGAGTATTTCTTTAGTACCTCCAATTGTTTTTTCATAAAGTCTGCTTGAATTTGTGAAACTGAAATATAATCGTAATCGGGGCCATTTTCAGAATCTACAAGTTTGTCAGTAGATTTAATTGGTGAAAAACCATCAGTACCTTCAATTTGATTAACTCTTTCGAGCATAATATCTACACAAAAATTTAATGGATACCGCAGTATTTGAATGAGTTTACCTTTTTTATCATATCTCTTTTCTTTTAAATAAATTACATTATAGTATTTATTGTCAAAAGCACTTTCTAATTTAATTATGGTATCTTGAACTATATGCTTTTCCAAAGCACCATTCTTATAAAAATATTTCATTTCTATTCCATTAACATTATATGCTTTCATCACTAAACTATAAAGTATTTCTTTCCAATCGTCCGGGTAAAAAAAACGCAAATCCATCCTTGGATATTTGATAAAGTGAATTGGCCCTCTTTCAAAATACAATAAAATTGAATCACCTGAATACTCAAAGTAATCCTCATTTAATACATGCTTACTAATAATTGCACCAATTGAATCATAAAATATTGCCTCATGATTAAATATTTCAATACCGTATTGGTCATATTTTTCATTGGGGTGCACACCTTTAATGTAATCCCAAATTCTCCATACTTCGGTAACTGACATATAAGAAAAGATTTTAGAAAATTGTTTACAATTAAAATTGTATTCTTCAACTAAGTTGTCATTCTTGTAATATTTAGCATTTACGGTTGAATCTAAAATGTTCACATTATATTCTACTATTTTATTTAAATTCTCATCATAAATGTAGTAATTTATAGTTGCATGTAAATATACATGTTTAAATTCTGTACTTTTTAATCTACCATCTTTATAATAGCTGTACGTTATTTCATCATAAATAGAATCATTAGGTGAATTATAATTATATAACATTCTTGTGCTAACATATTCCCCTTCACCATCAGAATCATCCGCAAGCTGAGTGTAAACTTTCATTCCACTTAGGTTAATGTATTGTGCACGAGCAAATGCCATTTGTAAAGTAAATAATGTAAAAAAAAGTATTTTAGTTTTCATGGTATAACAATAGTAGTAAAATAAACACCAAACCTAAAACGTTTTGTTTGTGGAAATTATTGGATGGTTTTGAATTTTGTAGAGACGTTTAATTAAACGTCTCTACCATGCAAACAGGTATGGGTTTTTACATCAAAAAATAATTTCAATAACAAAAAAAACCTAGGCATACAATTTTGCTTATCGATTTCCTTCCCTACAACGTAGGCATACAATTTTACTTGTTGAATTCCTTCCCTACTACCTAGGCAAGCAATTTTTCTTGTCGAATTCATTCCCTACAACATAGGCATACAATTTTACTTGCCGGATTCCTTCCCTAGAACCTAGGCAAACAATATTACTTATCAATTTCCTTCCCTAGAACCTAGGCAAACAATTTTGCATGTCGAATTCCTTCCCTACAACTTAGGCATACAATTTTGTTTGTTGAATTCCTTCCCTACAACCTAGGCAAACAATTTTGATTGTTGATTTTGTTCCCTATAACCTAGGCAAGCAATTTTGCTTGTTGAATTCTTTCCATAGAGCGTAGGCGAACAATTTTGTTGGTCGATTTTGTTCCCTAGCATTTAAAAATAAAAAAAATCTGGTCAGTTTAATACTTACAATATTGCGGCACTATAAAAATTAACAATTATTTAAGAAATCGGTAATTGGAACTAATATATACAATATTATATATTGCATTTCTAAATATATATAAATTATGTTAAACAACAATCCCGCAAACCAATTAAGAGTTGCCGAATTTATTCAACAAGGCAAAGATGTTTTACAAATTTTGGCTGATGCCAATCCGACTGCATTGCTTTTTAAAAAGCAGTACGATGCTCAAAAGTTGGTGTTTGATGAAATAGACGAAGTGTACAAGCTAAGCTTAAGCAGTCCATTAACTAAAACATTATTTGACCTTGATTCAAAAAGAGATGATCTATTTATTGGCATGTGTTTTATAGCCGATGGTTATGCTAAAAGTTGGGATCCGGCTGTAAAAGCAAATGCTGAGTTAATAATTAATAGTATAAATGTTTTTGGCAGGTCTATAACAGTGGCTAACTACCAGTCGGAATCGGCCGATTTAAAAAGTTTGATTGATAGTTGGGAAAGTAATCCTAGTATATTAGCTGCTTTAACAGCAATGCACCTTGACACTTGGAAAGCAGAACTTAAAAGCACCAACGAATTGTTTATGAAAACCTTTACCGACCGTGCTAAAGCCGATGGTGAAACAGATGCATTGGCTACCATCAAACAACTAAGACTAAAAGCCAATACTACTTGGGTAAAGCTTGAAAATGTATTAAATGGTAAAATAGAAGAATTTGAAGATGATGCCACCAAAGCACCATTATACAATGCTTTAGCTAACATTTTAAATGCAGTTTTTGATAAATACAATACCTTACTTAGCCAACGTAAAGGTCGCAAAGCCGCAAAGGACGAAACACCTCTAGTGCCTCCAGCAAATAATTAATTGGTATAGATTTTAAAATATAAAGGCGCCCAAATTGGGCGCCTTTTTTTGTAAATAGAAAACCTTATAGGTTTGTTATTCTTTAATAAATTTAGTACTCAGCTTTGCATCATACACATCAATTACCTGAATAATATAAATGCTTGCACTTAAATCATCTATTGCTATTTCAGTACCTTTGGTTTTAGTGTTTTCTACTTTCATTTGTTTTACTAATTTACCTAATAAATCGTAGATATAAATTTCTTTAATGGCTGTTTCGGAAGTAACGGTTAGTTTGGTGGTAGCGGGGTTAGGGAAAATGCTAATTTTATTTTTTGTGGTTGCTTCATCTATGCTATTTGTGGGGTTATTGGTTAGGTAAAATGAAGTTAAATCTTGCGTGCAATTTCCAGTGCTATCTTTGGTAGTAACTATAATGGAAAAACTGTTGGGTATTTCTTTAACGATACCCAAATAATTAGTGTCTGGCCTAAAATTATAATCTAAATCTGCTGTTATGTCTACGTGTAATAAGGTATCATTTATTTTTGTAGTTATAATGGTTGGTAGTGTATTAAAAGCTTTAATTGATGACACGTTTACACTGTAGTTTCCCAAACCTTTTGGATTAATAAAATCTGCTTGATAATTTACCTTATTTTCTGTTTTGGGTACATACTTAAAATAAATTCCATTATTATCTATTTTGGCAGTGGTTGAGTGAATAAAGTAAGGTAGTTTTTCATTCACCACATGCAATGTAAAATCAAAATAGGTACGGCTAAGTGGATATGACATGAGCCAATCATGATTTACATAATAATCTCTAACACTCAACTGTACGCTATAAAACCCAGTATCTAAGGTATTTGGAATATAGATGTCGCCTGTTTGTGAATTGAGTTTAATTTCAGGATAAACTGGATACCAAGAGTAAAAATTAAAAACTAAACTATCATACGAATCGTCTCTTTCAAAAAGGTTAATTACATTCGATTTACCTTTTTCAATGGTTACCAATGGAATATCCTTAAAGTAAGAAGAATTATCAACAAAACCACCAATATTAACGAGATTCAAATCTAAACGAGCAACAAATGCAATCGAATCTGGCACATTTTTACCTTTGTATTTAATGTTTTCATTTCTCGCACTAGCAACTATTGAAGGATATCCATCCCAATTGTCTGTTTTATAAATTACTTTTACCATGTTGTTGCATAAATTGGTTTTGGAACTGATTCCATATTTATACGGATTGACTCCAGTTATAAGCCTTGCTCCTGCCATAAAAGTTACTGAATCAGGAACGATATCGGTGTTTTTAAAATACAATACTACATCATAATTATTCACTTCTCCATTATAATTAACTCGATAATTTTTAATATAATTACCATATATTGACGTATTTTGAGCCTTTGTTTGAATTGCAAAGAAGGTAATGGTGAAAACTATTATAAATTTTGTGAACATGGTTTTATTGTTTTTCATAGTTAGTGGGTTTTCCTTTGGCTTGGATTTGCAACTCGTATTTGCAAGGCCTGTTTTAAGCAAATATATTAAAGGCATTGATATTTTATGCATTACAAATGCGAATAGTATTTAAATGCGGTTTGCAAAACCGCACTGGCTGTTTAGAATAATGGTTTGGCAACAGTTTATACGCTGTAGAGACGTTTAATTAAACGTCTCTACAATGCAAACAGAAAACCATTGAAATTACCAATAACCCAGTAGAGACGTTGCATGCAACGTCTTTTTTGTTGAATACGTAACGTGTTAATTCTCTAAGTTTTTACAAATTTCTTGTATGCTTTACCTATCAAACAATTCAATTAATAACCTGGAGCAAACATTACACACCTAAATCCTGCGTTCTTTGAATAAGATAAGTCTATATCTTTAGCTTTATATTTTTCACTTAAACTAATATATTTTATAATGTTAAAACATTTCAAATATTCATCATACTTAATAAAAACAGGTTTTGAATTTTCTTCATCAATAATGATTAGATTATATATTTTATTCATTTTACCCATACTATCTGTTTCTGTACAGATTTGAATTCTTTCTTTTTTATATTTATAAAAAAAAGATCTATTATTTTGAATATTAGAGTCGTTTAAAACGAAATCAGGATGCTTAAATCCTGGATAGTTTTTTAGCTTTCTTCTCGATTTATCCTTAATTCGTATGTCAATTAAAAAATCTATTCTGTCTTCTAGTCCAAATCCTCTTTTCGGACTATTTTCATACCAATACTTAACTAATAATTTATAAATATCCTCAATGCACTTATCTGTTTCAGGTTTTTGCACCCTAAATTTTTCATTAAAGTTGATGGCATAAATAAGTTCTGATTTTAAAGGTGGTCTAAAATTTGGATATAAAAAGTCACTTTTCCAGAATAGATGTCCTTCATATATGGATGAGTCAATGATAGCCCAACTTTGAAATATGTGCTCATTTAATAAATCATATAAATTTTTCTCTAGCAATACAAAATTCTCTAATCCAAATGTTCTTTCAAAGTCTCCATAAATCTTTGTCTTTTGATTTGTGATGTTTTTCTTAACTAAAATGTATTCATTTAAAATAGATGTTTTCCATTGGCAAAAAGCTAAAATTTGTTTATTTGAGAGTCCTAATACGGGTCTATTTGAATATTCTTTGTGAAACAACATAACTAAATTTACTTCATCATTAGGTACAAATTCTAAATAATATTTAGAAAAATAACCCCCACTATTGCACCACATCCAAAGCAAAAAAGTAAAATACTCCTTATTAGTAGTTAAATGATTGGATATATAAAATGGCTTTAGCGAGTCTTTTGCTTCAGGAACACATAATATCATATCAGTTGGCACATACTTCATTTTGATGGGTATTTTATTTTTCACCTGTGCAAAACCTTGACCATCGCTGATTGAAAGGAGTACAATTATGATAAGTTTGATTTTCATTTGTAAAACAATATTAGTAAAAATAAACACCAAACCTACAACGTTTTGTTTGGTGAAATTATTGAATAGTTTTGACTTTTGTAGAGACGTTTAATTAAACGTCTCTACGATGCCTATTGAAAACCTTTGAATTAAACAATATCCTTGTAGAAACGTCAATTTATTGCGTCTCATATTAAAAGACGCGATGAATCGCGTCTCTACGTTGCCCCACACCAAACAAATTGCTTTTACTTCAATTTGTTGACTTTTATGGTTTGAATATTTCCATTAGTATTTACTTGAATAATATAAGTACCATTTGGTAATTCTGCTAAATTGTTTATTGTATAATTATTGAATCCAGGTAATAATTGCAAAG
>JBMOGB010000099.1:0-12499 GCA_049318585.1 Bacteroidia bacterium | reverse complement strand
ATTTGTTTCAGTTTAAAAGCTATGTTTTCTATGTTCCTATGTGGTTCAAGTTTTCTATAAAATGTTATAGCGGATTTTTTTCACTTAAAGAATTTAACAGCTAATATCCTGTCAACGGTTTATCTTTTGGATGCTTAACTTCAAAACCAAATTTTACCGATTTACTTTCATCGGCTTTCAACTCCATTTTCCAAGTTAATTTGCCTGTATTCACATCGTAAGTAGCGCCTTCATATTCCAATAATTTCACTTCTATTTCACTGTTATTCGATACAGGAATTTGATCTTCAATGGTTAAAATAATTGCATCTTTTTGGGTGTTTTTTACCTTTATTTCAAAAGTAGTTTGTTCTTTTTTAGTGCTTCCAAAAAACGATTTAGAACTATAATCTTTCAACTTAATTCTTTCCACTTGTACACGTTTGTCTTTTCCTAAAGTAAGTAATAAAGTATCGTTTGCAGTTGGACTAACAAAAGTTTTTCCAGTAAATGTTCCATCAAAATAAACATTGGCTTCACCGCTAATTTGATTAATTAAATCGTTGGCTAAAACTTGAGCAGTTACAAACACTTCTTTATTTAATTTTGGCACCACTGCATAACCATAAATAGCACTTTGAGCAAAGCTGGTTAAATCAACTTGGTGGTTTTGATTATCGCTTGGAATGGTATAAGCGATGTTGGTTTCAAACTCAGTATTGAATAGGTTTTGAGTAACTGTAGGTTTTGAAGCTTTATCGTATAATATTGTAACATTATCTAAATTCTCAATTTTTTTAGCTCTTGAACCTGCAATTTGTACTTCTTGCACATATTCTCTTCTTATAAAAAATCCTAACCAATTAGTTTGTAATTCAGGTTTTATGCCACCTTCAGCAGGATTTGCAGTGGTTAGTTTTAGGTTCACATTGCTCCAATCTTCGCCAGTGCTTTGGGTAATATTGGCTTTCAAAAAAAACTGAACATTGCTTTTATTGTCTTTTATTCTAATATCGTAAAATGGCTGCCAGCTTACGTTTCCAACCAAGTAACTTAAATCAATTTGAGCATCTTGCACTTTATTATCCGATTTTACTGTTAAAATAACTTCATTATTTAAAGTCAACTTTCCATTATTATAGGCAGCTAATTGTTGCTCAACCGCATTTTTATAAGCATAATATTTAGTTTCTAATTTACTCAATCGAAACCAGTTTACTTTAAAATCATCCAATTTTTTATGGTATAAATTCATCAAATCTTCCAATTCGTCATACTTTACTCCAGTTTGGTTACTGCCCACATTTTTATTGGCCAACATCAAATCTTTTTGGTGAACTATTGTTTCTTTGTCAGCTTTAAAATCGGCAAGAGCAGCATTGATATTTACCAACGAATCTTCAAGCAAAATAATATCAGCAGGTTTTTCATTTTTATTCAATAAATCATTTCTGTTACTTACCGATAAAATAGTTAAATGTTCATTGGCTTTTACCTCCAAACTATTCATGTTAATGTATGGCGAAAGTTTATCGAAAACAATATTGAAAACACCACTTGCTTCCAAGTTTATTTTTGCAGTTCTAGTAACTTGCGCTTGGCTGTTAAATAACGTAACATGGCTCACCACACTGCTTACTTTGTGATCAATTGGTATGGTGTTATTGTATATAAAATCATCGTAAACGCCTGCATTTTGCGCTGATAAATTGAATGAAGTAGCAAGTGCTAAAATGATTGTTATTGATTTTATATTTTTCATATTTTTGTCTAATTTATCAATTAATTGAAATGCCAATTCTTTGCCTTCAGCAAGACTTAGTTTTTTAGTAACAGTCAATTTTTCATTATCAATAGTTTGCATAATATTTTCTTTCTTTAAATTTTTCATCATATGCTAAATACATTTTTAAGGGTAAATAGAAACAATTCTCCAACTTTTATAAACTAAAGTTATGCTGTAAGCATCTTCTTAGCTTTATATAATTATTTGCCATTAGCTATCCATCAACTAATTCTTGGAATCCGCTAAACGGGACTAAGGAATGACACCCAAAATGTATTGACTCATAAACTATATTCGTTTCGACAAGCTCAACGACCGCGGACATTGAGCTTGTCGAAATGTGTTTTTTCAATCCTCAATCCAACATCCTCAATCCAACTTCAAAAATCACAAATCTAAAGCGGAATATTTCCGTGTTTTTTTCTAGGTAAATTCACTACTTTATTTTCTAACATCTTAAACGCTTTGATGAGCTTTTTTCGTGTCTCTTCTGGAAAAATAACTTCATCAATGAATCCACGTTCTGCAGCGCGATAAGGATTTGCAAAAATATCGGCATATTCTTTTTCCTTTGCAGCTAAGGCAGCCACATGGTCTTCCGCTTTGTCAATGTCTTTTTTGAAAATAATTTCAGCAGCACCTTTTGCACCCATTACGGCTATTTCGGCTGTAGGCCAAGCAAAATTCATGTCAGCCCCAATATGTTTTGAATTCATTACATCATAAGCACCACCATAAGCTTTACGGGTAATTACGGTAACTCTAGGAACGGTTGCTTCGCAAAATGCGTATAATAATTTTGCGCCATTGGTAATAATTGCATTCCATTCCTGATCGGTACCTGGTAAAAATCCGGGAACATCTTCAAACACTAAAAGCGGAATGTTAAAACAATCGCAGAAACGTACAAAACGTGCTGCTTTTTGAGATGAATGAATATCTAAAACTCCCGCTAAATAGGCTGGTTGATTGGCTACAATTCCAATACTTCTTCCTGCCAAACGTGCAAATCCAACCACAATATTTTCAGCATAATTTTTATGAACCTCATAAAAACTTTCTTCATCTATTACTTCACTAATTACTTCTCTAATATCGTATGGTTGATTCGCATTTTCAGGAATAATGTCGGCTAATTTTGGTCTAATTTCATCTACCGATTCATAAATAAAATCAGGTGTTTTTTCTTCACAATTTTCAGGAATATAACTAATCAATTTCTTCAATTGATTGATACAATCTATTTCGTTGGCAGCAGTAAAATGTGCAACACCACTTTTGGTTGAATGAACCGAAGCACCACCTAAATCTTCACTCGAAACTTCTTCGTGAGTAACTGTTTTTACAACGTTTGGTCCAGTTACAAACATGTAGCTTGTATTTTCAACCATCATAATAAAATCGGTAATTGCTGGACTATAAACTGCACCACCAGCGCATGGTCCCATGATGGCTGAAATTTGTGGAATAACGCCACTTGCCATGGTATTTTTATAAAAAATATCGGCATAGCCGCCCAATGAAACTACCCCTTCTTGAATCCTTGCTCCACCGCTATCGTTTAATCCAATTAAAGGCGCACCATTTTTCATGGCTAAGTCCATTAGTTTACATATTTTCTCGGCATGTGTTTCTGAAAGTGAACCTCCAAAAACTGTAAAATCTTGAGAAAAAGCATACACCAATCTTCCATTTATATTTCCATAACCAGTAATTACACCATCGCCTAAAAACTGTTGTTTTTCCATTCCAAAATCTTTAGAACGATGCGTTACAAAAGCACCAATTTCTTCAAAACTGCCTTCATCAAATAAAAAATGAATGCGTTCTCTAGCAGTTAATTTTCCTTTTTTATGTTGCGATGCAATGCGGTCAACTCCTCCACCTAAAAGCGATTGGTCGCGTAATTCTTGTAATTGTTTACGTTTGTTCATGATTATTTTTCAAAGTTCGCAAATTAGCAATTTACCTTTAAACCTTTTGTGATTTTATTGAACAGAAAACACACAATTTTATTAAACCTATTCGATGAAAAATTGAGCAGTGTGGGAATGTTATCATGAACAAGGTGAAGGAACTTTAAAAGTTATTTTTTTGAGCCAAATAAAGATACTTATAGTTTCAGCAAGAAGGCTTCCGCACTTTTGCCTATATTTATCAAGTATTGATATTTTTTCAATTAATTGTTTCCAAGAGCAATACTCTTACTCGGTAATCATTATTTTCTATATATCGTTTGCTTTATTGCTATTAATTTTTCAAAGTTTTAACAATAAACAATGCGGAAGTGTTATCCTTAAATTATTGAAAGAACAAAGAGCTTTCGAGAATATTTTGAACAATAATTTTCTATAAATCTAAATTTATTTCTTCCGATTTATTGGTAATTTCATGAATTACTCTGTCTAATTCTTCACCCGATTCTTCAAAATGTTTGATCCATTCTTTAAACTCAGCAGCAGTATAATCTAATTCTTTTAACAAACTAACTATTGCCATCATTCTCGATAAAGGAGCTCTAACAATGTGAGATTGGTCCCAAGCAATTTGGCGTAATTTTTTATTTTGGGCTTCAATGGCATTTAGGTGTTTCACACGTTCAGTAATATCTTGGGTAGCACCAATCATTCTAATTGCTTTACCCTTTAAATCTCTAATTACATAACCTTTATCGTTTACAAAAGCATATTTTCCATTTGCTTTTAAAAACCTAAAATCCTGTTCCCAATAACTAATATTTTGATTGGACATCACAACTTCTAATGATTCTTGAACCCGTTCTAAATCTTCTTTATGAACTAGCTCTTTCCAATTATAATTTGCATGTTCAGTTTCATAACCAAATAATACTTTAAACCCTTCTCCAGTACGTTTTATTATTCCCGAATTTAAGTCCCAATCCCATATTGAATCATTGGTGGCTTTAGCTACTAAATTATATCTGTCGTTACTATCAATTAAAGCTTCCTCCGCTTTTTTGCGTTCAGTTATATCAAACCTAATAGCAAGGTATTGAAATGGTTTTTTTTCATTGTTTAAAAAAGGAATAATAGTAGCATTTACCCAATATAACTCACCCGATTTTTTTTTGTTTTTTACATCTCCTTTCCAAACTTTTCCCATTGAAATAGTTTGCCACATCTCATTAAAAAATTCATCGCTATGAAATTTTGAATTTATTATTTGATGAGTTTTTCCTACCAATTCCTCTTCACTATATTCTGATAATTTACAGAAATTATCATTTACAGATAATATAATTCCATTTTCGTCTGTCATTGCAATTATTGCCGATTGATTAAGCGCAAACTTAAAATCTTCCAATGATTTTATATTTTCAACAAGTGCTAATTCCGATTTTTTTATCGAATTTATATCTTGTGTAGCACCAATCATTCTAATGGCCTTGCCATTTTTGTTTCTTATAATAAATCCTTTATCTTTTACATAAGTATAAGTACCACAAGCTTTTTGAATTCTAAATTCTTCTTCCCAATATAGCTCATTTGGATCATGTAAAGTTTTAAAAATAGATGCACTTACCCAAGGTAAATCATCGGGATGAACTATTTTTTGCCAAAATTTATTGTCGTTTATTGTTTCTTCATTATTGTATCCAAAAAGAGTTTTAAAGCCATCACCAAGTCTAATTACTTCGTCAGTTATCACATTCCAATCCCATATAGAATCACTTGTAGCTTTGCCCACTAATTCATACCTTTCGTTACTTAAAAGCATTTCTCTTTCTGCGTGTTTTCGTTTAGTAACGTCACGCATAGAAATTTGAATGGATTTTTCTCCGTTGTAAACTATGGCATTGCCTTGTGCTTCTACTTCTATAACTGTACCGTCTAATTTTAAAAGTTTTGATTCACCCATTTCAATATCTGGACCACCATTATAAATAACTTCCATTCTTTGAACTGTAAATTCTTTAAAATCAGGATGCACAAAATCAATCGTATTTTTCCCTACAATTTCATTGGCATTATTTGCACCAAATAATTTTATGGCAGCTGTATTTACATAAACTACTTTTCCAAAACTATTTACCGCTATTGGTTCGGGCGAAAGTTCAATCAATGTTTTATATCTTTCTTCGCTTTTTTGTAACTCTAATTTAGCTTGTGTTTCTTCTGTAACATCACGCATTAAGCCAATGAGCCCTGGCTTTCCAGTTTTTTCTTCTAATATTTGAAATTTTATTATTTCTAAATCGTGAATTTTTCCATCTGTAAATTGAAAGCTTTCGTGAAATATTTGTGGACCAACATTATTTAATGCAAAAAGGTCGCTTTCCATACAAACTTTAGCTGCTTCGGGCGGATAAATTTCAGAATAATGTTTAGCAGATTTAAAAGTTTCTTCAGTAATTCCTATTGAATTGCAAAACTTTTTATTTACAAATTCCATTTTACCCAGACTGTTCATGTACCAAATACCAATAGGTGCATTATCTATTATAGTTTTTAAAATTTCTTCACTTTTTCTAATATTTTCTTCAGCTTTTACTCGCTCAGTAATATCAATATCTACTCCTCTATAACCTTTGAAATTTCCTTCTTTATCTATAATTGGCAAGCCATTTGTAAGCAAGCAAATTCTATCTCCATTTTTACCAATATTCCAATTTATTAATTCTTTTATTGGCATTTTATTGGTCTTTATTTCTTGAAACTTTTCCTTTATTAAATCCACTTCACCAGGCGGCATTAAATCAAAAGGTGTTTTACCAATTAAGTTTTCGGGTAAAATTCCAAATAAATCAAAACATTTTTTTGATGCAAAAGTATATTTATCATTTTCATCAATTTCCCAAACCCAATCGGCCATATTTAGTAAAAGGGTACTTAGTTTTTCTTCATTTTTTAAAATTACTTCTTCTGAATTTTTTCTGTCTGATACATTACGCGCTACTGCAATTATTGCTGGTTTTCCAAAATAATTTCCAAGTGATAAATTTACTTCTTTAGGAAAAATATTTCCATTTTGGGTTATTCCCCAAAAATCAAAACTTTGTGGAATTCCTTTCCAAGCTAAATCAATGGCATTTGAAATATTTTCGAAATTGTTTTTATTTGGCGCAGCAAGAAATTCAGGAGTTTTTCCAATAAAAAAATCTTTACTATAGCCATATGTTTTTTCTACTGCTTTGTTAACATCTAAAAAGCATCCATTTTTATCTTGCACATAAATTAATTCCGATATACTATTAATTATGCCACTATAAGTTGTTTTTGAAAGCCTTAATTCCTCTTCAGCATGTTTTCTTTTAGTAATGTCAATAAAAGTACAAACTACATGGTTTAATTTATCGTTTTCTATTTCAGGAAATGCATTTACTAATAGCCAAATTCTATCTCCAATTTCAGGGCGATAAACCCCCATTATTATATCTCTAATGGGCTTACGTAATGCAATGGCTTGCGGAACAGGATGAGTACTTCCAGGAAATGGTGAGCCGTCTTCATGAATTACATTCCAACTTGTATCAAAGGATGACTTTCCTAATAGTTGATCTTCAGTTAGCCCTAATAATTCAAGTGCTTTTGGATTACTTATTAATATTTCGGATTTTTCGTTTTGAAGCAAAACGCCCACTTGCATATCATTTACCAATAACCTAAATTGTTCTTCATTTTGTTTTAAAGCAATGGTTTGATTATGATTTTCTAAAATTATTTTAAAAATATTTCCAGCTCTATTTATTGTGTTTTGCTCCATTTCTTCTGGAGTTTTTTTAGAGTTATAGTAACAAGCAAAAGTAGCCATTACCTCGCCATTGCTATTAATAATTGGATGCGACCAACAGGCTTTAAAATCAAATTGTTTGATGATGTCTAAATAATTTGCCCAACGAATATCGGTTAAAATATCACTTACAATTACATTTTGTTTTATAAAAGCAGCAGTTCCACATGAACCTACATTGTTCCCTATTTCCAAACCCGAAATAATATCTAAATATTCAACTGGAAGACTAGGAGAGGCTAGGTTATATAGCTTATTGTCAATTATCTCTTGCATAGAACATATCATTCCAGGATGCAATGATTCTATACCTAACATGTATTTTGAAATAACTTTACTTAAACTAAATTTGCTTAAGGAGTTCATTTCTAATATTTCTTTTTCTAGTTTTTCTAGTAAATTTAAATACCTTTTTTGAGTTACATCTATTACATTGTGAATAATATATACTAAATTATCATTTTCATCAAAAATTGGAGTGTTAGTAATATCCCAATATTTTATTTCTAATTCAATGCTGTCTAATTTTGGCAAATCATATCTATTATTTTCTATATGATTTGGTAATTTTGAACTAATAGTTCTATTTAATGATTGAAGTAAATTGTCATTTTTGTTTACTAATTCCGGAAAAACTTCAAAAATATTTTTCCCAACTAACTCTTTTTCAGATTTGTTGGTTACAATTAAATATGATCTATTAACAGATTTTATTTTAAAACACAAACCATTATGCTCAAGCAATAAACTTGGTATTGGTGATGCATTAAATATTTCAATCAAATATTTGTTTTCAATCATTTCTGAAAATTATTTAAAATTATAATAAATAAAACTTGTACATTTCAAACGTAGTAATAAGAAATGAAATAAAAACAAAATATTTAGTCATTTTAAATCAACGTATTATTTTCAAGCCTTTAAATTTCAAATATTACAAAAGAGATGATAATTTTTTCGAATTTGATATGTTTTTTAAAGAAACAACGATGTTTTTTTTTACTTTGAAGTCCAATATTTATCAAAAGTGAAATTTATTTATAGCTATTTAAATAACAAATATTTGATAAATTCTTTACCTGTTTTTTTTAGAAAATTATAATTGAAATATCTTGTAAGTGCTTGTTTTTATTATGCTTGACATTTTTTTTTGTTCATTTTTTTTTTTTTGTTTTATAGAAAAAAGTAATTCACGATACAATTTTTTTGTATTTATAAATGTCCAAAATGTTAATTTTAAAACAAATATCTTTTATGAGTAAAATTAATGACTAAATTTGTAACCTTATTACCAACCACTAATTATAATTTTATGAGAGACGCTGGGGTTTATACGCAACTTTGGAAAAAATATTTACCAGTTATTAGACTGTTATTGAAAAAAACAGCAGATACTGATCAAAAACTCCAAATTTACAAGCATGAATTTGCTTCTACAGGTGCTAAAAACAAGTTAGGTTATATATTTAACTTAGAAATAGTAAACGGAAAAGCCATCAATAAATCAAGTGCCATTGCGGTTTCATTCGATTTATTAAATGTTTTAAACGATAATGCTTTAACTGCAGAATGGTTAAAAGGAAAAAGTGTTAAAATTAGTGTAAACAAAGCTTGTGAGTTAAGTATGATTTACTTAAACAAACCTGAAGCAGTAGAAGCAGTGATTGAAGAAGAAACTCCAGAAGTAGCAAATGCTTAATATTTAAATTTTTTTTATAAAAGTGGTATATTTATTTATACCACTTTTTTTATGACTAGTTTTTTATAAAATCTACGTTCAATAGGTTATAATTTTCATTTTTAAGTAATTCTTTCATTTTGGTAATTGTACTAAAAGGTCCATCAACTACAAATAATTTAATCAACCAACTTGGTATATTTCCACCTGGATTTAAATATAAATAATATTCACCAAATACTGTTCCATCAGCTTTTGGAGTAAAAGTCCAACTAGCATTTAATGCAGGAACTTCCACCTTATTTGCTTGTTTTGCATACATTCCAAAAACTGCATTCGATTTTATAGTTACTACTTTTGTTATATTGTTTTGTGTTATTTTATAATAAATAATCCCATACCTGTTTTCTACAGGCCAAGGTGTTGATGTTTCGTGATAGTAATATAACTCTGAATCATTTAAATTTTTTATTATGAATGAATTTTTGCATTTATATATGTATTTTGAGTGCGCTGCAATGTCTTTTATAAACGACACTAAATATTTCAAGTTTGAATGAAAATAAGTTGTACATCGTACTTCTTTTATTCCATTATTAGGAGTTTTTCTGGTGTAAACAAATATACCATTTGAAGCTTTTTGCAGTTCCCATTTTGATTGGTTTTTAAAACTTGAATTTATTAGCAAAAACACTAATATTAGTAGTATTTGTTGATGTTTTGAAAAGTAATATTTTTTCATAAATGGTTTAAATTTTAAAAGTAAAATATTTGAACAATTTTTAATAGTTTTATTGATTTAATTTGTTTCATAAAAAAACAATTTTGTATGTTTAAAAGTTTAAATATTTTTAGCTTTTTATAGTTTTTAAATTTGCATCTTTGAAACTACAAAACGTAAACATAATCTTTATAAAATGATTCCTTTAGTATTTTGCATTGACGATGATAAAGTAGCATTATTAATTAATAAAATTAGTTTACAAAAAACTTTTTTTAGTAAAGAAGTGCTTACTGCTGATAATGGTAAAGAAGCCATTGCGTATTTTGATCAGCAATTATTATTACCTGAAAGTGAACAGAAAATTCCTGATTTAATTTTTTTAGATTTGAACATGCCTTTTTTAGATGGTTGGGAATTTCTAGAAATTTTTGAAAAAAAATTTTCAATTTATCACAATAAAGTAAAAATTGCTTTGCTATCATCAAGTATAAATCCAAACGACAAAGAAAAAGGATTAGCCAATCCATTTGTTTTTACTTTTGTTGATAAAGCAATTGGAATTACTAATCTTTCAATACTAAAAGAACATCCTGCTTTAGTCCACTTTTTTAATGAAAACGAAAGTTGTAAGTAATCTAGTTAAGTTTAGGTGCTACTAAAACAATCTCTTCTTTTTCTACTAATACTTGCCCTGGATTTGCGCCTTTAGGTTTTCTAACAAATTTCTTTGTTGTGTATATTACTGGAACCATTGCGCTTCCCTTCGATTTACTGTAATAAGCAGCAATTTGCGCAGCATAAATTATTACTTCGTTTGTAAATGTTTTTTTACTTTGATGTTTAACAATTACATGGCTACCACTTACACCTTTTGCATGCAGCCATAAATCGTTTTTATTAGCAACTTTCAAAGTCAATTCATCGTTATTGGCAGCACTTTTTCCAACCAATATTCTAAAACCATTATGGTTAAATTCTCGATAGGTTTCTCGCTGTTCCAACTTGCTTTTTTGTTTGCTTATTGGAATTTCAAACTGCTTTAAATCGCGCATGGATTGCGCAGCTAAAACCACAACTAACTTATCTTCATTGGCTGTTACTTTTTCTTTGGCTTGTTTTATTTTTGTAACTAAAAGCTGTTCTTCATTTTTTTGATTCCTAGCTTTTTTATAATAATACTGCGCATTTTCTTGCGGATTTAAATTTGCTTTTAGCTTTATGTTGATGGTATTATTGGTATAAAAATCCAAAGTTTCTAAGCTTTCTTTTCCTTTTTGCATTTCATGCAAATTAGCCATAATAATATGTCCTATTTCTTCGTTCCTCGCATTGCTTTGCAAATATATTAATGCTTGCGCAGCATGAACAGAAATAGGCCTCCAACGCTTTAATTCAGCTTCACATTGTTGAATTAATTTATCCTTTTTTTGAGTATAAAAGTATTTGCCTAAGTATTGTTTGGTAAATTCGTTATAAGCTTCAATAATTGAACTAAAAACTTGGTTTTCGGTATTGGTATTTGTTGTTAAATCTAATACAGGAAATCCTTTTTCATCATTATAAATATAAAAATTGGTTGCTAATTTTTCCTTATTTTCTGTTTCCTCTAATGGCAGAAAATTGGTGAGCAATAAATGTTTATCACTCTCTATTTGCGGACGAAATAACTCTTCTAAATGTTCGTTTTCAAAATACAAAACATTGGCCAACGAGCCATATAATTTAAAAACTAAACTTTTGTTGTTTTTTAAAATTAAACGAAACGATCGTTCGTTTTCATGAAGTTTGATGGACTCGAAACCTGTGTTTTTTAAACCTTCAAAAAGCACATAAGTGGAATCTTTTCGTTCTATTGGATAATCGTAAAATTGAATAAAAAACGTGCGAGCTTCAATGATTAACTTTAAACTCAACCATTGGTCAATATTGTTAAACACCAGCACCAATTCATTTTTGGTAACACTAAAAGCATCAAAGAAAACAAAGCCTTGCAATTCCTTTTGCAACGCCAATCCGAGTTGGTGTATGAGTGGATGTTTGTGATGCAAGAGAGGTTAATAGGTTGATTAGTTTATAGGTTGATTAGTTGATAGGTTGATTAGTTGATAGGTTGATTGGTTGATAAAAACAACTACTTCAACATTCGTTATTTTTTATTCAATATTCGATATTGTTTCCTTTTCGAATTTTGAATTTCGAATTTCATATTTAATTCATAGGGCTTCACCCTATGCTATGGTATTTCGCCCTTTCAGGGCTTTCATCCTTAGTTATTCAAAATTTCTTATTCAATATTCGTTATTATTTCAATTTCGAAATTCGAATTTCGAATTTCGTTTTTCGAATTTCGATATTCGAATTTCATATTTAATTCATAGGGCTTCACCCAATGCTATGGTATTTCGCCCTTTCAGGGCTTTCATCCTTCGTTATTCAAAATTCCTTATTCAACATTCGTAATTGTTTCATTTTCGAATTTCGAATTTCGAATTTTGTTTTTCGAATTTCGATATTTGAATTTCGAATTTCAACATAATGTCACCCTGAGCTTGTCGAAGGGCATTATCCGTTTCGACAAGCT
>JBMOGB010000098.1:0-12569 GCA_049318585.1 Bacteroidia bacterium | reverse complement strand
AATACAATTCCGCACAAGCCTTAGCATCACTTAAAGCATCATGGTGTTGCAAATATATATTATAATCCTGACACAATGATGCCAGATTAGCTTTAAATATTCTGTAAGTGTCAAACTTTTCATATTCAGGAGCTGTCATTCCATAATATTCCAGTGTTTTCCTCAATACAGGAAAGTCAAAAGACAATCCATTGTGCGCTACTACAGCTTGATTCTTAATAAATGGTTCTATGATAGGCCAGATTGTATTAAATCCAGGCGCATTCTCAGTATCCTGTGGCCTAATCCCATGAATATCAATAAACCTATCCCAATAAAAATTATCAGGTGGCTGAACCAATATGCTGATTTCATTAGTGATAATTCCATCTTCAACCCTCACCAGTCCAACCTGACAAATAGCGTAACCATATCCATTGGCAGTTTCAAAATCTATTGCTGTAAAGCTATTCATAATTTATTTCGTTACATTAAAACTTTAAAAGTATTAAAATTTCTTTTCAGTGCTTTCCTTTTTATGCAAAAATAAAATCCAGCTAAGCCAAAAGATGTCGTACTATATTTTAGTTTACTATTTGATTTGTATTTTATGCTCCTGATGTCCATAAATAAAAACCTATTTCCCCACTATGTTTTTTTAATAAAAAAACCGATAAAATAAATTTCTATCGGCTTCATATGATATTTTTTATTTCATTTTTTAATTTAACTCTTTTCTTCTTTTTTGCAATTTTCTAATGGCCCTTTTATTTTTGTATATTTATCATCAAAAGAATTAATTAAAATATCTATCATATCATTTTCATGTTTTCTAGCAAGTTCTATTTTCCATTCTTTTCCATTTCCTTTAATGTACATTAAAAGCATCTTTATACTTTCTAATATATTTTTACCTTCGATTTGCGTTTCAATTCTTGCAAATTTCAGTTTTATATCATCGTTGCTCTGAGTAGAATTAAACGCTGGGGAAATCATTGCTAAATTACCGAAACTATTCAAATCTGCATCCTCCCAAGGTTCTGTACTTGTTTGAGGATGTAAATGTTCAATTGACCTATTGGCTTTGAACGAATAATCAATTATTGTTTTATTTTGTTCATCTTTAGGTTTTTCAGTTTCAGCTTTCCATAAATAGTAGTCTAACCGCCAAAACCAATAACGGTCAATCTCACCATACTTTAGTGATAAATTTGAATCTTTGCCATGTCTATCATTATCAAAATCAACTAATTTATTATAAAGTGATAAAAGTGAAACTTCTATTGGATTTTCTTCAAGAAAACTTAGTAATTGTGATAACCAGATATTCGAAGAAGTACTTACATAAAGCATTGATTGATAATTTACCAGGTTTTCCCTATCCAAAGTATCATTATCGTCCTCGTTGTATGCCAACGTATAAGTAGTTGTATTATCTTCTTTAGTACTAACACGAATGACAAAATAATCGAAAAGAATTCTGTATTTCAAGAGGTTTTGGAAAAATAATTCAACGCTTGCAGTATCTCTTTTCAGACACACAAATGTTTCCTGTAATTTGTGGACATTAAAGAAGTCAGTTGTTGCTTTCTTTTCTTCCTCTTTTAATTGTAAGAATAAAACTTGCAAAAGAAATTCAGGAAAATTCAGAATTGCTCTTTCGCCAATAGAGCGGATGCTAGTTTTAGGTGCTTCATTTTTGGCACTTATTTCTCTAATTGTTTGAAATTCGTCTATAGTTTCGTTTGATTTATTTGAATCATTACATTGGTTAAATGAAATAAGCGTATTAGCAATATTTTGTATTGCCGAACTTTGTCTTTTATTCAATTCGCTTTTATCTTGTTGTACTCTATTTACATACTTTGGTCTAATAAGTAGTTTGTCCATATCTGATACAGCATTCCAAATCCTAGTATAGAACTCTTTATCTCCTGTTAGTTGTTTCAATAAATCTACTTTAAGAATCTCATGATTTTCCAAACCTCTACCATCAGCATTCATTGCTTCGAAATACTTATTCAAATCTTGTGGTTTATATTCCGTAGGAAGCTCAGAAATAAAAAATGTAAGATTAGTGAATATGTATGCAACAAACGCACTCTTATTCTCAGCCAACTTCTCAATATATTCAGTAATACATTGAATGCCTGCTTCCATTTTGGCATTCTTATAATCGGTTGGACTCTTTGAATCTATCTTAGTCAAAAGATAATTTTCATCTTTTTTACGAGCATAAAATGACAACCGAATTTTCTCATCTACTTTTACTTTTAGAAATCCTTTCCAATCAAATGCTATAGCCATCAACATAAGTACAGTAAAACGTTGCTGACCATCCACTAAGTCGTTATTATGGGCAGTTAACATACCAATGTAATATGGTTCATTTGGTTTTTGCTCAAAACCAGCGTATAAATCATTTAAAAGTTGAGTAATCTGTACTTTATCCCATTCAAACAAACGTTGGTACAATGGGATAGAAAAAGTTGTTTGGCTTGTTGCTATTGTTGCGGGGGTATACCTTGTTTCCATTTTTATTCTTATATTTCGATACTGAATTTAATAATACTATCTACACACATTGTTTTTTTTAACTGGCTATGGATTCCAATAACACAATTATTATATCGAACTTGAATTCCTTGTAGTTCTTTTTTTGAGAGTTTTTTGATTTTATTCAAAGCCTCTGCTAAGAAAAAAGTAGGTGAAGTGGCTTGGTCAATCATCATCACAATCTCTGAATTGCTTGCGTGTTCTAATACAGCACGAAGACTTGAACGACCTGAGCCATATCTATGATCCGAAATTATTCGCTCAATACAGTACAAAGCTTCGCTCAAATAGATAGTGCCAAACTTCAAATAGTATGCAAACAAAAGGGTTTCAATTGCATCTTTGTACCACCAATGCGATTCACCAGCTAATGCTTTAAGCATAACAAATTGCGGTGTTTGAGAAAAATTTCTGAATTTATAAATGAAATGATCAGCGTATGCAAAGAAGTGTGCTCCTCCCTGTATTGATTCATAGAAATGAAACCTTTCTCCAAAAGGTGGAACGTCTGCTATTGTTGAAGCAGCTTCAAATTCAGTTTTGACCTTGAATTTTTGATTCTCACTCCACTGATTTTTTCGCATCCATTTCCGCATTCTGAATAAATAAATTCCAAATGTTCGTCCTAATTCATTATCACTCGCTTCGTTGCTTGAGTTCAATACTACATTGTCCCAACGTTCGGCTAAATGTATAGCTTGTTTTTCAATATGAACAAACCGAAGATGGTGTGCCTTTAATAAATTATAGTCTGTTAGTGATTTCCCTCTCGAATTCTGATTGGAGAAGAAAGTATATGCTAAATCTAACGAACCATCATTGATTATTAAAACGCTGAATTGAAGTTTATTAAACAAATTTTCTACTTTGATTTTATCCTTATTTCTTTCAACATAATTCTTAATCAATGTTTTATTATAAGCAATATAAGCTTGTGCCTCAGAAGATTCAAATTTTTCATTAAGTAGAGGCAAAGTAATACTTTCTTGAAGTTGTAAGAGTAATAAAGAAAGAGTTACCAACCTTTGTTGTCCATCCACAATTGCATAAGTATTATTTGTTTTGTGTAAAATCACACTCCCTAAATGGTAAGTTTTATTTTCACTTTCAACAATATCATCTATTAATTTGTAAACATTCTTCTCTGTCCAACAATAAATACGTTGATAATCAGGAATTGAAAGATTCCATAAAAATGGAGAATTCTCTTCTTTTGAAGAAATTTCTCCAAAATTGAATAATTCACCAAGTGTCTTTACATATAATTCAACTTGTTCACCCATAAAAATATTTTTTATATTATTAAATTTGGCTTTTCAAATGTATCAAATACAATTCCGCACAAGCCTTAGCATCACTTAAAGCATCATGGTGTTGCATATATATATATATATATATATATATTATAATCCTTAAACAATGATGCCAGATTATCTTTCAAAATTCTTCATTACTTTATTTTTTTATGCAAAGATAGAGTCGAGCTACGCCAAAAGCTGTCGCGCTATTTTTAAAAAATAAAAAAACCGATAAAACTTCTATCGGTTTTAATTTAAAATTCTAAAGTATCTTTAGTCTTTTACCTTATTTGAATTTTGAGGGATGGTCTTTATTTTAGCTAATAATAAGCAGTATGGTCTATTTGAATGGTATAAAATGTGAATTTTTCTTAAAAGTTTTCAATAATAAATTTCATTATTTTTTCTTTACGTTGGCTAATTTTTTCTATATCCCATATTTCAGTTTCAAGAGTCATACTTTGTATTTCTCTTTGTTGGGCTAGCTTAGTATATGATTCTCTTTTTATTTTGAATGGTTTATTTCCAATTGATTCATTATGTGGCGCCGATAATAATAAATAATTTCCCAGGCAATCAATATATTGATTTTTAAACGCTTCATTATATTCACAATATCCGGCTGCAATTGGCTCTCCATTTGTTGGTGTTTGTGGTGCAATATGCTCTAAATGTGGGCTTTCTATTTTGTCAAAGCGTGTTACAGTATATCCTCTTTTACCTTGGTTTTCAAGATAATTTTCGTATTTCCAAAGGATAAATTTAGCCGTCGAATGATGCATTCCACCTTGAATTGATTTTTCCAACTCATTTTTATTCCAATAAGCCCACCACCCATTATCATTTGTCACATTTTTCAACCATTCAATTCTGTCAATTATTGGTTTTATATCAGGTTGTTCAGTTGTGAATTTTTGATAAACATCATTAATTCTTGATGTTAATTCTGCTCTTGTTCCGATAAGTTTGTGACGCAAAGCCATGTCTTCCATTACTGAACAAATTTTGCAAATTTCCTTTGTTTGCAGTCCGAAAGTATAAGCCTTAATTACAAATGGGATTGTTAATGCAAAACCACCTAATGTTATTAAAGAATGAATTTCAATATTTTCTCGTTCGTCTTTCCCGAAAAATGTTGTCAAATGCTCAAAACTTACTGCAAGTGAGTTTGTAAAAGATTTGATAAACGCAATAGAATTTTCTTCAGAAAGTAGCTTGTTAATTTTTTCTATTGCGTTTGATTCCCAAAGCGAATTGAAATGAACTCTGAGCGTAAATGTCAAAATTTCATCCTCATCAATTTTATAATCTATTAACGAAATTGATTTATAGATTTTTTCAAATCGATTTTTAATTTCTTCAATCAAACTGTCTTTTTCTTCACCACCATAAAGGTGCACATTATACATGAATTGGGCTTTAATAATTTCCAAATTCGATGGTTTTTTTCCACGGTTGTTTTGGAATATAAACATTTGTATTGCTTCAGATTCATTCTTAACAGGGTGAGTAGTGCAAGTCGCTTCACTAACTGTTTGTAGCATTTTAGTTAAGAACTTTTCATCTTTATCTGCAAATGATTGAGTGAAAAAGTCAAATGCATTTACTATTCTTTTTGCAGATTCAGTCTCTATACCGTTTTTATCTTTTTTAGATTGGGTTAAAACATAATCAATAAATAACTGATTATCATAATGTACTGTAGCAAATGTATAATTCGCCCCTAACTTAACCATACTTTTATACAAAAAATCTTGTTCTTCAGTCAGAGTTTTAAATTCTTTGATTCTTGAAAATAAGGCTGAAAGGAAAATTATAATTGTAGTCAATCTTTGTTGTCCGTCAATAACACCAAATGAATTACCTCCTTTCTCTTCAAACAGAAAATGACCGAAATAGTATGGCGTTTCTATTGAACTTCGATTATAATCCAATAAATCTTGAAAATATATATCCGTGTGAGTTTTTGTATTTCTACTGTTGTCTTCAAATGGGGTTTCCCAAGAATAAGCTCGTTGATATGTAGGAACAAATATTTTGTTGCCTGCTAACATTTTATTTACCGTTGTTGATGCTTCCATTTCTTTGTTTTTTATGCAAAGATAGAGCCGAACTACGCCAAAATATGTCGCGCTATTTTTAAAAAATAAAAAAGCCGATAAAATGATGAACTTCTATCGGCTTTTTTCTATTTAATATTCTAAATATTAATCTATTAACTTACATTATTTATAAATTCGTTGATTTCAATAGAATGATCATAACTTAATTTAGAGGAAGAAGGATGATATATAACTTTTAGAGGAATCTTTACATTATCTTTTCTATAATAAGCAGTTAACTCATTTTTAATGTTTAATTCTTTAGTAAAAAATATTCCTTTTGGTAAATGATACCATAATCTCATTCCCCAAATTATTATTAAATCTGGTTTTAAATATTCAATTAATTCATGAAATGCTAATAAACTATTATTAAAATCTTCTGAAGATGGAGAAACCCTTGGACCAGATAAAGCTTTTTGAACATAATTATAAAATGCCAATGAATGCCAAAATGCGATAAGTTCATTATTGTTTAGTTTTTTATTGTTAAACACATTGGCAAACTTTGTAAATGTATTCAGCCATTTTCTATTATTAAATGGTATAGTTCCTCTTTTATAGTCAAAATAATCTAAAATTACATTTTGGGTCTGATTATTATCGCAATTGTGTAATATTTCCAAATTACCACAATCCAAACATATTTTATCACAATGATGACTTTCTCCAAGAATTAAGATTTTCTTACCATTAATTCCTGTTGAATAATTTTCTCCAATCCATGGTTTAAAGAAAATATTGTTTGTTTCTAAATTCATATTATGTTTAATAATAATTCAAATAATCACTTAGTCGTCATCTCGAGAAGACATATTTTCCCATGCACTATTCTCATCATCATCTAATTTTTGATAGAATTCTTTCCAATTATTATAATCGGATTCTTCAAGCCATTGCTCATAATGCTCTTTAAAATCAGAGTCTTCTGCCAATCGTTGATTAATAAGTTTTCCAATTTCGTTTTTTTCATTTCCTGAAAAGAACTCATCTGTAAGATAGTTCTCAAATTCAAATTCATCAAATTCTTTTTCCATAATACTATTAATTTTATAATTTTATTTACTCAAATGTATCAAATACAATTCCGCACAAGCCTTAGCATCACTTAAAGCATCATGGTGTTGCAAATATATATTATAATCCTGACACAATGATGCCAGATTAGCTTTAAATATTCTGTAAGTGTCAAACTTTTCATATTCAGGAGCTGTCATTCCATAATATTCCAGTGTTTTCCTCAATACAGGAAAGTCAAAAGACAATCCATTGTGCGCTACTACAGCTTGATTCTTAATAAATGGTTCTATGATAGGCCAGATTGTATTAAATCCAGGCGCATTCTCAGTATCCTGTGGCCTAATCCCATGAATATCAATAAACCTATCCCAATAAAAATTATCAGGTGGCTGAACCAATATGCTGATTTCATTAGTGATAATTCCATCTTCAACCCTCACCAGTCCAACCTGACAAATAGCGTAACCATATCCATTGGCAGTTTCAAAATCTATTGCTGTAAAGCTATCCATATTTTACTTCATTTATTTTACACTTAAAACTTCAAAGATATTATTATTTCCTTTCAGTACTTTCTCTTTTATGCAAAAATAGAATCCACCTCAGCCAAAAGATGTCGTGCTATTTTTTTATAGGAATTATTTAAATTAAATCGCCCCTCATTCTCTTCTTCATCTACGTAATTCATAATTCGTAATTGTTTTTCTCTCTTAGTCTCTTCGTCCCTTTTTCACTTATAACTGCTTACTGACAACTGATTGCCGTAAGGCAAACGGACGCGCATTCGGAAATTTTGCGTTAAAAAATCAAACGAATGGAATCAGAGGTGGTACTTGCAAGCGTTCCCGAAGTCACGACGGATAATATTCAATCAAAGGACAATGCTATTTTTCGTGACGACTTGAAACGCGCAGGAGATTCCAGGCGTTTGATTTTAGCAAAATTACCGTAAGCGTTGATTTTTTTGTAACTTTTTTCATCAAGGAAAAAAATTTGAGAAATTAATTTTCTGATTAAACTTGCATTGTATCAATGCAAAAGTTTGAAAATAAATAAGTTACACTTTATTTATCACTAAAAGTAAAACAAAATAAATTTTAGTTTTACTTGTATTGCCTGCTTACCTGACAAGCAGAAGCATACTTTTTTTAATAAAAAATTACAAAAATAAATATTGTACAATATTTAGTTACAACTATCTTCTTTTATGCCCCCGTTGTCCATAAACAAAACCCTATTTCCTCACTATTGCTTTTCCATCTGGAAATAAGATCTTTATGCACAAATTTTTCTTTTCTGGTTTTTACTCCTTTCAGATTATAAAATATAATCTTCTTGTATATCAATACATTCTCATTGTTAAAAGTCAAAACTTCTGTAATTTGCCCTTGATTATTATATTCCCATACAGCATACCATGCTAAATCTCTATTAGGTAAATAGCAGGATTCCTGTATTTTATCTCCTTTAGAATTATAAGCGTATTTCATACTATATTTTCTTTTTCTTGGAGTATCATACGCTACTAATTGATCACACCATATTTTCGTAAAAGGGCTATTATAAGTAAATTCAGTGTATGAAGTCAAAATACCATCCTCGAAAAATTTCATTTTTACAACCCTGCCATAACTATCGTATTTGTCTTTATGGCATCTATTGTAATTTTGATATGAAATGATCGTTTTATTTTTAAAAATAAAATTTTCTTCTTTAGCTTCTTGCCTTTTAGTTAATTCTGTTGAAAAAGTTTGCTCATCCCATTCTCCTGTTGCGTTTAATTTTCTTTTTTCTATCATCCTTCCATTCTCGAAGTTTCTTGTTTCTACAAGGATATAATTATCAATCATATATGTTTTTTTAATCAATTTATCATAAATTTTCTTGTTTTGAATTTTAAAATTAAGTACCAACTTTTCTACGAAGCAGGACCGACATCAAATTCACTTTACTTAATGATTTGCAAAGCAAAGCTTTTTAGAAACTGTAATACCGATAGGAATATTTGCGAATTACATTCCGTATCGGTAGAATTTACGCCACAAAACAAGCTTTTAAAAATAGCGATGGCCTTGCAGCAAGCAATACAGGAGATAGCGAAGTCAATATATAAAATAAAAGCAATAATAGTTGTTTCGCTACGACTTGTATTGCGCATGAATTTTAAACGCGTAGTCCCGATATATCGGGATGATTTGCAGTCTTGAATTTTTGTAACTTTTTGTTCAAGCAAAAAGTTAACAATCAAATACTTACGAGTTTTTTCATCAAGGAAAAAAGTTTGAGAATTTAATTTTCAGATTAAACTTGCATTGTATCAAGACAAATGTTTGAAAACAAATAAGTTACACTTTATTCATCAAGGAAAAGTAAATAATACATATCAAAAATTTGGATTTAAACACAAAACCTTTTTCAAGAAAAAGTATGAAATACTTAAGTATTAGCTATATAAACACATTCTCCAACATTATTTAATAAAATAGCTTAATGCAAATTCTCATTTCCGCTAATATTCCTGTAAGTAACCTTCACTTCACTACAAACATTCTTTATTCTTATAATATCAGATATCGAATACTGAGTATCCGAAAAAAGTATATGAGCAGCCCTGCCAAAATATTCAATACCCCTGAGTTCAGGAGCACCCAGTATTTCTTGATTCCAATTATATTCCAATGAATCATCACTAATTTCCTCATCAATTATTGAACTCTCCGACCATAGACTAAACGAAACTAAATACTCAAAAGCAATTTGTGTAAAATCCAATACATCAGCCATCGCTACATAATCTGATTGCCCATTATTTTCATCTTCATCCAATATTAAAACAGATGCTTCATCCAAATACTCAACAGCCACAGTCCCATCTACTGAAAATTCATCCAGGAAATCATCACCATTAGCTTTAATTTGCCTCATTTGCCGGTATAGCAAATTTGTTCGTTCAATTACCTTGGCAGTATTTTCCATTAATAAACGGTTCACCCTTTCAATCTGCCTGACTGCTTTTGGTGTAAACACAAAATCTTTATTGATCAGGTATTTCCGTCGTGACAAACAGAGGTTCAATCTTTCATCAGTATATGTATTACTTTTTTTAAATACTTTATAAAGCGACTTTATTTTATGTTCCAATTCAGCCAATGAAACACCCTCAATTTCAGCATTGAATTTTCCCCAATTTTTAATCATCTTTAAAATTTTTATGAAGGCTAAAACAGCTGTTACAATTTCTATTTTAAAAGAGTTTATAAACCATTTAGCTTCTTTTATACCAACTTCTTCCGTCATTGGGTGAATAGTAAACCCCTTTTGATGTTGTTGCTAAAATTTCCTTGCCATTATCAGTTAAATCAAAAAAATCTCCGCATGAAGAACTCGAATATCTGTTCAACCAGCTTCTTCCATCATTTGTTGAATATTCAATTTTACTGTTGTCGTTTGGACTAATTCGGATCAATTCCTTTCCTCTGTTGATAATTTGTGACATAATTTTTTTATTTTATAATATTTTGCTTACTCTGATAAGTTTTCAGCTTCCCTTTATTTAAATTTTCAGCAAATATAAACCCTACCTCAGCCAAAAGATGTCGTGCTATTTTTTTTTATTTGAATTATTTCTCTCTAGCTCCCAAGATCTCTCAGTCTCTTAGTCTCCTTTTCGCCTCTTCGCTCTCTCGCTCCCTCACTCAGTCCCTTAGTCTCTTTGTCTCTTTGTCTCTTAGTCTCTTAGTCTCCTTTTCGCCTCTTCGCTCTCTCAGTCTCTCAGTCTCTCATTCCCTTAGTTTTGTCTTATCCGTAAGCATTTCAAACTTAGCTATCATTGTAGGATTCCCTCTTGTTAATTTTTTAATGGTTAAGTCTTCCGTTTTATTATTAGCCAGGCGAAGGTTATTTTCTGAAGATAACAATGCTTCTTTGGTTTTTTGGAGATGATCAATGGTTTTATCTATTTCCTCAATAGCAGTTTTAAATTTACGACTGGCTAATTCAAAATTTTTCGCAAATCCTTCTTTAAAATTATTTATATTATCTTCAAAATTGGAAATGTCAATATTTTGATTTCTTATCAAAGCGAGCTCTGCTTTATATTTCACCGAATTCATTGCAGCATTACGAAGTAGCGTGATGATTGGAATAAAAAATTGTGGTCTTACAACATACATTTTTGTATATTTATGAGAAACATCAACAATCCCCCCATTATAGAGTTCGCTTTCAGCTTCAAGAAGCGTAACAAGAATAGCGTACTCACATTTCTTTTCATTTCGGTCCTTGTCAAGTTCCCGAAAAAAATCTTCATTCCTTTTTTTTGTGGAGGTCTCGTCACCTTCATTCTTCATTTCGAACATAATTGAAATGATTTCATTACCATTTTCATCTGTTTCCCTATAAATAAAATCACCCTTACTTCCAGACTTTGAATCGTTGTCTTTTTCAAAATAAGCTTTTGGAAAAGCCGTTGAACGAAGCTTATTAAATTCAGTATCGCAATGTTGTTCAAGTGTTTCGCCAATCATTTTAGTTGAAAGTTTGAGCTTCATTTCCTTACGAAAAGCTATTTCTTCATCTTTCATTTTAATGATATCTTCCTTTGTCTTTAATTGAGCTGAAAATTGTTCTTTTAAAGATTTTTCGAGTAATTGTTTTTCTGTTTCTTTATTTCTTAATTCACTGGCCAGATTGTCACGTTCTTTTTCAATTTTTTTAATGGCTTCTGAAATGCTGAGTTTATGCTGAATATCTGCATTTTCATTTTTTGCTTTCAATTCACTTAATTCTTGATCCTTTTTAGTAAGCACTTCTTGCTGGGAATATCTGATATTAGCTTCAGCAAGCTTTACGGCATTTTCTTTTTCTTTTTCAGCAAGGTTTAATCGATTATTCAATTCTTCTTCGAATTGATGATCTCTCACTTGTTTAAGAATGTCAGCAAAACCGGCCTCGTCGACTTTAAAAACTTTTTTACAATTAGGACAAATAATTTCTTTCATATTTTAATTTTTTAAAAAGTGTTTTATTCTTCAAGGGATTATTGCGGAAGTCTTGCTTAATCTGTTTTTTGTTCTAATGAATTAAATCAAGCTTTCAACATTTAAATGGCTTTTTTCAGTTTTTCTGTGCTTGTCTTCTAGCATACAAATATACGACATTTTAAAACCAAAGTGTTAAAAAATTAATAAATTTTAAAAATGTTTTTTTTATCCATACTCCAGAATCTGAATCTAATTTGATAATTTTTCTAATTATATCTGATACTCTGACATCTTTTGACTTACATTTGTTTTATTTTTGCATTATAAAGTTTTTTTTAAAAAATCGTCTAGGTCAATATCGAATTTCTAAAACATGTAAACTTATGTCACAAAAAGAAACCATTTCACGCTACAATCTGATTATAAGAACACTCAGAAAACATTCCAGCACTTTTAAAGAAATAGAGGCTTATCTTAAACTGGAATCTGAGATTCAGGCTTATGACTACAACATATCAAAACGTACTTTCCAGAGAGATTGTAAGGATATTTTATTTATTTATGACATTGAAATTAAATATAAGTAATAAGAATAATATAATGTCGTATTAATTAGGTTTTAAGGAATATAT
>JBMOGB010000097.1:0-12720 GCA_049318585.1 Bacteroidia bacterium | reverse complement strand
ATTACAAACGATGATAAGGATGGTGCAAATTCAATAATTAATTATAGTTCATCAATAAATTACTCTTGTGTCAATAATATGGACATTAATATTTCTAATTGCAATTTATTTGCAAGTAAGGTAAAGATTAATGACATTTATTTATCTCACAAATGTGCAACCAGTGCGCCAAAGCCAAAACTATTAACAAATGTAAGCGAAGGAAATAAAGACTATCTTTATTTTTGGGAAACTACAACAGGAAACGCTACTACCCTGCTAGATTATAATACTGAAAATCCTAAAATAAATTCATATACCTTAACTAACAATAAAGCTAAAGTTTCCTATAAACTTACGGTTTACGATAATTCTGATTACCCTAATGTGGACACTAAGTTATTTAATGGAGAACTTATTTCTGGTTTGGGTGCCGATTATTCAATGAGGGACTCTTATTTTGATGATTTAACCGAACCAAACAATCAATTAAATATAAATAATAATTGGAATATTTGGCAAAGTCCTGATTTATGGATACGAGTTAATAATGATGGCTTATTTACGCACCAAGATCCAGAATATTTAGGTTTGAATAATTTAAATGTCCCTATACCAAATTACGTTAATACAAGAATTAGAAATATAGGTTGTTCTGCACCATCTAGTACAAAAAATTTAAGATTATATTGGACTATAGCATCTACTGGAGAAAGATGGGATGACGATTGGAAAACAACAGATATTCCAACTAATACAACTCCGTCTGTGATGTTGCCAGGAGGGAGAGAAATAACAACAACTCCCATTACAATTAATACTCTACAACCAGGGGATGAACAAATAATAACTACTGCTTGGGTTCCTATACGTCCACAAGCTTATGACCCAGCTTATACTAAGTTAGCAGTTTGTCTTTTAGCCAGAATTGAAGAATCTTCAACATATCCTTTTGGCATGCATACAGGAGAATATTATGATTTTACAACAAAAACTCCATATTCACCAAAAGCACTAAAACAAAATGTTATCAATAATAACAATATTGTTACTAGAAACCTAATAATTAATAATATGACAGGTTTGAAAAAAAGAAGTGAAAATAATCCAATAATAATTGGAAGAAGTACCCCAGGAAGTATAGCTATTAGAATAGACGTAACACCAGAAAGACCAATATATCCAAGATTTAATGAAGTTGGAATAGGAAGAATTTATTTACCAGATGTGATTTTAAATGCTTGGATTAGCGAAGGTTCGCAAGGCTACGGGATAGGATTTGACCCAGAAGATAGAAGTATAACCGTTTTGGAGCAAAATGCTAAAATTCAGTTGCCATATATGGAACAAGACGAATATCATTTTATGAATACAGTTTTTGATTTGTATGACAATAATTCAAATCCAATTACATCAGAATATTTATTTACAATTAGACAATTAAATAATGGGAGTAACGAAGATGAAATGGGCGCAGTTAATTTTATGGTAAATATCATTGATAGTACAAATGGAAATCAAAAACAAACTAACATATTAGAAAATAAGGCAGAAATAAAACAACCTTTTATTTACCCAAACCCAACTTCTAATACAATCAATATATCATATGAGAATGCTTCACAAATAAATGAAATAAGCATTTATGATGAAATAGGTAAGTTAATTAAATTGATAAAATACAATGAAATAGAAAGAAAAACAATTGCAAAAACAATAGATGTATCTGATTTAAAATTGGGCTTCTATTTTGTGCATGTTAAAAGTGGAAACAAAACTTTTACGAGTAAATTTGTAAAACAATAATTTCTGCTAATTTATTACATCCAAAAAGCCACTAAACATTATATTTAGTGGCTTTTTTATTGATACTTATTCAATTGTTCAATTCTCTATTCTCCATTTCAAATAAAAACCTAATCTTCTGGTTCTACTTCCACAAAAGTGGTATCAAATTCCTTTTTGTTATTGATTGATTTTTCTAATGAAAGCAATAAAGAAGGAAGCAATAATAAGTTCATTAACATTCCAAAAATGAGCGATAATGAAGTAAGAATTCCTAAAGCTTTTGTACCATCAAATGAGCTTGCAGCAAAAATGATAAATCCACCAAAAAGCGCAACTGCAGTGTAAATTATACTTGGCCCAGCTTCGTTTAAACTTTCAGGAATAGCTATACTCATGTCCCAATTATGTTTCTTTAAACTGTGCCTATATTTGGCTAAATAATGTATGGTAAAATCAACCACAATTCCATAAGCTATACTAAATATAATAATAGTAGATGGTTTTAGCCTGATATTGAAAAAGCCCATAATTCCAATGGTAACTAATAAAGGAATAATGTTTGGCAGCAATGAAATAAGCATCATTCTCCATGAAGCAAATAAAAATATCATCATAAATGAATTCAACACCAATGCCCAAAATACGGAGCTTAACAGGTTATTGATTAAGTAATCGTTTCCTTTTAAAAATATGGCACTTGTTCCCGTTAATTTCACATCATACTTTGTTTTATCAAAAATAGAATCAACTTTTTGTCGCACCATTTGGTGAATTCTTTTGATGTCAGTTGAACCCACATCGGCCATTTGAATACTAACCCTTGCTACTCTAAAATTACTATCCACCATTGATTTTAACAAATTGGTTTTACCTTCTTGTTTGGGTAAATAATTCACTATTTCACTAATTGCCAAAACATTTGGAAGTTGATAAAAACGAGGGTCTCCATTATTCATTCCTTGGTTAGCAAATTTTAAAAAATCAACTACCGAAACTGCTTTACTAAACTCTGGAACTTTTGCTAAATCTTTTTGTAATTTATTTATTTTCTGTAAGGTTTCATAATCCTTTATTCCATTGTTTCGTTTGGTATCTATTTCTATTTCATAAGGCAGAATTCCTTTCAAATTTTTCTCAAAAAACTTCAAATCTTTATAAACTTTATTTTGTTCGGGTAAATCATCAACTACATAACCAGTTCCATCAACCAAAAAAGCACCTCCAATACTTACTAAAACAATTACAATAGTTGAAAAATAAATGGCTTTTCGTTTATGGTAAATCAAGTAATTACAGTAATCTAAAACTTTGTTCAAACGTTTTGCTTCAAGGTGTTTGGTATGCTTAATTTTTGGAGCTGGTAAATAACTATAAACAATAGGAATAAACACCAAACTGATTACATAAATTAGCATGATATTGATTCCTGAAACTACCGAAAATTGATCTAACACTGCACTTCCCGAAAAGCTAAATACACAAAATCCAATGGCTGTAGTAATATTTGTTAAAAACAATGCCAATCCATTTTTTGCAATCAATTCTTTGATGGCTTTTATTTTATCTTGGTGTTTTAAAAATTCTTGGTGGTAAACATTGAGCAAATAAATACAATTTTGCACCCCAACTATAACCATTAATGGAGGTATGATTCCTGTAAGTAAACTTATTTTATAACCAAATAATGCTATAGTTCCTACAGTACAAATAACCCCAACAATAACTACAAAAAGCGAAAGAAGTACAGCACTAATAAATCGAAAGAAAATAAAAATAAATAATGCAGTAACAAAAATAGATAAGTAAATAAATATTTTAATTTCATCGGCTACTTTACTACTCATTATGGTTCTTACATAAGGTAACCCCGAATAATGCATTTCGCAACCATACTTTTTTCCAAAAGCATTGGCAGCCTCTTCTATGCTGTTTACTAAAGGAATTCGCTCTTTACTATCTAGCTTTTCCTTTTTTAAAGTAATAGCCAAAAGTGTTACATTGTTTTCTGGATTATATAAAAAACCTTTGTAAAATTTTAAATCAGCTACTTTACTTTTAAAGCTATCTAACTGATTTTGGTTGAGTATTTTGCTTTCCAGCAATGGCTTTAATTGAAGCGATTGAGTGGAATCGTTTCGGTAAATATTAAACATATTACTTAACGAAACAACCTTTTCAATACCATCAATTTTTTCAATTTGAGTTGTTAAATTAGCCCAATCGTTAAAAAAATCGTATTCAAAAATTTTATCCGACTGAACACCAACTACCAACACATTTCCGTCTTCACCAAAAGTATTTTTGAACTTAATATATTCAATATAATCGGGGTCATCGGCCGGAATTATTTTAGCAAAATCGTACGTTAACTGAACTTTTCCAGCATGGTAACCAAAAAAAATAGTAATTATTGCAATGGCTAAAAGGCTTTGCCATCTATATTTTAAAATAAAATCCGCTAATTTGCTCCACATAAAACGGCTGCAAAATAAACAAAATATTGAGCCTTACCATTTGATTTACTATTATTGTAAAATATTTTTTCCAAATATTCGTTTATTATAAAGTTTGTATCAATTTACCACATAATGATAAAAAAAATTAACACTTTTCTTTTAGTATTTTTTCCTTTTATATTAATTGCTCAAACTCAAGGTGGGCTTGGCACTTGGCGAGTTCATTTGCCTTATTGGCAAAACAAAACCATTGCTGTTATTGACCATACTGTTTATGTTGGTTCGCCTAGTTCTATGTTTTCATACGATGAAAAAAATGGAGAACTAGAAAGAATTTCAAAAGTAAATGGATTAAGTGATGTAGAAATTAAACTTTTACGAAGTAATCAAATTAACAAATTACTTTTTATAGTGTTTGAAAATGGGAATATTGATATTTTACAAGACAATGAAATTACCAATTTACCTCAAATTTTACAACGAACTGTTATAGGTAAAAAATCGGTAAATGATGTTACTTTTTACAATGGTAAAGCATATTTGGCTTGTAGTTTTGGAATAGTTGTAATTGATTTAAATAAAAAACAAATAGTTGACTCGTACCAAAACATTGGAGATAGTGGAAGTAATATTGAAATTTTAGACATAGCTATTTTAAATAATAATATATATGCCACTACCTATAATGGAATTTACAAAGCAGATTTAAACAGTAGAAATTTGAGTGATTTTAATTTTTGGAAATTATTTAAAGCTTCTTCAAAAAGCAATAAAATAGAAGCATTTAATAATTTATTATATGCAGAAGTTGATAGTTTTTTAACAGTTTTTGACAATAATACTTGGACTCCAATTAATGATGAAGACTTAAAAAATCCTTTCGATTTGATTATCTGCAATCAAAAATTAGTAGTTACTACAAATAAAAATATAAGTACAATAAATAACGATAAAACTGTTTTCAAAACCGGAAAAATGTTTAAAAATGCTGCCATAGTTTTACCAAACGATAGGTTTGCAGCCGTTGATAATTTTTATGGAATACAATTGTTTCCCGGTGGACAATATAACGGATCTGATTTTATTTACCCAAATGGCCCATTTGATAAAATTACAACTGATTTCAAATTTGTAAAAAACAAACTATATGCAGCTGGTGGATATGCACCTTATTTCAATGAAGGATTTAAACCTAATGGTATTTATATTTATGAAAACAATAATTGGACAAACACAAGTAATATTGATCAAAATGCTGCTTTAACACCCGATTCTATTCACGATATATTAGCTGTTTCGTACGACAATGTGAACGAAAAACTATATGCTGCTTCCTATGGAAATGGGCTAATAAAAATGGATTTAAACGGAAAAATAGAAAAAATTTACAATAAAAGTAACAGCATTTTGCAAGAAGCATTTACAAACAGTTGCAGGGTTGCAGGTTTAATATTTGATAGTGAAAATAATCTTTGGTTTACCAACCATTCAAGTGGGCAACCAATTTGTGTTTTAAAGAACGATGGAAACATTCAATGTTTTTCAATTGGTAATGTTTTTAATGGTTCTAATTATGTTGCAAACATTGCCATAGACGATGAAAATCATAAGTGGGTTGCAAATGTTAGAGATGGTGGAATATTGGTTTATAATCATGGATTAGATATTTCAAATGCTGCTGATGATGCGTATAAAGTAATTACAAAAGATATTGGAAATGGTGCATTGGCAAGCAATACAATTAACTGTTTGGTTAAAGATAAAAGAGGCGAAATTTGGGTTGGAACTGGTGCTGGCTTAAGCATATTTAGTAGTCCTGAAATGGTATTTAATGGAACCGAAAAAGGTTCATTTGATTCACGACAAATTGTTATAAAAACAGGTTTAGTTTATTCAAATTTTTTAGGTGGCGAAAACATAAATTGTATTACAATTGATGGTGCTAATAGAAAATGGATTGGTACTAATAATGGTGCTTGGTTAGTATCGAGCGATGGGTATTCGGTTATTCATAATTTTACAACTAAAAACAGTTCAATACTCGATAATAATGTGTTAAGTATTGGAATTGAAAACAATACTGGTGAAGTGTTTTTTGGAACCATAAAAGGAATGGCTAGTTTTAAAGGCGATGCTACCGAGGCTGGTCCTGATTTTAATAAAGTAGAAATTTATCCAAACCCAATTAGACCAAATTTTACAGGTGATATTTCAATAAAAGGATTAGCCGAAAATGTAAATGTAAAAATTACAGATATTGCGGGAAATTTAGTTGCCGAAACTTCATCAAATGGAGGGTTTGCAACTTGGAACGGCAAAAACTTTAATGGTTCAAGAGTAGCAACAGGTGTATATTTAGTATTTGCTGCTAATAAAGATGGAAGTAAATCTGCTATTGGTAAATTACTTTTTGTGAATTGAAATTATTGGCTAAAAATATTCAGTTTTCCATCAATCATTTTTATTAAATAATTGATTTCAATTGTCATTTTCGCTTTTAAAATCAAAAATTTTTCGTCAGTATAATTTTCAATTAACTCTAGCGCTGCTGTTTGTTCTGCAATATTGCTAAAGCAAACCGATAAAGCAGTTCCTTTCATTTTATGAACATGTGATTTAATTGCTGATATATTATTTTCAGCTATTAAATTTTCTAATATTGGAATAAATTCTTTAAGATATTCTTTTGTAAGCAATAATAACTGATCAATTAATTCAACGTCATTATCAAGCCTTTCCATTAACTTATCTTTGTCGAAATGCATTTATTATTTATTATTTTATTTGTTTAAAAATTATTGTGCGTTTTCTCTTAATTGAGCACTTATGTTTAAAATAGTTTCAGTATTAATTGGTTTAACTAAAAAATCTATAACCTCAACATGCTCTTTTGCTCTATTTATATCGCCAATTGAAATAGAAGAACTTGCTATATAAATGGCAATTTGTTTAGTTATGCTATCTTTAATTTTAATATACTCATCTAAAAATTCCCAACCATCTAATAAAGGCATGTTTATATCCAATAATATAATGTCGGGTAATACTTGATTTGATTCTATTAATTGCTTAATAGAATCAATCGCTTCTTGTCCATTTAAATAAATAGATATATCATTACAAATATCCATTTTTTTCAATGCTTTTTTTAATAAAAATGTGTAAATTTCATCATCGTCAACTATACAAATACAATCTAATTTTTTCATAAAGATAATTTTTAAAATGGTTTTTTATCAAGGTTGTTTTATTAAGGTTTTTCAAAATTAACAAAAAATCTGAATATAACAGCTAAAATAATAAAAACACCCTTTTGTCACGATAAACTATTGTTTACAATAGGTATTAATTTTAAAAAAAGAAAAAAGAATGGCTTTTATTTGCCATACTTTTTTGTAATTCAAAAGCCTAATAAATGCTTACAGCATTTTTATTTCCCGAAATATTTCTATACCAATCTGTTCTTTGACTTCCGCCTGAAATGGCCCAAGTAGCAAAATAATTGTAAGCATTAATAATTTGTATTTTTTCTTTTGGATAAGCAAAAGATTCAGGCATATTTATAGCAAATGGAAGGTTGTTTTTTGTTTTGTAGTAAACTCCATTGCCAATATTTGTTACATCAGACGATGTTCCAAAAATTGCTGAATTTGCTAAAACTGTTGGTGTTTTACCTGCCAAATGTACTTCATAACCTCTTCCTTTTCCTACTTCATCTACGTATATAAAAGGATTATAAGAACCCATTGGAAACAAACCTAAAGAAGATGGAGTAATTAAGTTAAAACTTATATCAATAGTATCTACGTTTTTGTAAGTATCTGTTGTTGTGTTAAAAGCATTGTTAAACAGTACTCTTGAGTTGGTAAATAAAACTGCTACAGCTTTAGTTTGTCCCGCTTCTAAAGTAGCTCCGGTCATGTTTGTTACATTTCCTCTTGTAGTAGGAAACTCTATTGCAAAGGCATTCTTAAATACTCCTCCAGCAGCTTTAGGCTTAAATTTTCCTTCTACTCTAACCACATTATTGCTAGCATTAGTAATTACTTTATATCTATAATCAATTACTAAATCATTCATATCATAATCGCCTTTGCTTGGCCATTGGTCTTCAAAAGCCACACTTGCCATTCCTGAAATAGATGGATAATAATTATTAAACGCCTTTGTTCCATCGTTAGGATAATCTTCTAAAACATCAGCAATTCCATCATTATCAGTATCTACAAAAGGAGTAATTGGAATTACATTGGTGGTAGTAATGGCTGTTACAGGATTTGATTTTGCATAAAACACTACATCGTTAAAATCTTGGTCGCTTGAACCACTAGTTCTGTTTAAGTCTTCAAAACCAAATAAGAAACGTTTAGTATTGTCATCATAAAACAAAACTGAATGTTCTTTCATGGCAACATTCGTTTCATTTGTGTTCAATATTTTATCTGAAAAATATAAAGTGCCTGTTTGAATACCAGTGCTTCTATAGCCATCAGCCGAAATAGCAAAACCAATTACAGTATCTGCTCCAAATCTTCCTATCCACACTTTATCGCCTGAAGTTAAACTTCCGCCACTACCACTAAATGAAGCATTTGGAAATACGGTTATTAATGAATCAATTGCATCTCTATTTGTTGGTGGATTATTTTTATTGTATGCGTAATAAAACAATGAGTTTCTGAATCCAGCACCTTCATGCACAAAAGTTACCCATACATCAGAAAGTGCATTTATTTTTAAATTTCTTTCTGCTGTGTTACTTAAATATTCAGGATTGTAAGTTGGTACAGGGCGTCTTTCAGGAAGCGTAGTGTTTATATCGGCCAAAAAACCAGATGAAACTACGTCTCTTGGTGTAACTAAATAGTTTGGCAAACCATTATTAGGTTCCCATCCTCCTAATCTTTTTGAAATATCTGTTGCTTTGCCTAACGATACAATGTTATTGGTTGTGTATTTTCCTTGTGCAGTTTTTATTTTCATTGGTGAACTTCCACCTATGATAATTGAGGTAGAAGGTAAAACTAAGTCAAGTAAAATATCGTTTGGCAATCCCAAATAATCTGTATTTACAACCACTTGTTTCATATAACTTGGAACTTCTAGTTTTGCAATAAAAACACCATAAGCATCGGTAGATCCTGACAATAAAACGTTGCTGTTTAAATCAGAGGCACCATTCATAATGTCTATTCTTACATTTTTTAGTGGCTTGTCATCGTTCGAAAGTAATTGAATATTGAACGTTATTTCGTTCGAAGTTTTGTAATCAAAATAAGCAGGTGCTACTATTTGATTGATATCGTTAATGCTGTTTGGGTCAACAATTGGTGCGGTTTCTTTTGTTACTTTTTGGCAAGAAAAAAAAGTAATGGAAGCCAAAGTAATTAAAATAATTTTTTTCATATCAATTGTGTTTATACTATAATTATACCTAAAACTAAACTATTGAATTGCAGAGTTTTTGAAAAATAATTGTGTAAATATATTCCCAAAAAAATCCTTGTTTTCCCAAAATAGGAAACATTTAATTTCCTCAATTCAATTGCAAAGTAATAAACAATTTTTATATATTTTTAAAATAAAACAACAATATATTCTATGAGCTAACTCACAAAAATGTCAAAAGCTTTTTCGGCTTGTAAATTCAACATTTTTAAACCATTTGTGGTTTTAGCACCGTATTCTTTTGCTTGTTTCAAAAACTGAGTTTCTTGAGGTAAATAAATTAAATCGAAACAGTAATGTTTTTTACTTAAAGCAAAATATGGAATTTCAGGAAAATCATTTGGAAAAGGATACATACCAACTGGAGTGCAATTTATAACTAATTTGTGAGCTACAATTACTGCATCATTTAAGTCGTAATAGCGAATTGTTTTTGAATTAACTTTACTGCTTTGTGAAGTTACTAAAGTGTAATCAATTCCTAGTTGCTTACAAACAAATTGTACGGCTTTTGACGCGCCTCCTGTCCCTAAAATAAGTGCTTTTCCTTTAAAATTTTGCGGTATAAATTCAACCAACGATTGTTCAAAACCAAAGGCATCGGTATTATAACCTTTCAATAAAATTTGGTTGTTTTCTCTAGTAATTTTTATACAATTTACGGCATCAATTTTAGCTGCTGTTTCGTCTAATTCATTGAGTAAAGGAATAACACTTTGTTTAAATGGAATAGTAATGTTTAGTCCAAATAAATCAGTATTAGTTTCTATTAGATTCAACAAATCATTTATATTTTGAATTTCAAAATTATTATATGAAAATGGTAGATTGTTTACTGAAAACAGTTGAGTGAAATAATCTTTTGAAAACGTATTTTTTAAATTATTTCCTACTAAACCAAATTGTTTTTCTGTAGTCAAAATTATTGTTCTTTAGGTGTATTTATCACTTGGCTAATAAAATCTAGCAGCTCTTTTCTTCCAACTATTTTTTCGGACGAAGTTTCAAAACACTGAGGCAAAGCAGCCCAATCAAGCAGTAAAGTTTCTTTGAATTTATCTATATTTTTAGCTGATTCTATTGCTTTCAATTTATCTAATTTTGTAAAAACCAACACAAATGGAACACCCATTTCGCCAAGCATATTTATAAATGAAATATCGCTAGTTTGAGGTGGCACTCTGCAATCAATTAACACAAAAACACATTGTAAATTTTCTCTTTCTTTTAAATATTCTACTAAAACTGTTTCCCATTGAACACGCAAAGTTTTACTTCTTTTGGCATATCCATATCCAGGTAAATCAACCAAGTGCCATTTAGTATTGATTAGAAAAAAATTGATGCTTACAGTTTTACCCGGTGTAGATGAAGTTCTAGCTAAATCTTTCCTATCAACTAACATATTTATTAACGATGATTTGCCAACATTACTTCTACCAATAAAAGCAAATTCGGGTAATGCGCCTTTGGGGCAGCCAGCTAGGTTTGATGCAGCAATTTTAAATTCAGCAGTTTTTATTTCCATTTGCCCACAAAAGTGCAACTATTATTCGATGTAAAAAATTGATGCACAAAAAAAGCCAACTTTTAAAGTTAGCTTTCTTACTGTTTTTAGTTGTATTTAGTATCTTTTTGGACCTCTATCATTGTTATTTCTTCCTCCAAATCCACCTCGACTACCACTTGACCCTTCGGTTTTTGGACGAGCTTCGGTTACATTTAAAACTTTGCCTACATGCTCTGTTTGATTAATTTTTTCAATAGCATTATTTGCTTCAGTTTCGTTAGGCATTTCTACAAAGCCAAATCCTCGTGAGCGACCTGTTTCTCTGTCTAAAATAATTTTTGCTGAAGTAACTTCACCAAAACCTTCAAATAATTGTTGAAGTTGTTCACTTGAAACACTGTAATTTAAATTAGCAACGTAAATGTTCATTTTTTTAGTTTTTTTAGTTAGTAATAATTTCAATACAAGGGTACAAATAAAATTTGAATTTTATACAAGTAAAAACTTCCATTTTCAATAAATTAACAAAAAAATATTTGCAACACATTTAGTTCTTATTTTTAAAATATAGTTTTGTTTAAAAATGAAGTGTTTTTTGAAATTATTTTTTTGAAATATTTAAAATATGTGGGAGTTAAAGTATTATAATTTCAAAAAATTTGTTTGCCAAAATAAAAAAACTACTTTTGTTATTCAGATGTTATAAACATTATTTGTAATTTACTAAAATATGGCAATATTTAAAAGCAATAAAGACCAAGTATTTAACCCACAAGAAATAAATATAATAAACGCAGGAACTACCATTATAGGCGATTTAAATTCTGAGGGTGATTTGCGAATAGATGGAATTGTAAAAGGTTCAATTACAGTAAAAACCAAACTTGTTTTAGGTCCAAGTAGTAAAGTTGATGGCAATGTTAAAGCAGCAAATTGCGATGTACAAGGTTTAGTAAATGGCAATATAAATATTGAAGATTTACTTACTGTAAAATCTACTGCCAAAATTATAGGTGATATTGTTTCTCAAAAATTAGTAATTGAGTCTGGTGCTGAATTTAATGGAAACAGTCAAATGGGTATTAGTAAATCATCAAATGGTGCACAAAAACAATCGAATCCTGTAAATGTAAAAGCTGCCGTTATTGCTTAAATTTATAAACTAAATATTCAAAATTATATTCAAAAAAGGCGTATTGATTACGTCTTTTTTTTTTCAAAATATGCAATTATTTTTCCATCAAAACCTTGATAATAGTATTATAGAACTTCCTGAAGATGAATCGAAACATTGTGTTAGGGTGTTAAGAAAAAAAATTGGCGATGAGATTATTTTGATCGATGGAAAAGGGAATAAAGCAACTTGTAAAATTACTGATGACAACCAAAAGAAATGCAAACTTGAAATCGTTGAAAAGGTTCATTTTACTGCCAAGGCAATCCGTTTACACATTGCAATAGCACCCACCAAAAACTTTGACAGGATGGATTGGATGTTGGAAAAATGCACTGAAATTGGTGTTTCGGAAATTACATTTA
>JBMOGB010000096.1:0-12910 GCA_049318585.1 Bacteroidia bacterium | reverse complement strand
GATGCGTTAAACCCATGGAGTTTTTAGCGTAATTATATTCGCAAGGATAAGGAGTACATTCATCAAAAGCCATTATAATATCTGCACCAATTTGACGTTGAGTATCCATCACCGATTCTGGCGAAAAAAAATGTTTGCTTCCATCTAAATACGAACGAAATTCAACACCTTGCTCGTTTATTTTCCTTATTTCATTTAAACTAAAAACCTGAAATCCACCACTATCAGTTAGCATTGGTTTATCCCAATTAATAAATTGGTGAATACCACCTGCATTATTTATAACTGAAGTACCAGGACGTAAATAAATATGGTAAGTATTGGCTAATATAATTTGTGCTTTTATTCGTTCGGCAAGCTCTGTTTGATTTACACTTTTAACTGTTCCTTGTGTTCCCACAGGCATAAAAATAGGAGTTAAAATTGGACCTCTATCGGTTTCAATAACACCTGCGCGAGCCTTTGAATTTGCATCAGTATGGTTAATAGTAAATTTCATTTTAGGTAATTAAATAGTTAAGCAAAATTTGTTCTATTTGCTTCTAATGAAATAGGAAGATATTATTCAAAATGCAAACTTATTTGAATCAATTGCGGGTAAATAGCTTCCAATGATTGTGTGTAAGGGTAGTTATCTCGGTATAAAGCATTACCAATGGTTTGACAAGTTTTTATTTCGGGCGAGAACTTAAAATATTCAAAATAAATATCCATACCAACACCAGCTTCCCAACCAAATGTAATAGGATTTAATGAAACCACAGGATTTTGATAACCTCTAGTTCTATCTTTAGTGCTTCCAAAATCGTAACTGAAACGTGGGCCAGCAACCACGTATGCTCTTGTATTTTTTCTGCGTTCCGATTTGTATTTAATCAATAATGAACCATCGCAATAAGCCGATTCTACTTTTACTACTTTTTGTGAATTATCAAAATCGTAAACTATATTACGTTGAACAAATGAAATAACTGGCGCCATTAATCGAATATCCCAATGTTTTCCTAATTTAAAATTTGTAATAGCACCTAATCCAATTCCCGGAAAATTGGTAACAGAAACATTTCTCAATGAGTCGGTAGCCATGTAATCTGGGCGAGTTTCAACTTGCATTCGTCCAATGTTTGAAGCCAAAGTAAATCCAAAATGAACTTTTTGAGCATCATATTGTGGCAAGTTTGGTTGTGCTTTTGTTGCATTATTATGCAATAAAACAACAGCTAAAATACAGATAATATATCTATTATAATATTTAACTAAATTTATTTTTGAGCGATGTAAATGGTGCAAGTTCCGAATGTTAAAGGTTGTACAATTATATTGTTAAAACCGCAATTACGCAAGTGTTTTGCAAATTCTTCTCCTTCAGGAAAATATTTAACGCTTTCAGGAAGGTATTTATAAGCATTTCCACTCTTTTTATTTACCAATCGCGAAATTGTAGGGAGTATAAATTTAAAATAAAAGCCAAAAATTTGCTTGATAGGAAAGGTTTTAGGATTTGAAAACTCTAAAACAACTAATTTTCCTTCAGTTTTTAAAACCCTGTTTATTTCAGTCAAACCTTTATCTAAATTTTCGAAATTACGAACACCAAAACTTACCGTTACTGCGTCAAAATAATTAGAATCAAATATTAAGTTTTCACTATCGCCTTTAACCATTTCTATTTTATTAGAAAGGTTGGCTTTAGCAACTTTTATTCGGCCCACTGCAAGCATTTGTTCCGACAAATCTAAACCTATAATTTTTACTGGATTTAACTGTTTGTTTATTTCTAAAGCCAAATCAGCTGTGCCTGTAGCTACGTCTAAAACTATTTGTGGTTGAATACTTTTTAAATGAGCAATGGCTTTTTTACGCCAAATGGTATCAATTCTTAAGGATAAAAATCGGTTTAAAAAATCGTAGCGAGATGCCACATTGTCAAACATTTCCTCTACTTGCTCTTTCTTTGATTTGCTTGAATTATAATCGGGTTTTACTACTTTCATTTTTTAGTATTGTAACCGCAATATTAACTAATTGAATTACGAACACGTTGAAAAAATTCGCGCAATGCAGTTGATTTATCTTTGTTATCTAGTTGAACTCTTTCTAAAACATCAATTGCACCTAATATATGTGTTAATTTTTCGCCTTCATCTTCACCATCTACTATAATATTCAATGGTTTTTCGTCTAATAAATTTTGTTCTGCTAATTGCAATTCTTCAATTGAATAAGTTTCAACTAAATATTTTATAACTGGTAGTTTCATATATTTTTTAAAATTTAAACCAATAAACCAATCATTTTCTCTACACCATCTTCTTTTGCAGTAGTATCGGCCATTAATACTTCACCATTTTTTACCACCACAAAATAGGGTAAATTGGTTACTCCACCAAATTTTCTTGCTTCAGGGTTTTCTTCTGCATTTACATCTAAAAACAAAATGTCTTTATACTCTTCTTTGTTCGATATTTTTGTAAATTTTGGTGCAAATAAACGGCATGTTCCACACCAATTTGCAAAGTATTTTATTACCACTTTTGAGTTATTTTTTATTAATTCATTGAATTCTGAATCTGTTGCTTTTGTTACCATTTGGTTTATTTTTTTGTTTTCAATATTAATTTTATAAAAAGTATAATCAAACTTTTTATTGTATAATTTTAAACAGCAATCAGCTCAAATTTGTTTTATAATTTCATGTAAAATACGTTTCATTGTAAAACCCTACAATATTTCATTTCAAGTAAAATAGCGCTAAAACACTATTTACCAACACACTATTTTTAAAAATTCTACTAAACAATTTGTTTTTTAAATTCCAAATGATATTTTTGATAACACAAAATTTGAAAATTTATGAAAATACTTAAAACAATTCTTATTGCTATTGCAATAATTGTATTAGCATTATGGCTTGGTTCTTATGCTTTGGCCGAAAAATGGCATTTTGAAAAATCAATTTCAGTAAATTCATCTCCCGATAAAATTTACCAGCTAACAACTGAGCTTAAAAGTTGGGAAAAATGGAGTCCTTGGTACGGTTTAGATCCAAACACAAAATGGAAATTTAGCGATTCCACTTTTGGTGTTGGAGCTTGGTATTCCTGGAGCAGTGATGATAGTAATGTAGGAAAAGGGAAACTAACTATTACTGAAGCATTAGAAAATCAATCGAATAAATATACGCTTGAATTTGAAGGAATGGATGCCAGTACTGCAGGTTTTATTTTAACTCCAGAAGGTGATAATAGCACAAAAGTTACATGGACTTTAGATGGAGAAAATAAAGGAATGGCCAAATGGTTTGGCTTACTAATGGGAGTTTTTGTTGGTAAAGATTACGAAAAAGGATTAGAAAATATAAAACGAATTTGCGAAGCTAAATAAAAAAAAAGCCTTTTTTAAAGGCTTTTTTTTTACCAAATAAACTTAAGTTTTGGTATGAATATTTTTTCAAAACATATTTTTATAGCATTACATTTCTTTATTGGAAAAATAATTAATGAAGCTATTGGCAAAAAGAAGCCAACAATAATTTAATATTCTAAGTTATTTTAGTACTTGCTTAGTAATAATTGAGTTCAAAAATGATAAAGCTTTTACCTTTTGGTTTAAACCATAATTGGCCATCGTTTCCAGCCATACAACCATTTTTATTTCGGTAAAGTTCAAATGGTTTTTGTTCCAATAATTCTTGTTTATATTCAGGTGTAAATATTTTATAATAATTTGCTAAAAATTCTTTTTTTGTAGTACCATCTCTTAAAGGAAATTGAATCAATTTAGCAATTGCTTCTTTCTCATCGTACTTAATATTAAGTTGTAAACTTTTATAAAATCTAATTGCTTTATTGCCACTTACAAAACCTGCATTACTCCAACTCATACATACTGTACTGTCTATAAATACTTGAGTTTTGTGTTGGTACTCATTTGGTAATTCAAGGTCTTCGGGTATATAATTTAAATTAGGAGTTTTGGGGTCGTAATGCATTGTTTTTATATTTGCTTTCCATTCAACTGTATCTACAATACCTAAAAGCCCAACATCATTTTTGCATGATGGATTTAAAAATATAGCACCAATAACTAATAATAATATAAAGTTTTTCATAAAAAATATTTTAAACGCCAGTATAATTGAACGGTGTAATATTAAGTAATTCTGCTTTTACTTCATTGCTTACATTTAACATATTAATAAACGATTGTATGCTTTTTAAGTCAATTTTTTCATTTGTACGTGTTAGTTCTTTTAAGGCCTCGTAGGGTTTAGGATAAGCCTCTCTGCGCAAAATAGTTTGAATAGCTTCAGCAACCACAGCCCAGTTATTATCCAGGTCTTTTTCTATAGCCGCTTTGTTCAACAATAATTTGTTTAACCCTTTTAAAATTGACTTGTAAGCAATTAAACTATGTGCTAAAGGTACGCCAACATTGCGCAAAACTGTGCTATCGGTTAAATCTCTTTGCAATCTACTTATGGGTAATTTTGCCGAAAGATGTTCAAATATTGCATTGGCAAAACCTAAATTACCTTCTGCATTTTCAAAATCAATTGGATTAACTTTATGAGGCATGGCGCTGCTGCCAATTTCTCCTGCTTTAAGTTGTTGCTTAAAATAATCCATCGATACATATTGCCATACATCTCTTGTAAAATCTATCAAAATGGTATTGATTCTTTTCAAGCAATCAAACAATGCGGCTAAGTTATCGTAATGTTCAATTTGGGTAGTAGGGTAGGAGCGACTTAATCCTAAATTTGAACAAAAGTTATTTCCGAATTCGTGCCAATTAATAGTTGGATATGCTAAATGATGCGCATTGAAATTTCCAGTAGCACCACCAAATTTTGCCGAAAAGGGTATTTGGTTTAAATGTTTAATTTGCTCATTCATTCTACTTGCAAATACCATCCATTCTTTTCCTAATTTAGTTGGCGATGCAGGCTGACCATGCGTTTTAGCCAACATTGGAATTTCTTCCCATTCATTTGCTTGCTCTTTTATTTTATCAAAAACCAATAAAATATTTGGTAAAATAACATGGGTTAAAGCATCTTTTATACTTAATGGAATGGCTGTATTATTTATATCTTGACTAGTTAAACCAAAATGGACAAACTCACTGGTATCGCTTAAGTTTAGTATTTCGAGCTTTTGTTTTATAAAATACTCAACAGCTTTTACATCGTGATTGGTAGTTTTTTCAATGGTTTTTATTGCTTCTGCATCCGCTATTGAAAAATCGATGTAAATGTTTCTAAGTTGCTCTTCATTAATTGCATGTTTGCTAAATTGAGCAAGATTTTGTTGGTGTAAATATATAAAGTATTCTATTTCAATTAAAACACGGTATTTTATAAGTGCATACTCCGAAAAGTAGTTTGATAAATCAACAGTTTGATTTCTATATCTACCATCAATAGGCGAAATAGCAGTTAAATTTTCAAGAATCATATTATGTATTTAAAATTTTAATTAATTATTTTTTTTTCTTGTTCCCTAATGAGTTCAAAAAACGATACCAAGTTCCTATATCAGCAATAGGAATAGGCTGTGGCTGTCCGTTATAATATAGTTTTTCTGCTTGTGCTTGTTGGTACCATCTTCCATTTTCTGCACCATCGGCAAGTATTCCTTTTTGTAAACTTTCAAATGAAACTCTGCCTAAGTTTTCATAAGCTAACGACAAATTACTGTTAGGAATTTTTGCCCTTGCAAAATAATAATCTAATTCTTGAGGTGTTGAATATGGTCTAATTACTACATCTCTTAAGAAAAAAGTATCTTCTTCCATTCTTATTACAGTAGTTAATTTATTTCCTTCTATATTATTTGGAAGTGTATAAAATAACTTTTTTTGACCCAAAGCCGAAAAAACAATTTTATCGGTTTGTTTACAAACTAAACTAAAAAAACCGCTCATGTCTGAGAACACACCTCTATTTGTTCCTTCAATTCTAACGGTTACATAAGGCAAAACTTGTGTGCTATCAAAGCTAACTATAAAGCCACTTAATTGCACTAATTCATTTTCGTTCGTTATTGGTTTGGTTTGGCAATTAGCGTTATATATACTAAAACAAAAAGCTAAAATGATGATATAATATTTCAAAAATTGATTCATATAATTAATAAATAAAACTAGCCAATACACAAATTATTACTATTATTGGACTAGGAACTTTGGTGGTCAAAAGTAAAAATAATGTTAGTAATAGTACTATCATATTTGATTGATTTAAAACAACTGGTTTAAATAATAAATATGCTGATGCAACGACCAAACCTGCGCTTGCAGCATTAACTCCTTCTATGGCATTTTTTATTGGTGTAAAGTTTTTTAGTTGATTCCAAATTGGGTAAATAAAAAATATTAAAAATGTTCCTGGTAAAAATATAGCAATTGTTCCAATAAATGCACCTAATAACTGTCCAGATAAACCATATTCTTGTAATGCCATTGCGTTGCAGAAAGTAGCTATACTAAACACAGGGCCAGGCATAGCTTGCACCAAACCTACTCCTGCTATAAATTCGTTTGCAGTTAAATAATGCTTTATTTCTACAAACTGATTGTACATCATAGGAATTAACACATGACCGCCACCAAAAACAATGCTTCCAAATCGATAAGTATTTTCAAAAAGTAATACAATTTTATTTTGTGTAAATGCACCTAAAACAGCCGCAATGATAAAAACGGCTAAGAACAGAATAAAGTTACTCCAATTAATATTTTTCAAAGGTTTTACAATATTGGACTTTTCTTTGTTTACTTGACTCGAAACAAAACCACCTAATAACAAAAGCACAGGAAACAAATAAGGTGTTTGATAAACAATGGCCACACTTGCCGATAATACTAACAAAATCCAATGATAAGTTTTGCTAATAAACATTTGAATAATTTGAAATGCAGCGTAAATAATAAACCCAACTGCCATGGGTTGAATGTATTTTAAAAAGTTAAGTTTAGGATTTTCTAAATGGTAAAAATGAATAACAATGGCAAATATTCCCATAATTACACAAGCCGGAAAAACCCATACTGCTAAAGTGAAAAAAGCCAATAATGGTCCGCCAATTTTAAAACCTATGGCAGTAATAGTTTGAGTAGAAGTAGGTCCGGGTAATATGCTGCAAAATGAATTTAACTCCTTCAAGTTATCAGAAGTTATGTATTTTTTTTTGTCAACTAATTTTTTCTGGAATTGAACTAAATGAACTTGAGGTCCGCCAAAAGCAGTAGCAGCCAGCTTTAAAACATCTAATAAAAATAGAATATGTCTAAATTGTTTTATTTTTAAGCCATTCATTTGTTAGACCAAAAATAATATTGAAATTCAAATTCACAACCATTATTTTTTTTGAAAAAATTATATATAACAAAAAAAGCTATATATTTTAAATATTTAGCTCTTTTTGTTGTAATCAATTTGGTTTTTTATTTTGCATCAAGCATAATGTATTTCATTAATTCTTCCCTTGTATTGCAATCTAAAAATTTACCAGTATATTCACTTGTAACAGTACTACTATGAACGTCTTGCACTCCTCTCATAGCAACACACATATGGTCGGCTTCAATTATAACAGCCACACTATCAGTATTTAATTCTTCTTTTAGCATATTTGCTATTTGAATTGTCATACGTTCTTGTACTTGTGGACGTTGAGCAAAATAGCGCACTATTCTGTTTAATTTCGAAAGCCCAACTACTTTTCCATTTGGAATATATGCTACGTGTGCTTTTCCAATTATTGGCACAAAATGGTGCTCACATACACTATGAAATGAGATGTTTTTTTCAAGTAAAATATTTTTATAATTATACCTATTTTCAAATAATTTTACATCAGGTTTGTTTTTAGGATTTAAGCCACTAAATATTTCATTTACATACATTTTAGCAACTCTATTTGGTGTTCCTTTTAGGCTATCGTCACTTAAATCTAAACCCAAAATCTGCATTATTTCTTTAAAATGCTTTTCTATTAGTTCAATTTTCAGTTCATCATCTAACTTAAAAGCATCATCTCTAAGTGGAGTTTCTAACGAAAAACCAATGTGATCGTTACCAATGTCTTCAATTTTCATATTTTTAGTTTCCATTGTATTCAACAAAATTTCGTTCGGTTTCATATAAAATTATTTTCAATTTTAGTTTTGTGTCAATTTTTTCTCTTAAAATTTGCCAAATAGTTATAGCTATATTTTCAGCAGTTGGATTCAATTCTTTAAACTCTTCAGTATCTAAGTTTAAGTTTTTATGGTCAAATTTGTTTTCAATTTCTTGATTTATTATTTCATTTAATATTTTTAAGTCGAATAAATATCCAGTTTCATTATCTATTTCTCCTGTTAAAGTAACTATTAAATCGTAATTATGTCCGTGATAATTTTTGTTATTGCAAGCTCCAAAATAAAGTTTGTTTTTTTCCTCACTCCAACTAGGAACATTTAACCTATGTGCTGCATTAAAGTGTGCTTTTCTTGAAACTGAAATTTCCATTATTTATAATACAATATATATTTTAGTAATATATTCTATAACTATCTATGAATACATTTTGTTTCAAATATAATTCAAATATTATTGATAAATAATTTTCTTATTCAAAAGACTGTTTTTTATGGTTTTTGATTAGAATAATTCTAAATAATAGCTTTTAATTGTTTTAATTTTTCGGTATTATGGTCATTTATTATGCATTCTTGATTTAAAATTGAATAATTTTTTAAAAATAATACATTGAATATTAGTGAGTTATTATTTTGTTTAACAATATGACATTATTGTTAAACAAGTAATTTGTTTTTATGAAAATAATACCGCAATCTTGTTGAACAATAATTACAAAAAATTAAACAAAATGACAGCTATACATTTTAAAAACACAGTTCAACGCGAAGCAAAAAGTTTGCGTAAATATGCTTATCAATTAACACGTAATATTGATGACACAGATGACTTGGTGCAAGAAACAATGTTGAAAGCTTTTACTTATGAAGATAAATTTCAAGAAGGAACCAATTTAAAAGGTTGGTTATATACCATTATGAAAAACACTTTTATAAATAACTATAGAAGAATGGTAAAAAGGAATACTTTTATTGACAGTACCAATAACGAATACTTCATTGATTCGTTTGCAGTAACGGAAGTAAATAAAGGGGAACAAAAATTCATTATGCAAGACATTGAAGCTTGTATTGAAAAATTACCATTAAATTTAAAAACGCCTTTTACCATGAGTTTCAATGGTTATAAGTATGAAGAAATTGCTGTAATGTTAAACATTCCAATTGGTACTGTAAAAACCAGAATTTTTGTAGCAAAACGTGAACTAAAAGGACAGTTAGGCGTATATGCTAAAATGTATGGTTACGACAAAATTTCGGAAGAAGTTGCAGCATAAATTTTATTCCTTTTCTTTTAAATTGTATAATAAATAATAAGTAAGTTTAAGCCAATCGAAATTTTTCGATTGGCTTTTTTTTGATTTTTATAACGCTAATGAATCAGTGAAATATATAAAAAATAACACTTTTTAAGTTAACTTTTTTTACTACATTTGAGCCGTTGAAAAAATGGATTTCCATATTGTTTTTAAGTACTTATTTGCTTACCGCAACGGAGTTAAATGAATTGTTCAAATTACCAATGATGGTTGAACATTTCAAAGAACACAATGAAGGTGATAAAAAAACTTCTTTCTGGGATTTTCTATGTGCACATTATTCATCAAATGTATTGAAAGATGCAGATATAGAAGATGATATGAAACTTCCTTTCAAATCAAAATCTCACTTTGAAACCACCAATTCCATCAACTCTATTTGCTTTGATTTCAATTTTGAAGTGAATCATGTAATTCCTTTTGTAGAAAAAAGTTACGTTATTTCATCAGAACAGTTTAACAATACTTCTGCTATCAATTCTATTTGGCAACCGCCAAAGTTTTCATAAAAATATTACGTATTTTCGCCTAGTTTTCAATGATTAATCAGAAAATTTATTTTTCTGTGATATCTATTCAATCTATGGCTTTTCCTTTTATTCAATAATATTTCTTATATATGTTAAATAGTATTATTTCATTTTCTGTAAAACAGAAATTGATCATAGGGCTTTTTACAATTGCCTTAATTGGTTATGGTAGTTACCAATTTACAAAACTACCAATAGATGCTGTTCCTGATATTACCAATAATCAGGTTCAGGTAATAACCGTTGCTCCTTCTTATGGAGCAACCGATATAGAAAGGTTGGTTACATTTCCAATTGAATTGGCTAATAGTAACATTTCTGGATTACACGAAATCAGAAGTTTTTCCAGATTTGGATTGTCGTTAGTAACCATTGTTTTTGAAGATGGAATTGACATTTATTGGGCTCGTCAGCAAGTAGCCGAAAGGTTACAACAAGTTCAAGCCGATTTACCAAAAGGAATTGGTTCTATTTCTATGGGTCCTGTAACTACAGGCTTAGGCGAAATTTACCAATATTCTGTTCGTGCCAAAGAAGGTTTTGAAAGTAAATACGATGCCATGGAATTGCGAACTATTCAAGATTGGATGGTACGCAGGCAATTACTTGGAGTAAAAGGTGTAGCCGATGTGAGCAGTTTTGGTGGTAAATTGAAACAATACGAAATTGCCATCAATTCAAATAAACTTCAATCATACAATATTACAGTAAACGATGTATTTGCTGCTTTGGAAAGCAATAACCAAAATACTGGTGGTGCTTATATTGAAAAAGGTCCAACTGTTTTATACATTAGAAGTGAAGGTTTGGTTGGTAGCATAGATGATATCAAATCGGTTTTTATCAAGAAAACAGCAAGTGGTGCACCTTTGTTAATTAAAGATGTGGCCGATGTTCGTTTTGGTTATGCCACTCGTTATGGTGCCATGTGTTACAACGATAAAGGTGAAGTAGCTGGTGCTGTTGTTATGATGCTAAAAGGAGCAAATAGCAGTGATGTAATTAAAAATGTAAAAGAGCGAATTGCTCAAATCCAAAAAACGCTGCCTGAAGGCGTAATCATTGATCCGTTTTTAGACAGAACAAAAATGGTAAATAATGCCATTGGCACTGTAAAAACTAATTTATTGGAAGGTGCATTGATTGTACTTTTTGTACTGATTTTGTTTTTAGGAAATATGCGCGCTGGTTTTTTAGTAGCTTCGGTAATTCCGTTAGCCATGCTTTTTGCCATTATTATGATGAATATTTTTGGGGTAATTGGAAATTTGATGAGCTTAGGTGCTTTAGATTTTGGATTAATTGTAGATGGTTCTGTTTTTATTGTGGAAGCGGTGCTTCATCAATTAACGCATAGTAAACATTTTGCTACCACCAATCTTTTATCGCAAAAACAAATGGATACTGAAGTAACGGGTGCTTCTAAAAAAATGGCTCGAAGTGTAGTTTTCGGACAAATAATTATCCTAATAGTTTATTTACCAACTTTTGCTTTGCGTGGTATTGAAGGAAAAATGTTTATTCCAATGGCTCAAACTGTAGCGTTTGCTTTACTTGGCGCATTTTTACTTTCTATCACTTATGTTCCCATGATGAGTGCTTTGTTAATGAGTAAAAAGATTTCTCACAAAAAAACTTTTTCTGATAAAATGATGGAATTTTTTGAACGTCATTATCAAAAAGCTTTGAGTAAAGTTCTTAACTTTCCCAAAACAATTATTATTTCTGCTGTATCATTATTTGCTGTATCAGTTTTTGTATTAATGCAAATGGGAGGGGAGTTCATACCTGCTTTGGAAGAAGGCGATTTTGCTGTAGAAACAAGGGTTTTAACAGGAAGTAATTTAACCACAACCATTGAAAACACACAGAAAGCCGCTAAAATTTTAAAGGAACAATTTCCAGAAGTTCAACAGGTAGTTACAAAAATTGGTAGTGGTGAAATTCCCACAGATCCAATGCCAATGGAAGCTGCCGATATGATGGTAATTTTAAAGGATAAAGAGGAGTGGACTTCCGCAAAAACTTTTCCTGAACTTTCCGAAAAAATGAGCAAAGCCATTGAAGCTGTTCCAGGTGTTACCACCAGTTTTCAGTTTCCTGTTCAAATGCGTTTTAACGAATTAATGACTGGAGCTAAGCAAGATGTAGTTTGTAAAATATTTGGCGAAAACATGGATACTTTGGCTCATTATGCTGAAAAATTAGGACAATTATCGTCTACTGTTGAAGGAACAAAAAATCTTTTTGTGGAGCCAGTGAGTGGAATGCCGCAAATTATTATTGAATATAACCGAGCTGCTATCGCTCAATTTGGTTTGAATATTTCTGATATCAATAAAGTGGTCAATACTGGATTAGCTGGCCAATCTACAGGTTTTGTTTTTGAAGGTGAAAAACGTTTTGAATTAGTAGTTCGTTTAGCTGGAGATCAACGGAAAAATATAGAAGATGTAAGAAATCTTTTGATTCCAACAGCGATGGGCGTTCAAATTCCTTTAAGCCAATTGGCCAATGTGGAAATGAAAGAAGGTCCTAATCAAATTCAACGGGAAGATGCAAAGCGAAGAATTGTAGTTGGTTTCAATGTTCGTGGCCGTGATGTGCAATCAATCGTAGAAGAATTGCAAAGCAAAGTGGAGAAAAATATTAAGTTTCCTGCTGGTTATTATGTTACTTATGGTGGTGCATTTGAAAACTTAAATGCAGCAAAAGCCAGATTAAGTGTAACAGTTCCCATTTCATTATTGCTGATTTTTTTATTGCTTTATTTTTCATTCAATTCTATCAAACAAAGTTTGCTTATTTATTCAGCCATCCCACTTTCGGCAGTTGGTGGAATCTTTGCGTTATCAATACGTGAAATGCCTTTTAGTATTTCGGCAGGTGTTGGTTTTATTGCACTTTTTGGAG
>JBMOGB010000095.1:0-13073 GCA_049318585.1 Bacteroidia bacterium | reverse complement strand
CAGCTAATATTTCTGTTTCATAACCTTGAACCGAAAATATATGAGAAATTTGAGCTATTAATTCCATGCCATCAAATCCAATATCATCTAATCTACCAACAAATGGCGAAATATAACTAGCACCTGCTTTAGCTGCTAAAATAGCTTGTCCAGCACTAAAAACTAATGTACAGTTTGTTCTGATTCCTTTGTTGCTAAAGTATTTTATTGCTTTAATACCATCCTTTATCATCGGAATTTTTACCACGATGTTTTTATGTAACGCAGCTAAAATTTCACCTTCTTTTACCATTCCGTCAAAATCGGTAGCTATTACTTCAGCACTAACATCGCCATCTACTAACTCGCAAATGTCTTTGTAATGTTGCATAACTGCTGCATCGCCTTTAATGCCTTCCTTTGCCATTAACGATGGATTGGTAGTTACACCATCTAAAATTCCTAAATCATTTGCTTCCTTTATTTGAGCAAGATTTGCTGTATCAATAAAAAACTTCATATTATTTTGTGTTTTGCAGCCGCAAATAAAGTAAATAAAACTCAAATAATTCTATTATTCCTCTAGTTAAAACTAGAGGCAATTGATGAAATGGCATTTTTTTCTTTAAGAATGGGCTAAAGCCACATTCGCCATCACATAATCTTTATATATAATTTCAAAAATGTTCCGAATCAAATTCCCCTCAGCCGGTGCGGTTTTGCAAACCGCACTTTATATTATTAGCATTTGTAATGCTTAAAATACCAATGCCATTTCATACTTTTGCTTTATGCCACTAAAAACAATAACAGATAAAGAAGAAATTTATTTTTTAACTTCAACTGTAGTTGATTGGGTTGACGTTTTTACTCGCCCAATTTATCGTTACATTATTATTGATTCGTTAAAACATTGTATTAACGAAAAAGGATTAGAACTGTATGCTTGGGTTATTATGTCAAACCATATACATTTGGTAGCTTCTTCCAAAGCAGGTTTTAATTTGAGTGACACTATGCGTGATTTTAAAAAATATACAAGTAAGAAGATTACAACAGCTATTTTAACTGAAAATGAAAGCAGAAAAGAATGGATGATGAATAGGTTTGAATATGCGGGAAAAAATGATGTGAAAATAAAAAACTATAAGTTTTGGCAAGACGGTAACGAAGCAAAACCAATTTATAGTTTTGAGTTTTTAAAGCAAAAAATAGATTATATTCATAATAATCCTGTAAAATCTGAAATTGTGGAATATGCAGAGCAATATAAATTTAGTTCAGCCATTGATTATGCTGGTGGAAAAGGATTACTTAAAACATTATTGGCATGGTAAAAAACGGATTTAAAATCCTTTTATTAAATGATTCGGATTGCAAATCCGAACCGGCTGGAAAAACATAAAATAAATTATCAATCATTCCTTAAATATTTAATCAAATTTGTAACATGAAAATATATTATTCAATCAAACTAAAAATATTCCTTTTGTTTTTTATTATAAGCGGACTAGCCTCTGCTCAAAATACTTGGATTACCAAGCCTGGTATGCCTGATACTGTAAGACAAGGAGTAGGTGCATTTGTTATAAATGGGAAAGCATATTTTGTTGGAGGTTGGAATTTAAGTCTTTATTTCAGGGATTTATGGTGCTTTAACAAAGCAAACAATACTTGGACACAATTGGCCAATTTTCCAGGAGCTCCTCGTAATTTCATGTGTGCTTTTGCTATTGGAGGAAAAGGATATGCTGGATTAGGTTATAATGGAAGCACATATTTTAATGATTGGTGGGAGTATGATACTTTAACAAATGTTTGGACTCAAAAAGCCAATTTTGGAGGGGCTGCTCGGTCAGGTGCTGTATCATTTGCTGTTAATGGTAAGGGTTATATTGCTACAGGTATATCCTCCTCGTCAATTTATCATCAAGATGTTTGGGAATATAATGCTTCGTTAAATACTTGGACTCAAAAAAATACATTCGGAGGAACAGCAAGACGTTCCGCTACTTCATTTGTAATTGGAAATACTGCGTATGTTGGTACTGGCCAGGGTTCAATGGGACATGGCGCAACTTTTTATAAATACAATTCTATTATAGATTCATGGACAGCTATTGCCAATTATCCAGTTGGAAAAAGTGGATGTGCAAGTTTTTCAATTGGAGACAAAGGATATACTTTTATTGGTTGGGATGGAGGTAGTTACTTATCAAGTGGCTATGAGTATGATACCACAGCAAATACATGGACAGCTAAGGCAAATTATGGAGGTGGGATTAGAGCATATACTGTTGGAGTTTCAATTCAAAATATAGGATTTATTGGTATGGGTCGTAGTTCTACAGGAACTCAAAATGATTTGTGGGCGTATTTACCATCTAGTTTACCTGTGCAATTAATTTCATTTGAGGCAAATGCAATGAACAAAAAACAAATAACTTGTAATTGGCAAACTGCAACTGAATTGAATAATAATTATTTTGAAGTTCAAAGGTCGTTAGATAATGAAGATTGGAATGCTGTTGGTCAAGTGAAAGGAAGTGGGAATAGTAATTCTGTTAAAACTTACCAATTTATTGATGATCATTCAATAGTGAATCTTTCTACAAAAAACATTTATTACAGACTTAAACAAGTTGACTTTGATGGTAAATTTGAGTATTCAAAAACTGTTTCAGTTAACACTGAGAAGTTACCAACTAATAATTTTTATAATATTTATCCAAACCCTGGTAATGAACAATTAACCATTGACTGTTTTGATAATAAAGAAGCAAAAAACATTCGAATTTTTGACCAATTAGGTAATTTAATTTATGAGATTAATACATCAGAAACAATAACAATTATTGAAACAAATCAACTCAGCAAAGGAATTTATTTTATAAATGTTCGTTCAAATGATAACAACTATTATTCAAAAATTGTTATTGAATAATCATTGTTGGTTAACCTTATTCAACAACTTTGTTTTACACCCCGTCCTGCGGACACCCCTCTGAGAGGGGAATTGCATTGAGTATGGATTTAGATTTTTTATTTCAGATGCACTTTTATGTTTAATTTCAAAAATATTCCGAATCAAATTCCCGGTCATTGAGCTTGTCGAAATGAGGGGTGTACCGATAACTATCGTTAGCAGACCGGGGTGGAAATTTTACTTTCAAACTTTCAAACTTCCAAATTCACTACTTCCATTACTTCGCCAGGTTTCAAATCTTTCAAATGTATATTTCCAATTCTTACCCTAAATAATCGAAGTGTTGGAAAGCCAACTGCTGCGGTCATTTTTCTAACTTGTCTGAATTTTCCTTCGGTAACCGTAATTGAAATCCAGGAAGTGGGTCCGTGTCGTTCGTCTCTAATTTTTTTAGTGCGTGGCGCAAAGTTAGGGTTTTCAGTTAAAACAAATGCTTTGCAAGGATGAGTTGTATATTTTTCACTTCTTATTCCAATTTCTACACCATTTTGTAAAAGTTCAATGGCTTCTGGAGTAATGATTCCATCTACTTGGCAATAATATTCTTTTTCTACTTTTTTGCTCCTTACTGTTTCACTCATTTTACCATCTGTGGTAAGTAAAAGCAAGCCTTCACTGTCTTCATCTAATCGGCCAATGGCCATGGTGCCTTCTGGAAATGGATGTAATTCTCCAAGCAGTTTTTTCTTGGTAGTATTGGTTACAAATTGGCTCACCATTCCAAAAGGCTTGTGAATTATAAAATGCCTATGAATTATCTCCATTTACATTTAAAAGTTTTTGATAGGAGTGAGCAAATGTTCTAAACCATTTAGTTTTATTTCGTACATGGTTTCTAATTGAACACCTAATTTTCCTTTTGGAAATCCTTGTCTTTGCATCCATTCTAGGTAATAAACAGGAATATTGCAAAGCAACACATCTTTGTATTTGCCATAAGGCATTTTGGTATTTACCAAACTTAATAGTATTTCCCGTTGATTATATTCCATTGCTTACCATATTTTACTTAAATATTCATTGCAAATGTAAGGCTAATAATTTGGCAAAATCTTATTGCTAATTGTGAATGTTTCAGCATTTAATTCACAAAAAAAAACTCCTTCTATTTTGAATAAAAGGAGTTTTGAAAAAAAAATATTTAAACGACTAATACAAATTGTCAGTGTTTCTATAATTCGATAAGTTCAAATACCAATCTGTGTTAGTGCTTCCATTACTGGTTGACCAATTAATGAAATTACTAAACCCTGATGTAAAATCTACAGTTTCTTTCATGTAAGGAATACTCGTTGTTACATTAAGTGCCCAAGGTAAATTATTTGTAGTTTTATAATACCTGTTTGCACCAACGTTTGAGTTATCGTTAGCAGTACCTAAAAGCGCTGAATTTACTAACGAACTAGGTGCTTTGTCGGCCAAATGAATTTCAGTACCACGTGTTTGATTTACGATTAGGTATGGATTGAATTTAGCTAAAGTAACTTCACTTAAAGTAGTAGTAGTTCCTGATGTACTGAACGATATTGTCATTCTAGTTGTATCGTTTGGAACACTTACAGCAGTTGGGTTAGTGTTTACTCCACCTGTTCCGCCACCTTGTGGAACCAATACTTTAAAAATATTTGAAATCACTACAAAATTTGCATCAGTTTGTTCAGCTTCAGTTCCGTTTGCATTAAACGAATGTGGGTTTGGTGTAAATATTCTATTTCCTGTTACACTTGTAATTCTTGAATTTGGTAAACCATCAAAGCTAAATGCAAAACCATTTGGACGACTAGCACCTGCTGCTCTCGATACAAATTCGGCTTTTATTTCCACCACTTTGTTTGCAGCATTGGTAACTCTGTTTAGTTTGTAATCAACTACATAATCGTTAAAGTCGTAATCACCTAAAGTTGGCCATAAATCTTCGAACATTAATGATGAATAACCTGTTGACGGAAATACATTGTTATAAGCTCTTGTTACATCGCTAGGATAAGCATCATCGCTATCTTGAACACCATCGTTATCAGCATCTACAATTAATGCTTGTGGTAAACAAGAATTTGATGGATTAGCCCAATAAGTTCCGGGAATTGATAAATCATCGGCAAAAGCCCTACTCGATCCACCTGAACCAACAAAACTAATTAATACTTTGTATGCTTGATTTGAGTTTGCAATAGCCGATGGAATTGGAACTGTAATATCTTTAACCCAAATATCTAATGGAGTTGGAAAATTGTAGGTATAAAAAACAGTACCCGTTCCTTCTTTTGAAGAATTTGAAGCATTTACATCGTAAGGAACATAAGCAAATACAATTCCTTTACTTGTACCACTTGCGTTTTCAAGTCTAGTTTTCATGGTGATATTGCCACTTCCTGGTTTAAACCAAGGTGTTTTAACCCAACATGCAGTGGTTGATAAATTAGTTAATTGATTAGTTCTCATACTCCAAAATCCACTAATTCTAAATTCTAAATTTGAGTAAGCTACTGCTCCAAATGCCCAGCAATTGCCTTGTTCAACTGATCGATTTCCTGATTCACAATTTAAACTTAACGTTTGCGATTTTGAACCTAAACTTGTGATACTAATGATTAGTAATATTGCTATTTTTTTCATTTCTAATTTTTTTTTGAATTGTGATTTATTCTACAATAGGTAATAAATAGTCGAAGGTAATGGTATTAGTATTTACATCCAAAACTTTACTGATTGAACCAAAAGTTACATTTATTTTTTTTACATGGATTGGCAAATCAAAGTTAGCTTTAAAACTTTCACTCATCAAAGTATTAGAAGCAAAATAAACTTCTTTTTTGTCTTCTGAAGAGACAATGAATGTGTTTCTTATTGCTGAAATACTTTCAAAGCCATTAACATTTAAAATGATGCTATTATTAGTATTCCATTTAAAACTATCTGCAACTTTTATTTCTTTAAAGTTTGAGGCTTTTGTAGAAGGAGCTAATTCTGCGTCTTTTACTTTTGTACATGAGCTGGCTAAAACTAAAAGTATCAATCCAACTATTAAATTTATTTTTTTCATTTTATTTGATTTGTTTCGAATGTATAGAACAAATTGCAATCCAAATATAATTTAAAGTACAAGTTACTTTTTTTCAGTGTTTTAGGCTTATTGATTTTTATACTAAGTTTTATTTTGTTTCATTTTGGGATAAGTAATTCCTAATTTGACAAAATTAAGTTACTTTTATTACATTCAAATCTAGTTTTTTATATATAAGTTTTTATATCAAAAAATAGATTCCAAAAAAATAATTGTCATTTGTTTCAAAAACTCCTAAAACTGGCTGATTAGAAATATGTCAATATAAATATTATACTGAATATGCCTATTATCCTTATTATGTAGCCAAACCAATGCAGTAATTCAATAAAAAAACTCCTTCTATTTTGAATAAAAGGAGTTTTTTGAAAAAATTATTTATTTAAATGATTAATACAAATTGTCAGTGTTTCTATAATTCGATAAATTTAAGTACCAATCTGTGTTAGTACTTCCATTGCTAGATGACCAATCAATGAATTTACTATAGCCTGAAGTAAAATCTATTGTTTCTTTCATGTATGGAATGCTGCTTGTAACATCAATAGCCCAAGGCAAGTTGTTTTTAGTTTTGTAAAATCTATTAGCACCTGTACTCGAATTATCAGCTTCAGTACCTAAAAGCGAAGCATTTACCAATGCACTTGGTGCTTTATCTGCTAAATGAATTTCAGTACCGCGTGTTTGATTTACAATTAGGTATGGATTAAATTTAGCTAAAGTAACTTCACTTAAAGTAGTAGTAGTTCCTGATGTACTGAACGATATTGTCATTCTTGTTGTATCGTTTGGAACTCTTACAGCAGTTGAAATAGTATTTACTCCACCTGTTCCTCCACCTTGAGGAACCAATACTTTAAATATATTTGAAACCACTACAAAGTGCGCATCAGTTTGTTCAGCTTCAGTTCCGTTTGCATTAAACGAATGAGGGTTTGGAGAAAATATTCTGTTTCCAGTAACACTAGTAATTCTTGAATTTGGTAAGCCGTCAAAGCTAAATGCAAAACCATTTGGGCGACTAGCACCTGCTGCTCTCGATACAAATTCTGCTTTTATTTCCACCACTTTGTTGGCAGCATTGGTAACTCTGTTTATTTTGTAATCAACTACATAATCGTTAAAGTCGTAATCACCTAAAGTTGGCCATAAATCTTCGAACATTAATGTAGAATAACCCGCTGCTGGAAAAACATTATTATAAGCTCTAGTTGCATCGCTAGGATAAGCATCATCACTGTCTTGAACACCATCGTTATCAGCATCTATAATTAATGCTTGTGGTAAACAACTGTTTGAAGGATTTGAAAAATAAGTGGCAGGAACTAAAACATCATCAAGAATCCATCTACCAGTACCACCATTACCAATTGCACTAATTAATATTTTATAAACATTGTTGTTTCCAATTATAGCAGAAGGCAAAGGAATACTAATATTTTGAGTAGTATTTGGTAAAGTAGAAGGAGTAAATCCTGTACCATAAGTAACTGAATCAAATCTAATTAAATCACCTTGACCATAAGGTTTAGTAGCATCATAAAGGTAATAACTAAAAACCAATCTTCTCCATGTTCCAGGTCCACCATCATTTTTAGCTTTTAAAGTAATATTTCCTGCTGAAGGAAACTTGCACCAAGGAACTTGTAACCAACATGCACCTAAAGATTGTGAAGTTGCAGCATTTCCTCTATAAGAATAAGTGCCATTAATAACTGCAGTTGTTGAAGGAGAAAATGTTCCAAAACCCCAGCAATTTGCTTGGTCGGCTGCTCTACTTCCACTTTCTGCAGTAATAGTAGTTAATGTTTGAGCTTTTGAATTGAATACTAACGTTGTTAATACAATTGTAGCAAATGCAATTTTATTTATAATTTTCATAATTTTGGTTTTTTAAAAGTTTGATATTGTTTATTGGATTTCTTCTGTTACAGGTAATAAATAATCAAAATTGATATTATTGGCATTTACATCTAAAACTTTACTAATAGTTCCAAAGTTTACACTTACTTTTTTTACATGAATAGGCAAATCAAAATTAGCTTTAAAACTTTCGCTCATCAAAGTATTAGATGCAAAATAAACATCTTTTTTATCTTCAGATGATACAATGAATGTGTTTGCAGTGGGAGTTATACCTTCGAAACCTTGAACATTTAAGGTAATGCTATTGGTAGTTTTCCATTTAAAGTTATCTGTTACTTTAATTTCTTTGAAACTAGTAGGCTTAGAAGTATTTGGCACTTCTTCTACTGATTTAATTTTTGTGCATGAACTTGCTGCTACTAAAAGAGCTATTCCTGCGATTAATTTAAGGTTTTTCATTTTTTTATTTTTATTTGGTTTATTATGATAGATACAAAGGTTTGACCAGTTTTTTGTTTTTAATTACAAATCTGAAATACAGACAATTAATTTAGTTGCTTAATTCGCTAAGTAGTTTATTCGTTTCATTTTGGGAAAATATTTACCAAAATGAAAGTTCAATTATTTTGTTTCAATTCCTTACAAAGTTAAATGTTTACTATTAAGTTATTATAGTTATAACATAACTTTATAAATATGAATTGTTTATTGTGTGAAAAAGTAAGCATTAAACTTTTTGTAATAACAATATTTGCATGATTCAAACTAATTAGTAACTTATATTATAAAAATAACACCACGAATGTACTTTATAATTATAAATTCGCACCACTAAATTTAAAAAAATAAAACAATGCAAGAAGTTTATATTGTATCTGCCGTACGCACGCCAATAGGCTCATTTGGTGGAAGTTTATCAAGTTTAACTGCTACTCAATTAGGAGCTAAAGCTATTAAAGCTGCTTTGGAAAAAGCGGGTGTTGCACCTGAATTAGTGCAAGAAGTGTATATGGGAAATGTAATGAGCGCTGGTTTGGGCCAAGCTCCCGCTACACAAGCAAGTATTTTTGCTGGTATTCCAAATACAGTTCCTGCTACAGTTGTTAACAAAGTTTGTGCTTCAGGTTCTAAAGCTATAATGTTAGCTGCACAAAGCATTATGTTAGGTGTAAATCAAGTAGTAGTAGCTGGTGGAATGGAAAGTATGAGCAATGTTCCTTATTTATTAGACAAAGCTCGCACTGGTTATAAATTAGGAAATGGAACTTTAACTGATGGTTTGGTTAAAGATGGTTTGTGGGATGTATACAACGATTACCACATGGGAAGTGCTGCAGAATTGTGCGCTCGTGATATGAAAATTACCCGTGAGCAACAAGATGATTTTGCCATTGAATCATACAAACGTTCGGCTGCTGCACATGCTGCAAATAAATTTGATGCTGAAATGATTGCAGTAGAAATTCCTCAACGTGGCAAAGATTCTATTTTTGTAACTACTGATGAAGAATATACAAAAGTAAATTTTGATAAAGTAAGAACTTTAAAACCAGTTTTTGAAAAAGACGGTTCGGTAACTGCTGCCAACGCTTCAACTTTAAACGATGGTGCAAGTGCGTTGGTGTTAATGAGTGGCGATAAAGTGAAAGAATTAGGTTTAAAACCTTTGGCTAAAATATTGGCTTTTGCCGATGCAGCTCAAGCCCCAGAATGGTTTACTACTGCTCCAACTTTAGCCATTAATAAAGCTTTGGCTTGGGCTAAAATTGACATAAAAGACGTAGATTTCTTTGAATTAAACGAAGCATTTTCGGTTGTTGGAATTGCAAATACGCAATTATTAAACATTGATCCTGCTAAAGTAAATGTATATGGTGGCGCTGTTTCTATTGGTCATCCATTAGGAAGTAGCGGTTCACGCATCGTTGCAACTTTAGCTCATGTTTTACAACAAGAAAAAGGAAAAATTGGTGTAACTGGTATTTGTAATGGTGGTGGCGGAGCTTCTGCTATTGTAATTGAAGCTTGCTAGTTTTTGGGGATTGAAAGATTACAAGATTTGCCGTTGTTGGTGTTTTAGCGCAGCGACACCAACAAAAGAAAGGTTGGAGAGATTTAGTTCTTTCCAACCTTTTTTTATGCTATAATAGGAAATAAAACCAATAAAATTATATTCGCTTTTTATAAAAAAAACTAAAATAACACAATAATTAAAATGGAACAAGTTACAATATATACTTATAAATTTATAGAATGGGCTGCTGTATTTGGTCCCAAGTTATTAGGTGCAAGTGTGGTGTTTTTTGTGGGTTTATATTTGTCAAATTTGGCAGGTAAACTTATGTATAAAGGCTTTAAGAAACGCAATATTGACCTTTCGTTACAAATGTTTTTAGGGAGTTTGGTTAACGGTGGTATTAAAGTATTGCTGTTAATTACTGTTGCTGGCATGTTAGGCATTGAAACTACTTCGTTTGTAGCCATTATTGGTGCTTTAGGTTTGGCAGTTGGATTAGCATTACAAGGTTCTTTATCAAACTTTGCTGGTGGTGTGTTAATTTTGGTTTTTAAGCCATTTAAAGTTGGCGATTTAATAGAGTCGAGCGGGCAAAAAGGTTTGGTGCAAGAAATTCAAATATTTAACACCATTATTCTTACAAGTGACAATAGAACCATTATTTTGGCAAATGGTTTGGTATCGAATAGTACCATTATCAATTTTAGCAAACATGGTGATTTACGTGTAGAAATAAACATGGCTTTAGCATTGAATACCAATATTGAATTTGCTCGAAATGTGGCCATAGAAACCATGTTGGCGAATCAATATGTGTTACCAGAACCTACACCAAGTTTTAACGTAACCAATATTGGAAATGGCATGATTACATTTGCTGTTTTTCCATATACAACTCCAGCTAATTATTGGAATGCATATTATCAAGTGCAAGAAGATTTATTGAAAGCATTTAACAAAAATGGAATTGAAACACCAATTCCAGTTAATATTACCATCAATAAAAATGCTGAATAGTCAAGCACGCCTATTTAAATTCCCTACCTATGATTTACCTTTATAATCAATATTGATTCACATATTAACAATACTGCAATTTTGTTGTATATTTTAAAATAATAATAGCATCTTCGCGGCTCGAAAAATATCATGGAAGAAAAAATATTAATTATAGATTTTGGTAGTCAATATACTCAGCTTATTGCCCGCAGGTTACGTGAGTTAAATGTATATTCTGAAATTCATCCTTGTACTCATTTACCCATTATTGATGAAGCAACAAAAGCTATTATACTAAGTGGAAGTCCATTTTCAGTAAATGATGGTCTTTTACCTAATATTGATCTAAGTACTTGGCGTGGAAAATTACCTATATTAGGTGTTTGTTATGGCGCTCAATTAATGGCTCATCAAAATGGTGGGTTTGTGGTTCCTTCAAAAATTAGGGAATACGGCCGTGCTAATTTAAGTTTTATAGCCGATGATATTTTGTTTGCAGGTGTTAGCAAGGATTCACAAGTTTGGATGAGTCATGGCGATACCATTCAAAGTATTCCCAATAATTTTACAGTTATAGCAAGTACCGAATCGGTAAAGGTGGCTGCCTATAAAATAGAAGGTGAACCTACTTATGCCATTCAATTTCACCCTGAAGTAACACATAGTCCTGAAGGTGCTTTAATGTTAGAAAACTTTGTGAAGCATGTGGCAAAAATGAGACAAGATTGGACGCCTGTTCATTTTATAGAAAACATTACTAAGGAACTAAAAGAAAAAATTGGTAACGATAAAGTAATACTTGGCCTAAGTGGTGGAGTAGATAGTAGTGTGGCTGCCATACTTTTAAAACACAGCATTGGCAATAATTTAACAGGAATTTTTATTAATAACGGTTTGCTTCGCAAAAATGAATATCAACAAGTGTTAGACGCATACAAAGGCATGGGCTTAAACGTAATTGGTGTAGATGCAGGCGAAAGGTTTTTAAGTGAACTAAAGGGAATATCGGACCCTGAACAAAAACGTAAAACCATAGGCAGAGTATTTATTGAAGTTTTTGACGATGAAGCAAAAAAAATAGCTGGTGTAAAATGGTTAGCACAAGGAACTATTTATCCCGATGTAATAGAAAGTGTAAGTGTTAAAGGCCCTTCGGCTACTATTAAATCGCACCATAACGTAGGTGGATTGCCAGAAAATATGGATTTGAAAGTAGTAGAACCATTGCGTACTTTGTTTAAAGATGAAGTAAGGAAAGTAGGTAAGGAATTAGGAATTGCCGATGTAATTTTAAATCGTCATCCATTCCCTGGTCCTGGATTAGCTATTAGAATTTTGGGCGATATTACTCCTGAAAAAGTAGCAATTTTACAAGAAGCAGATCATATATTTATAAGTGAACTAAAAAGCAAAGACCAATATAAAAATGTTTGGCAAGCAGGAGTTATTTATTTGCCTGTACAATCTGTTGGAGTAATGGGTGATGAACGTACTTATGAAAATGCAGTTTGCTTACGTGCGGTTACTTCGGTAGATGGAATGACTGCCGATTTTTGTCATTTGCCACATGAGTTTTTAGCACATGTATCGAACCGTATTATCAATGAAGTAAAAGGCATTAACCGTGTTGTTTACGACATTAGCAGCAAACCACCTGCAACTATTGAATGGGAGTAATTTTTGGATGTTGGATTTTGGATGTTGGATTTAAAAATTCGAAATTCAAATATCGAAATTCGAAAAATGAATATCAAATAAGGAATTTTGAATGTTAGGAAGAGTTCACCGGTCGTTGAGCTTGTCGAAACGGATAATGCCCTTCGACAAGCTCAGAGTGACATTATGTTGAAATTCGAAAATGAAATATCGAAATTCGAAAAACGAAATTCGATATTCGAAATTCGAAATTCGAAAATGAAATAATAACGAATATTGAATAAGTAATTTTGAATGTAGAAGGAACTTTCTGGTCGTTGAGCTTGTCGAAACGGATAATGCCCTTCGACAAGCTCAGGGTGACATGATTTTGGAATTCTAAATTCAAATATCGAAATTCGAAATGGAAATAATATCGAATAAGGAATTTTGAATGTTAGAAAGAGTTCTCCGGTCGTTGAGCTTGTCGAAACGGATAATGCCCTTCGACAAGCTCAGGGTGACAT
>JBMOGB010000094.1:0-13180 GCA_049318585.1 Bacteroidia bacterium | reverse complement strand
TTGTTTCCAAGTTTCAAATATAATTTCCTACCCACTATAATTCATATAGAGCCAATAAATTTAGTAATAAATTGTTGTTTTTGTAAAAAAATGTAAAAGACCAGTTGCTAGCAGCTATTTTTTTACCAATTAAAAATTCCTTTTGCAGCTAAATAAGGTAAAACAATATATAACAAAACACCTTTTACCAAAAAAAACATAAAGCCCCAAAAGCCTAGTTTTTTTACATAACCAAGCCACTTCCAACGCTTGCCATGAGGAACAGGACATTCAAGAGGTTTAGTTGCTATTTTGGTGATTGTTTTTTGCACGGTGCAATTTTAGCTTTTGGTTTTTAAATATCAATTCTGATTTTTATTTTAAAACAATTTTATTACTTTATAACTATGCTTTTCTGTTCTGTAACCAATTACTACTTTTACTTTCAACAGCATGTTGTTTTGAATTGGCTTCGTTAGCAAAAAACAATTCTCCAGCAGCATAAGCATAAGCTTCATTGTAATTATTTGCTTCTTTTAAATTTTCTGGTTTAAAATGTTTTTCAATGAATTTAGTATCAAAATTTCCACTAATAAATGCTTCATGTTTCATTACAAATTTACCAAATGGCAATGTAGTTTCTATACCCGTTAATTGGTAATCGTCAATGGCGCGAATCATGCGTTGAGTAGCTTCTTCACGGTCTTTTCCAAAGGTTATTAGCTTCGCAATCATTGGGTCGTATTGGATTGGAATTTCCATTCCAGCTTCAAAACTATCATCTACTCGCACTCCATAACCTTGTGGTGTTTTATAAGTATTTAATTTTCCAATATCGGGTAAAAAGTTATTTGCAGGGTCTTCTGCACAAACACGCAATTCTATGGCATGTCCAGTAATTTTTAAATCACTTTGCGTATATCCTAAAGTTTCGCCTCTGGCAATTCTGATTTGTTCTTTTACTAAATCTAGGTTTACTATTTGCTCCGTTACCGGATGTTCCACTTGCAAACGAGTATTCATTTCTAGGAAATAAAAATTCAATTTTTCATCTACTAAAAATTCTACCGTTCCTGCACCAACATAATTACAAGCTTTAGCAACATTTACAGCTGCTTCACCCATTTTTTGTCTAATTTCTTCAGTTAAACAACTGCTTGGTGCTTCTTCTACTAATTTCTGGTGTCTGCGCTGAATGCTACATTCACGTTCAAACAAATGAACTATATTTCCATGTGTATCGCCCAATATTTGAAACTCAATATGACGAGGAGCAGCTACATATTTTTCTATAAAAACTGCATCATCGCCAAAGGCATTTTTAGCTTCCGATTGTGCTAGTTTTATTTGTTCTTCAAACTCACTTTCCACTTCCACTATACGCATTCCTTTTCCACCACCACCAGCACTTGCTTTAATTAAAATTGGATAACCAATTTCAGTTGCAATTTTTTTTGCTTCATTTACATCTGTTAAAGCATCTTTGGTTCCAGGAACCATTGGCACATTGAACTTTGCAACTGCATTTTTAGCAGAAATTTTTCCGCCCATTAAATCCATGCTTTCTGCACTTGGGCCTATAAATGTAATTCCAGCTTCTTTTACTTTACGAGCAAAATGAGCATTTTCACTTAAAAAACCATATCCAGGATGAATGCCATCAACACCTAATTGCAAAGCAACTTCAATGATTTTATCGCCTAACAAATAACTTTGGTTACTAGGCGGAGGGCCAATACAAACAGCTTCATCGGCATAACGAACATGCAATGCTTTTCTATCGGCTTCGCTAAAAACTGCCACTGTTTTTATACCCATTTCTTTTGCAGTACGCATTACACGTAAAGCTATTTCTCCTCTGTTTGCAATAAGTATTTTTTTCATAAAAATTCGGTTTGCGAATATATACCAAACCAAATTAGATTTTAAAATGTTTTTTGAGTTTTTCTATTGTAAAATGCAGCTTGCATTTTTTGTATATTTGTATGCTTTTAAAACATTTTAGCACATTTAATTATTATTCTATTTAATGATAAAAACAGTAAGAGTAGGGGGTGTTCCTGAACATTTTAACTTAGCTTGGCATTTGGCCATTGAAAATGGAAAATTTGCTGAAAAAGGTATATTAATTGAATGGATTGATGTTCCGGGTGGAACTGGTGCCATGTGTAAAATGCTGAGAGATGGCGAAATTGATATTGCCATTGCTTTAACTGAAGGTGTAATTGCAGATATTACTCAAGGAAATCCAAGTAAAATAGTTCAGTTTTATGTGAATTCACCTTTGCGTTGGGGAATTTTTGTAAATGCAAAATCAACGATTAACTCCATTGCAGCAATGCAAGGAAATAAATATGCAATTAGTAGGTATAAGTCGGGTTCGCATTTAATGGCTTATGTAAATGCAGCTAATAATGGATTGACAATAAACGATGAAACTGACTTTGAAATAATAGGAAATTTGGCTGGTGCAAGGAAGGCATTAGCTGAAAATAAAGCTCAATTATTTATGTGGGAAAAGTTTACCACCAAACCTTTTGTAGATAACGGTGAGTTTAAAATGATTGGAGAATGTAAAACTCCTTGGCCGTGTTTTGCGGTAGTTGCTACCAATGATTTTATTGATTCGCAACCTGTTACTTTAGATGAAGTTTTGGAAATAGTAAATGAAAGTTGCCACGATTTAAAATTTAATGATGAAGCGGTAGATTTAATTGCTTGGCGCTATCAAATAAAATTAGCCGATGCCATGAAATGGTTTGGGGAATTAGAATATGCTGCCAAAGCTGAAATAAACGAAGAGGAAATGAACAAAATATTTTCAAAACTAATTCAGTTTAATATACTGAAAACAGTTCCAAACATTTTTGATGTATGTTATAATAAAACTGTAGAGTTGGCATAAAACACAGTTGTATTTTTACTCAACAAATTTCATAAAAAAAGCCCTTCAAAATTTATTTTTGAAGGGCTTTTTTGTTTGATAACTTTTAAAATATTTACTCAGCAATCATTTTACCAGTAGTTTTGAAACCGTTAGCTTCAACACTGTAAAAATAAACACCAGCAGCAACATTACCTAAATTGATTTCTAAATTACTTAAACCAGCAGCAATTTTATTGAAGTTTTGGCTATAAACTTCTTGACCCATTACGTTAACTACTTTTACAGTAGCATTAGTGCTTTGAGTAAAGTTTACTTCAATGTTAGTTGTTCCTTTAAAAGGATTTGGGTAATTACTTACTACATTGAATAATTCGTTTTTAGTATTGATAACACCAACATTTCCGCTAAGTATATTTACAATTGGAACACTTAAATGCATAATACTATAGGTAGCATTTCCAGCATCAGTATTATCTGGATCATCATATGAACCAATTAAAGTACTTTGAGAAAAAGTAACATGAATATTTTCATCGCTAGTTGGAGAAATACTTGCATAAACTTGTTCTTGGTTAAAGCCCAAAAATTCTGTTAAGTTTAACATTTTATTGTTCCAAGTTGCGCCTAAATCAGTAGAATATCTTAAAAATACATCTCTATAGATTTTACCATTTGCATCAGCATCACCTTCTGTCATTCCCGAAAATATCATATATATATAATTGTCAACGCTCATAGCATGTGGCATAGTAGCAATTGAATTACTAAAATATCTAGTTCCAGCAGCATTCCAGTTTGTACCTATGTCTAAAGTTCCATTATTGTCAGCATCAGGCGATTGGCCAACTACAATAATACTATCTAAAGAAGTTCCTTCTTTCCAATATAATATTTCATTTTGACCAGGGTAATAGTTTATTGCACCGCTAGTAGTGGAAATCATTCTAGCTAAAGCCCAAAAACAATGAGCATTTCCGTTTTTATCTAAAGTAACACTTAAACTACCATCATTTGAATAAGTAGTGTCAATTAATCTAATTCTATTAAAAGCTGGATCAGGGAAAGAATCAATAATTGTTCTTGTCCAGTTTGAACCATTGTCAGATGATTTAAACAACATAATATCATCAGTTAGTCCTCCAATTAAGATAGCAACATTTGAACCTTTAGCATCCATAGCATAATTATCGCTTCCACCACTAAAAATTCTATCTGATGTATAACCAGGAAGTATCATTTTTTTTACTTCCCAAGCATTGGTTGTTAAATTTAAACGTGAATAAACTTGAGGAGATTTGATACCATTAATAGTTACACCATTAGGCTGAGCAGAACCTGAATCAGTAAATGAAGCATATACATGTAAATAATTACCAGAAACGACACTTCTGTTCCATAAAATACCAGGAATCAAAATATTGGTACTATCTAATACTGCTGTACCTGTCCAAGTTCCAGCACCTAAACCAGTTTTACGATTTAACATAATTCCAGTTGCAGCGCCTGCATTAGCAGTACCAGAAGCTTTAACAATGTGAGAAAGAATCATTTCTTCGTTAGTTGAAGCACTGAAAGCGTAATTAGGAAAGCCTGTACGCTCAGGATCAACTCTTAAAGAGGATTGAGCAGGATTTCCCCAAGATGTTCCGTTAAAATGATTGTAACCTGAACCTCTAGAACTTGAACCAGCAGGAATTCCTTCTTGTGCCGATGTCCATGTTGCAGAAATTTTACCACCTGCATGCGCATAAACTCTGGTATAAATAGAGCCATTCGTTTGTTGGTTATTCATAGTTTCACCAATTTTGGTTGCTTTTGAATAAGTTGCTCCTTTACCTAAACTTGTAGTCGATAATTTTGTAGTGTTATCGGTTCTTACAACAGAAGGATTGGTAACGTCATTTGATTTTTTTATTGCATTTACAGCAACATTGTAATCGGTAGGTAGTACTCTGTTTTTTTGTGCTTGAGCAAAAGCTGTACTACTAGCAATTGCAAAGCTTAATAGGAAAATTCTCTTCATTTTTTTATGGTTTATTTGTTGTTGTTTGTTTTTATAATGGTTGCATATTTAATAATTTAGTAACAATAAAGCAAGCAATAAGGTTTTGACTTACAATATTTTTATTAATATTTCTTTTAGCATTTCTTGGTTAGTCATAGCTACACTGTTGATTCCTTTGCTTTTTAAGTCATATTGCGAACAAATTGAAATTACTTTTTCAATTTCGTTCATACTAAAGTTTTTTACCAAATTCACATAATCAGGAGCCGAAAAATAGTTTAAACCAAAAGCTTTGGTTATGGTTTCTTTATCGGTTGTATTGGTTTTTTTTATTAAATAACCTTTTGAAAACATGCCACTTAAAACTGCTACAAATGGAATAATTGAAAAGTCTTTTGCTTTGGCTAAATGATGGCCAATTTTAAATGCTCTATGCGAGTTTTTTGCTGCAATTGCACTTAATAATTCAAACGAGTTAAAGTCTTTACTTATACCAATATAAGTTTCTATGTCTTTATCGGAAATTGTTTTATCACCACCCGATTTATTGATAAAAAGCTTGTCTAATTCATTCGCTATTTTCGATAAATCATTGCCCAATGAATCTGCAATTAATTGAACCGATTTATCTCCAATATTATAGCCTTCTGATGTTATATAATTTTTTATCCAAGGCATCAAATCTTTTTCATATAATTTGTTGCTTTCAAATACTACATGTTTGGCTGCTTCTTTGTAAAACTTGGTTCTTTTGTCTATTTTTTTTCCTTTAATTGCAATAACTAAAATAGTGGTTGGAACAGGTTTAAGTAAGTATTTTTCAAAGCCATCTAAGTTTTTAAAACCTTGCGCTTCTTTAACTATAATTACTTGTTTTTCGGCCATCATAGGAAATCGTCTTGCCGTTTCTATTACTTGATTTGGGTCTATATCTTTTGCATAAAAAATAGTTTGATTAAATCCTTTTTCACTTTCACTAAGTATATTTTGCTCAATGTAGCTACTAATTACATCTACAAAATAAGTTTCCTCACCATGCAAAATATAAATTGGAGCAAACTTCTTTGCTTTTAAATCTTGCAATATTTTTCCGTATTGATTCGATAATTCTGTTGCCACTTTTTTGTGTAATAATTAAGTTCGCAAATAATTAAATTTATTCCATGCTTTTTACTTCTTTTGTAAACATTTTGTATATAAAAATTTGCACCTTAACCTACCCACATACCAAATAAAGATTACTAAACAACTAAATAAACCTTTTATTTACGATGAAATTAGGAAAAAATATGTGAGCTTAACTCCAGAAGAATGGGTACGTCAGCATATTTTAAATTATTTACTAAACCATAAAAAATTCAGTAAAGCACTTATAGCCGTGGAGCGGAAACTAACTTATTTAAATTCCTTTAAGCGTTTCGATATTTTAGTTTTTAACAATAATGCAAAAGCCGATATTTTAATTGAGTGCAAAGCGCCAAACGTGAATTTAACTAGCGAAACAGCCTTGCAATTGTCGTTGTATAACCAACAATATAAAGCAAATATTATTATTATAAGTAATGGTTTAAAACATTTTGCTTGGAAATTGAATGAAAATATGGAATATGAATCATTTTCTTTTTTTGAATAAATAGTGTCATTTCTATAAAAAAATTTAGTTTTGCTTTTTGAAAAAAAGTAAAAATTGAAACTAAATGTCTGCCATTTTTCATCTGTTCATAACATAACAGACACACGTGTTTTTTATAGAGAATGTGTAAGTATGGCTTTACATTTTCAAGTTACTTTAATTGCAATTGGTGAATTTACAGGCAAAAAAAACGGAGTGAATATTATTGGTATTCCTAATCCAAAAAATCATTTACAACGAGCATTCAAAACTATTTTTAAAGTATTTGCTTTAGCTATAAAACAAGATGCTGATATTTACCATATACACGATGCTGAAATGCTTCCATTTGGTTTAATACTTTCTATTTTAGGTAAAAAAGTTATTTACGATATTCACGAAAATACCAAACAAGATATTTTATTAAAACCTTGGATTCCCGCTAAACGAAAAGCTTTTATTGCAGGTTTATACAATCAATTGTTGAAGTTTTCGAGCAATTTTGTTCATTATATTCCCGTAGTGGCCAATGATGATTTTTTGCCTATTTTTCATGTAAAAGAAAATCAATTTACAGTTATTCAAAATTTTGCTGATACAGCACAAATGAATAATTATAAAGTTTTAGAAAGAAGCATTTTGCCTGGCAATCATATTTTTTATATTGGTATGATAAAAGATATGTATTACGATATTAATCAGTTAATTGATGCATTATTGATTTTAAAAAATCAAGGCAACACTTACTATTTACATTGTGTTGGATATTTTGGTTCCAGAACTGATAAAGGTTTTGAAAGCAATCCAAATTATGAATTGGTAAAAAATCAAATACACTTTTATGGATTTTTGGATATTGATACTGCATATAAAATAAGTATGCAATGCAAAATTGGAATCTGTTTAAAAAACCAACCAGAGTCAATGCTGGTAAGCCACGAGCGTAAGTTTTTTGAATATATAGCTATTGCTTTACCTTCTATTTTCTGTAACAGTAAAATATATACAGATGTATTAGAAAAATATCCAGTTGGAATAGCTGTAAATTTAAAAAATGCCAGTGAAATAGCTAACGCAATTGAAAAATTATTTACCAATAACGAATTTTACAATAAATGTATAATTGCTTGTGAAAAAGCAACTAATGAAACGTTTAATTGGCAAAGCCAATCAATTAAATTACAAAATTTATACAATAATATTTTATACAAATAATTAATAATTAAAAAACATAGCGAATGTAAATTATAGGTTTATTTTTGCTTTTTTATACAAATAAAATGGAAAGAATATACTTTGATAATGCAGCTACAACGCCTTTAGATAAAGAAGTTGCTGATGCAATGTACAATGTAATGATACATGAGTTTGGAAATCCGAGTAGTACACATGCCGAAGGAAGAAATGTAAGAACAATTATTGAAGAATGCCGGAGGTCAATTGCTAAATTATTAAACTGTTCACCAGGTGAAGTTTTTTTTACTTCAGGAGGAACTGAATCCGATAATATGGCAATTAGAAAAACGGTAGAAGCTTATGAAATTAAAAATATTATTACTTCTGAAATTGAACACCATGCGGTTTTGCATACCATTGAAGAGTTAACAAAAAATGGATTAATAAAACTACATTTTGTAAAATTAACAGAAAACGGTCATGTAAATTATGAAGATTTAGAATTGCTTTTGCAAAATAATCCAAATGCCTTGGTTAGCTTAATGCATGCTAATAATGAAATTGGAAATTTATTAGATGCTGAATTAGTAGGAAATTTATGCGAAAAATATGAAGCGTTTTTTCATAGCGATACAGTTCAAACCATAGGTCATTACCCAATTGATGTACAAAAGCTTAAAGTGCATTTTATAGCTTGTGCAGCTCATAAATTTCATGGTCCAAAAGGAGTTGGCTTTATTTATATAAGTAGCAACGCCAAAATAAATTCCTTTATAACTGGTGGTTCACAAGAAAGAAATATGCGTGGTGGGACTGAAAATTTGTATGGAATAGTAGGCTTAACTAAAGCACTTGAAAATGCTTATGCAAATTTAGAAAAGGAAATGACACATATTATTTCTTTAAAAAATTACATGATTGAGCAACTAAAATCAAATGTGGAAGGAATTACATTTAATGGAGATGCAGAAGGAAATTCACTTTATACCGTTTTAAATGTTTCGTTTCCTCCAAGTTCTATTGGTGAAATGTTATTATTTAAATTAGATATTGCGGGCGTATCGGTAAGTGGAGGAAGTGCTTGTAGTAGTGGTTCTGAAGTTGGAAGCCATGTATTAAGTGCTTTAAAAACTGATAGCAATAGAGCAGCAGTTCGGTTTTCATTTGCAAAACAAAATACCAAGTTAGAAGTTGATAAAGTAATTGGTGTTTTAGTAGAGATGTTTTTAAAATCAAAACAAATGTCAAGTAATAATTAGCCTAAAACGGCAAATTTATTTCGGGTAAATCATGTTAATAATTAAAAACTATCAGGTTTTAAAAAACAATAAAACAAATTAGATTCGCAATTTAAAAATCAATTATGGGAGTGTCAATAGATTATATAGCAATATTTATACAGTTTTTAGTAGGATTTGGGTTTGTAGCTTTGGTAATGGCTGTAACGCATTATGTTGGTCCTAAGCGAAAAACAGCTGATAAATTACAAATTTTTGAATGCGGAATTGACAGTCAAGGAAACGCACGTTTACCCTTTTCAATCAAGTATTTTTTAACAGCTATTTTGTTTGTTATGTTCGATGTAGAGGTAATATTCATGTATCCGTGGGCAGTAAACTTTAAAGAATTAGGAAGTACAGGCTTTTTAGAAATGTTAATTTTTATAGGAACTTTACTTATTGGATTTGCCTATATCATAAAAAGAGGTGCTTTAAAATGGGAGTAAATATTTTTTACAAATCATTTAATTTAAAAGCCCAAATAAAAAAATTAGAATAATGTCAGATATAAAAATTGTACAAGCACCACCAAATATTGAAGGGCCAGGTTTTCAAGCCACTTCATTAGATAAAATAATTGGACTTGCCAGAGCAAATTCTCTTTGGCCACTTCCTTTTGCTACTTCATGTTGTGGAATTGAGTTTATGGCCACCATGGGTTCCAATTACGATTTAGCTCGATTTGGTTCTGAACGAATTAGTTTCTCGCCTCGCCAAGCCGATGTATTATTAGTAGCCGGAACTATTTCAAAAAAAATGGGTCCTGTTTTAAAACAAGTTTATTTGCAAATGGCCGAACCTCGTTGGGTACTTGCCATTGGTGCATGTGCTTCTAGCGGAGGAATTTTTGATACTTATTCTGTTTTACAAGGAATAGATAAAGTAATTCCTGTTGATGTTTATGTTCCTGGCTGCCCACCTCGCCCCGAACAAATTATAGACGGAATTGTAAAATTACAAGAAATTGTTAAAAACGAATCATTACGAAGAAGAGAATCGGATGAATATAAAGCACTTTTAGGAAGTTACGGAATTCAATAATGGTACAAATAGATAATCAATATATTTTAGCAGAATTGCAAAACAAATTTGGTGAAAGAATTTACAGTTCTTACGAACCTTATGGCTTGCTAACAATAGAATTAGACAAAAATAGTATAAAAGAATTGCTCCAGTTTTTATACGATCACAAAGAATTACAAATGCAGTTTTTAACCGATGTTTGTGGAATACATTACCCGCAAGTTGTTGGAAAAGAATTGGGAGTAGTTTACCATGTTCATAGTTTAATTAACAATATTCGTTTGCGTATAAAATGTTTTATGCCAATCGAAAATCCTTCTATTGATTCAGCTACATTTTTATTTAGTTCAGCCAATTGGCAAGAACGAGAAACATTCGATTTTTTTGGAATCAATTTTATAGGTCATCCAAATTTAAAGCGCATTTTAAATGCCGATGAAATGGATTATTTTCCAATGAGAAAAGAATATCCATTAGAAGATGGAACAAGAACAGACAAAGACGATAGTTATTTTGGACGATAAGAACCTTTGGGTTTTAAATGATATAAACTAAATGATTGAATCATTAGAATTAAATACAAAAAGCGAGAAAGAAGATTATAATATCTTGAATCTTGGGCCAACACATCCTGCTACACACGGTGTTTTTCAAAATGTTTTGAAAATGAATGGGGAAATTATTCACGAAACCACTTCCACAATTGGTTACATTCACCGTGCATTTGAAAAAATTGCGGAGCATAAACCATTTTATCAAATTACTACTTTAACTGATAGATTGAACTATTGTTCATCGCCAATAAACAATATGGGTTGGCACATGACAGTAGAGAAATTGTTAGGTGTTGAAACTCCAAAACGTGTTGATTATATGCGTGTAATTATCATGGAATTTTCGCGAATAGCTGATCATTTGGTTTGTAATTCAATTATTGGAGCGGATACTGGAGCTTTAACTGGTTTCACTTATGTGTTCCAATGGCGCGAAAAAATTTACGATATTTTTGAAGAAGTTTGTGGTGCTAGGTTAACTACAAATATTGGTAGAATTGGTGGAATGGAAAGAGATTTTAGTCCTGCATGTATGAAAAAAATGCGCGATTTTTTAAATGATTTTCCTAAATATTTCGATGAATTTACTTTGTTATTAGAACGTAACAGAATTTTCATGGAAAGAAATATTGGTGTTGGAGCAATTAGTGGTGAAAGAGCTTTAAATTATGGATTTACTGGTCCTAACTTGCGCGCTGCAGGTGTTGATTACGATGTAAGAGTTATGAATCCTTATAGTTCTTACCAAGATTTTGATTTTATGATTCCATTAGGAACTCAAGGCGATACTTATGATCGTTTTATGGTTCGCCAACACGAAATAAGAGAGAGTTTGAAAATTATCAAACAAGCTTTGGATAATATTCCAGAAGGAAAGTTTTTTGCCGATGTACCCGATTTCTTTTTACCTCCAAAAGAAGAAGTTTATAACAACATGGAAGCTTTAATTTTCCATTTTAAAATTGTAATGGGCGAAGCTACTGTTCCAGTTGGTGAAGTTTACCATTCGGTAGAAGGCGGTAACGGAGAACTAGGATTTTACATGGTAAGCGATGGTGGAAGAACTCCTTACAGATTACATTTCCGCAGACCTTGTTTTATTTTTTACCAAGCTTATCCCGAAATGATAAAAGGGCAAATGCTTTCGGATGCTATTTTAACCATGAGTAGCATGAACGTAATTGCTGGAGAATTAGACGCGTAGAAATTATGAATTATGAATTATAAATTTTGAATGAGGTTATTCAATGTTTTATATTCATTTACTATTTAAAAATAACTTAATAAGAAAAGAAGTTTTGAATAATTCAACATTCAAAATTTAACATTCAAAATTTAAAAAAATGAGTGAAATAAAATTCGATGATAATTCCCTTGCACTGGTGCAAAGTATCATTAAACGTTATCCAGAAGGAAAACAAAAGTCGGCATTATTACCATTATTGCATTTAGCGCAAGCTGAATTCGATGGTTGGTTAAGTGTGCCAACAATGGATTATGTAGCTTCATTGCTTAGCATAAAACCAATTGAAGTATATGAAGTAGCTTCATTTTACAGCATGTTTAACTTAAAACCTGTAGGTAAATGTTTAATAGAAGTTTGCAGAACAAGCTCATGTTGGTTACGTGGTGCAAATGAAATTGTTGATCATATTGGTAATAAATTAGACATAAAACCTGGCGAGACTACTGCTGATGGAAAGTTTACTTTAAAAACTGTAGAATGTTTGGGTAGCTGCGGAACTGCTCCCATGTTACAAATTGGCGATAAATACCACGAAGATTTAACTTTTGATAAAGTAGATTCTTTAATCAACGAATGGAATAATAAAACTGAACATAGTAAATACTTAGATGTAAATACTTTTAGAAAAAACTAAACATAAGCCACTGATTAACACAGATTTTATAATGGATTTGATAAAAAAATATGACAATACAAAATATCCATATCAATCTGAGTCATTTAAAATAATTGGTGCTTGTATGGAGGTTCATAAAATATTAGGAAAAGGGTTATTAGAAATTGTTTATAAAGATGCTTTAGAAATAGAATTTAATAATCAAAATATTCAATTTGAAAGAGAGAAAAAATTTGATGTAGAATATAAAGGAGCTACACTAAATCATAATTTTTATGCTGATTTTGTAGTTTTTGATAAAATTATTTTAGAAGTAAAAGCACAAAATGGGTTAGTTGAGGAGCATTATAAACAAACGTTAAATTATTTAGCAATATCAAAAATGAAGTTGGCATTGTTAATTAATTTTGGAAATGATTCATTGAATTACAATAGAGTTATTTTATAAAGAAATCTGTGTTATTCTGTGGCTCTATGAAAATGAAATTGGTTTTGTTAATTAACTTTAGAAATGATTTTTTGCAAAAGAATAGGATAATAAAATCTGTGGTAATCTGTGGCTAGAAATAAATAGAAATGAGTAAAAAAATATTATTAGAACATATAAACGTTCCCGGAATTGAATCATTGGAAGTTTATCGCTCAAAAGGTGGTTATTCTTCGGTTGAAAAAGCTTTGAAAACTATGACTCAAGATGCCATAGTGGAAGAAGTGAAAAAATCAGGATTACGTGGTAGGGGTGGAGCAGGATTTCCAACTGGAATGAAATGGAGTTTTTTGGCTAAGCCAGAAGGCGTTGCTC
>JBMOGB010000093.1:0-13273 GCA_049318585.1 Bacteroidia bacterium | reverse complement strand
CGAAGTATAAGCTTCAAAAGTATCGCGCAACAATTCATCAGCATTCCAACTTTTTACCATTCGTTTGCCACTAATTGGGTTATACATTCCAGCAGCTACCTTGGTAGAAGTGCTTTCTTTAAAGGCATCTATTATCAAAAAACTTTCGTTCTTTGCCAATAATTCTTTAGCCAATAATGTACCAGCTAATCCTTGTCCGATGATGAGATAGTTTATTTGCATTGTGGTTGTATTGTTGAATAGAAAGATTGAAAAATTACAAGATTACAAAGATTGTTGAATTGATGAATTGTTTACTGCCCATTGCCTATTGGTCATTGAGCTTGTCGAAATGAACTTCCTTCAACGCACAAAGCATATGTCTTTTCCCAACTGGTCCTGCTAATCTTTTAACAATAAAACCAGCTTCGCGCAAGGCTCTTTTTACATCACCTTTGGCCGAATAAGTTACCAAAATACTTCCAATATTCATGGAGTCGAATATAGTTTTAAAAATGGATGTTGTCCAAAGTTCAGGTTGTTTATCTGGTGCAAACGCATCAAAGTAAATAAGGTCAAATGGATTGCTAATCTGCAATAAATTGTTGGTAGTAATTTGTTCCAGTTTGTTTTCCATTTTATAAATTGAAAAATGTTCATTGATTTCAATCCATTCGTTCCAATTACAAAGGTGCATTTTATTGAATAAAGTTTTTAAAATATCGTTTTCCTCATTCAAATAATTCAATTGATTGATAGTTTCAAAACCCAGTGGAAAAGCCTCTAAGCAAGTATATTTTATTTTTATATTTCTGTTCATTGCTTCCTTTAAAGTAAGTAATGCGTTCAATCCAGTTCCAAAACCTACTTCAAAAATATGGATAGTTTCAATTGGATTTTTATGTAAATAGTTTGCCAATCCATTTTGAATAAATACAAGTAAACTTTCTTGCAACGCACCATTTTTTGAATGATAAGTTTCGTTCAAAACTTCATGAAATAGAGTATGTGAACCATCGGCTGTGGTGATTATTTCATGGTGATTATTGTTTTGCATTCTTTGTATTTAGTCTCGGTTTAAAATAGCAAACAAAGGTACAAACTTTGTTCACTTTTAATTATGATAATTAGCCTTACGGTCGTTGAGCTTGTCGAAACGGTTGCTGTTCCAAGCCGAAATGTGATTGTTGAGCAAAGTCGAAACACACTTCGGCTTCACTCAGTGAATGTTAGGCTTTGCACTAAAGAAAAACAATAATTAATTTACCAAAATAATTTAAAAACAATTTTATATTTGGCATCAACAAATCAAAATTTCCAATTATACCGTTTCGAGTATCGGAGATATATGCTAAACTAGTTTTTCATAGCAAGAAGTAATCAGTTATATTAAAAGACGACACCAACAATGAAAATACTTTCAAATAACGAAAAAAGAAATCACAAAACTGAAATTTTAAATGCAATTCAACTTGCAGAAGAAATTACTATTTGCACGGCATTTCTTAAATTTTCGGGACTGAAAAGTTTGCTAGAATTAATAAATCAAAAAAAAACTAAAGTTACATTCTTTGTTGGGACAAATTTTTATCAGACAGAACCAAGTGCTTTAAAGCAACTTTTTAATGACGGTCATACAATTTATCTTAACAGAGAAAAATCACCAACATTTCACCCGAAAATATTCTTATTTCGAACTCAAAATGAAGTGAAAATATTTATTGGTTCTGCTAATTTGACAAGCGGTGGTTTAGAAACAAATATTGAAACATCAGTTGAGTGCAATACGACAATAGATTCAACCCTTCACAATGATTTATTAGAGCAACTAGATTATTTCAGAACTAAATCAAAAAGAATTGAATTACTTGAAACAATTTTAGATTACGAGAAGAGATATAAAGTATATAAAGAAAAGCATCAAATTGCTGATAAAGAATTTGAAAAAGAAGAAGAGAAAATTACTGAAGCAGAACGAAAAAGAGAAGAAGAAAAATTACTTAAAATAGAAGAAGAAAAGAGGAAAAAGCTGGCATTTGATTCAGACAAAGCTAGAGATAGATTTGCAATATCAGAAGATTATAAAAAAAGCTGGCCAATATTTTTTGAAGAATTTAAACAATTCAAAATTGAAAATAAAGGAAACACTATAATACTCAAATCACACAAACTATATAATTGGTATAAAAGACAGAGAGAATTTTATGGTCACATAGATGAAAATGGAAACCGAGCAATTCTTCTAGAACATTTAGAAAAATTGAATACTGAAAACTTTTTTTGGGGCAACCCGAATGAAATTATTTGGATGCAAAAATGGGAAACTAATTTGAAATTAGCTGTTGAATATAGCAAGCTAAAAAAACTACCATTTACGTGGGTTTACAGAGATAAAAAAAATCAAGAATTTAAGTATAAGGGACAATCACAATGGTGCAATGACCAAAGAATGCGTCTTAATGGTGACCCTACCAAAAGAAAAATTACAGAATATGAAATCAAAAGACTAAAAGAAGTTAAATTTTTAACTGAATCTGAAAATGAAGGTGGTGTAGTAAATCAAAATGGATTTATTCAACATCTGATTGACTTGGAAAATTTAAAGAATAAATGCTTGAAAGAAGGAATACGAAGATGGATTCCTTCACAGACTGACCCTGATCCAATAGTAGCGGAATTAGGTGGCTGGCTCGCTGACAATCTCACGTTTATTAGAAACCATACAAAAAATGGAACACAACCTGAACTTGTAAAAACAAGGTCAAAGGATTTAAACGATTTAGGAATTGACACAATAATTGGAAAAGAAAAAAATAATTTTGAGTTTGATGTTCTTGACTGGTTAGAAATGAAGAAACTTTATCCAATTGGAAATCCAAAAGGAGAAGCAAGAAAATCTTATACCAAAGTTCTTAATTGGGAATCAGGGCAAAGAAATAAATACGACTCTGCACTGCCCTGGAAACAGAAACGACTTGTTGAACTTAAAATCGTAAACCTACAACTTAAGTGAACATTTCAAACATGAATAACCTTGCTAGTCCTCGTTCAAACCTTTATGGCTGGTGCACTGCCTATAAATGTACAAACCAACAAATGAAAGTTAAATGGAAAATACGAACATAATAATTTACCAAACTGAAGACGGAACTATTAAAATAGAAACCCGATTAGAAAATGAAACTGTATGGCTATCACAGGCTCAACTAGCAGAACTTTTTCAAAAAAGTAGAGTTACTATAACAGAACATATCGGAAACATTTTTAAAGAAGGAGAGTTGGATGAAAATGTGGTATGTCGGGAATTCCGACACACCACTCAACATGGTGCAATTGAAGGAAAAACACAGGAAACAGTTGTTAAGTATTACAATCTTGATGTAATAATCTCTGTTGGCTACCGAGTAAAAAGTCCACAAGGAACAAAGTTTCGCCAATGGGCTACAGCACGATTAAGAGAATACATTGTTAAAGGATTTATAATGAATGATGATTTGCTGAAACAAGCAGGTGGTGGTAATTATTTTGAAGAATTATTAGCTCGTATTCGAGATATACGTTCTTCGGAAAAAGTATTTTGGCGAAAAGTAATAGATATTTACGCTACCAGTATTGACTATGACTCAACATTAGAAATAACTATTCAGTTTTTTCAAACAGTACAAAATAAAATGCACTGGGCAGCACACGGGCACACAGCAGCTGAAATTATTTACCAACGCATAGATGCTAATAAGCACAATTTGGGTTTAAATCATATAAAAGGAAGCAAACCAACGAAACAAGAAACCGAAATTGCTAAAAATTATTTGGACGAAAACGAACTAAATGTACTCAACAGAATGGTAACTGCTTATTTGGAAATAGCCGAATTGCAAGCACTTAATCGTAAGCCAATGTATATGAGTGATTGGATAGAAAGATTAGATGATTTTGTGAAAATGACGGGAAATAATATTTTGCAAAATGCAGGAACAATAAGTCATATACAAGCATTAGAAAAAGCAAGTGCAGAGTATGAAAAATATAAAGAGAAAACAAAAAATGAACTTTCGGAAGGAGAGAAACACTTTGTTCAACACATAGAAAATACTACAAAAAAACTAAATCCGAAAAGCAAGAATTAACAAACGAAAAACTAAATATATATGAACGAAATTATATGTCCTCATTGCAAAAAAGCTTTTAAAATAGATGAAGCTGGTTTTGCCAATATTGTAAAGCAAGTTAGAGACCATCAATTTGAAGATGAGTTACAAAACCGATTGAATCTTGCAGAAAATGAGAAAGTGAGTGCTATTCAATTGGCAGAAGCCAAACTTAAAAATACGCAGCAAATTGAATTGGCTAACAAGGACAAAGAAATTGCATTGCTGAAAGCAAATAGTGAACAAAATTTAGCTGAACAGCTAGCAGAAAAAGAGAATTTGCTCACACAATTGAATGCAAAACTCGCTAATGCAGAAAGTGAAAAGAAACTTTCGGTTACTGAAGCCATTCAGAAACTAGAAAAAGAAAAGGAAGAAAAGGACAAAGAAATCATTCATTTAAAAGCCAATAGTGAACTTAAATTATCGGAACAATTAGCAGCAAAGGAAACGTTAGTTGCAGACATGAAAGCTCAACTCGATAAGGCTGAAATTGAAAAAAAATTATTGGTAACAGAGGCAATTCAAAAGATAGAAAAAGAAAGAGATAGTTTAGCCAACGACATTAAACTGAAAGAAACCGAAAAGCAATTATTAGAAATATCGTTAAGTGAAAAACATACTGCCGAACTAAAAGCAAAAGATGATATTATAAAATATAAAGACGAAGAAATAGCACTTCGCAAGGATATGAAACAAAAACTATCCACTAAAATGATAGGTGAAACATTGGAATTACATTGCGAAAATGAATTCAATAAATTGCGTTCTACTGCATTTCAAAAAGCATATTTTGAAAAAGATAATGACTCTAAATCGGGAAGTAAAGGCGATTTTATTTACAAAGAATTGGACGATTTTGGGAACGAAATTATTTCAATAATGTTTGAAATGAAAAATGAAGGTGATGAAACTGCAACCAAAAAGAAAAATGAAGATTTTTTTAAAGAATTAGACAAAGATAGAACTGAAAAGAAATGCGAATACGCCATTCTTGTTACTCTTTTGGAAGCCGATAATGAATTATACAATGCAGGAATAGTTGATGTTTCGTATAAATATGAAAAAATGTATATTGTTCGTCCTCAATTTTTTATTCCAATAATCACACTTTTACGCAATGCTGCTATGAATTCGATGAAAGCAAAAGCAGAATTGGCTATTGTGAAAAATCAAAATATAGACATTACTAATTTTGAGGAAAATATCAATGCTTTTAAAGTAGGATTTGCTAAAAATTATGACTTGGCTAGCCGACAATTTAAAACTGCCATTGATGAAATAGATAAAACGATGGATCATCTTCAAAAGACCAAAGATTCATTATTAGCTTCAGTAAATAATTTACGACTGGCCAATATTAAAGCTGAAGATTTAACAATAAAAAAATTGACTAAAGGGAATCCAACAATGACTGCAAAATTTGAAGAAATTTTGGATAAAACTGATTAAATAACATTCATTAAGTTTGCTTTCGGTAGGTGTATTTACATGTGGGTCAAATTATTTTTGAGAAAACATAAATAAACTAAAGAATTTTGAATTTTCATAATGTTTATTTGTATTTGCTACTAACAGTTTCAATTTTTGCTATTGCAAAACGGATAAGATTTTTAAAATCTTATCCGTTTTAACCCAGATTACGCATTAGACATCTATTATACGTCAAATCTTCTTCAAATCAGTTTTTCCTTAAATTTAAAAAACGTAGCGCTGCTATGATTTTAAAATTTAAGGAAATGATTTATTGTATATTTAATTCTCATAACGAACTTCTAATGCGTATTCTGGGTTTAACCGAGCTTACTTTTTTGTACTTTGGTATTATGCATAATCTTCAGGTTTAAATAAAAAGATATATTTATCCTAAAAAAACCATAAAGCCAATTATTAAGTTACCTTGTGCCAAGTCTGTCATTTCAGGCAAATGAAGGCAGCATGGAACTTATTTTCGAAGATTTAATTACTAGTTTTATTGAAACAAATATTGGAATTTCTAACCATTTTTTAAGTTTAGAATTAGCCAATAACTTAAAACAAAACCTCATAGTACTTCACGAAAACAAATTACTAATAGCAGCCGGAACAGGCAATGCTGATAAGCTTTCCTATAACATAGCAGTAAGAAGCGATGCTATTTATTGGCTCGATAAAAGCCATAACAATCAGTTTGAAAATGAATTTCTTTTACAAATTGAAGAGTTTATAAAATACTTAAACATGAGTTGTTATGCAGGAATTACTGATTATGAATTTCATTATTCTTATTTTGAAATTGGTAGTTTCTTTTTAAAGCACTTAGACCAATTTAAAAATAATTCTAGCAGAAAATATTCACTCATCAGTTATTTAAATAACGATTGGCAAGCACTTGATGGTGGTGAATTATTGATACATCAAACCCCAAATAATCAAATTATTTCGCCTACTCAGGGCAAAACAGTTTTGTTTAAAAGCAATGAACTTTTTCATGAAGTTTTGGTTACCAATAAAAAAAGAATGAGTGTTACAGGTTGGCTGAAGGGGAGTTGAGAAATGGGAGATGAGGTCTTCGGCAGGCTCAGACTGACAAACGTTTATTTAGAATTGGAGATGAGCGCTGAGAGATGAGCGTTGAGATTTTTTAGTTTTTCAAAATTCATACTTTATACTTCCCAGTGCCCATCTTCAGTGCTCATCTCTCAGCGCCCATCTCTCAGTACTCATCTCTCAGCGCCCATTTCTCAGTGCCCACTTCCCATACTTCATTCAAAAAAACAAGACGAAAAACAATAATTTTCTGTGACTCGAATCATAATCCACTTTTATCATCGGTCATATTTTCGCTGCGTGTTTATAGGTCTTTTTTATAGAAATGATAGACACATAGTTTTCACTTAAACAAAATTATATGTTATCAAAATCACAAGCTAGAGCATTTTTTCTAGGAGGAACCATTGTAACATTTGGAGCTTTTTTAGGATTATCGTGGAACTCATTAAGCAATGAAGTTCCCAAACGAACCCACGAAGAAAATTTAACGCCACAGGTAATTCATGGCAAACAAATTTGGGAATCGAACAACTGTATGGGTTGTCACACCATTTTAGGCGAAGGCGCATATTATGCACCCGAGCTTACTAAAGTATTTGAACGAAGAGGCGAAGGTTACATCAAAGCTGCTTTGATGTCAAAAACTCCTTGGTCGCCTCGCGGCCGCAAAATGGTGGCTTATGCCATGAGCGATCAAGATGCAACCGATGTAGCTGCATTTTTTAAATGGATTGGCGAAGTTGACTTAAACGGCTTTCCACCTACACCTGATTTAAAAAAATAATTTAACCCATAATTACAAAAAATATGAAATATAAATCGCAAAAAGTAGCATACTGGTTCTTTGCCTTGTCAATGCTATTGTTATCGTTACAAATAGTTTACGGATTTATTATGGGATTTGCCCATATGGGATTCGATAATTTACATTCATTTATTCCATTTAACACAGCTAGAGCAGTTCATACCAACTTATTAGTTGTTTGGTTGCTTTCGGGTTTTATGGGTGCTGCTTATTATATTATTCCTGAAGAGTCGCAAAACGAATTAGTGAATGTAAAATTAGCTTATGTTCAATTAATATCGTTGGCATTGGTGGGCGTAACTGCCATAGTTGGTTACCACTTTAACTATTGGGAAGGTCGTAAGTTTTTAGAAATTCCTCGTCCGCTCGACTTTTTAGTAGTAGCCAATGTTTTAACTTTTTTAGGAATCATTGTTGTTACTTTATTTAAAGGAAAAAAACGCACTACCACTTCATTGGTTTTAACCATGGGATTGGTTTTCGCTGCCTTATTATATTTACCCGGAATGATTTGGTTTGATAATCAAACAATGGATTCTTTTTTCCGTTGGTGGGTGGTTCATTTGTGGGTTGAAGGTGTTTGGGAGTTAATTATGGGTGGTATTTTAGCATTCTTATTAATTAAAATAACTGGAGTTGACAGAGAAGTAATTGAAAAATGGTTATACGTAATTGTTGGCTTAACTTTTATTTCTGGAATTTTAGGAACCGGACATCATTATTATTACATAGGCGTTGGAAAAACTTGGCTAATAGTTGGTGGAATATTTTCAGCTTTAGAACCATTGGCATTTTTGGGTATGGCATTGTTTGCTTTAGCAATGTATAAAAAAGGCGAAAAGAAACACCCAAACAAAACTGCTTTATTCTGGACTTTAGGAACGGCTATTACTTCATTTGTAGGTGCAGGTTTATTAGGTTTAGCACATACTTTACCTCAAGTAAATATGTACACTCATGGAACTTTAGTTACTGCCATGCACGGACACTTAGCGTTTTGGGGTGCTTATGCAATGATAGTTCTCGCTATGATTAGTTATGCAATGCCTAATTTAACAGGTAGAAAATATTATGAAACCACTTTAGGTTCATTGGCTTTTTGGTTGTCTAATATAGGAATGGTAGGAATGACGGTTGCCTTTGGTGTAGCTGGCGTAGCTCAAGTATACTTAGAAAGAAGAGTTGGTTTAGAATTTGGCGATGTTCAAAAAGAAATTCAAGTTCACTTCTTTATATTAATTTGCTGTGCTACATTATTTACAACTGGTGTTACTTGCTATATTATAGAGTTTATAAAATATGGTCAACCAACCGATGAAGCTTTAGAAGCATAGATGAATTGAGCTGTTGAGAATTCAAAATTATGCATTTAAAGAAAATACATTTCGACTCCGCTCAATGTCCACGGTCGTTGAGCGGAGACGAAACAAATACCAATTAATAAAAACATAAGTACTAAAACTAAAAAAAATATGAATAAAAAAACAATTTTATCAATGCTAAAAATGGCCACAATTATTGGCATTAGCAGTGCTTTAATTACAAGTTGTAATTCAGCAGGAAATTCAAATACTAAAGTAGATGCTACCCAAATAAAAGTTTCGGGAACAATGGAAGCAGAATTAACTGCACCGCCTTTAGTACCAAAGCCAGTTGGAAACAGAGCAGCCATGAAGCTTACCGTTAACATGGAAATTATAGAAAAAGAAGGTGTAATGGCCGATGGTGTAAAATACATTTATTGGACATTTGGCGGATCGGTACCTGGAAGTTTTATAAGAACAAGAATTGGTGATGAAGTAGAATTTCATTTAAAAAATCATCCTGATAATAAATTACCTCATAACATAGATTTACATTCGGTAACTGGTCCTGGTGGCGGGGCAGCATCATCGTTTGTAGCACCTGGCCACGAAGTAGTTTTTTCATTTAAAGTTATCAATCAAGGTTTGTATGTATACCATTGTGCTACTGCTCCGGTTGGTATGCACATTGCCAACGGCATGTATGGTTTAATATTAGTAGAACCCGAAGGTGGATTACCTAAAGTAGATAAAGAATACTACATTATGCAAGGCGATTTTTATACAAAAGGTGCTAATGGCGAAAAAGGTTTACAACCATTTGATATGGGAAAAGCTATAAAAGAAGAACCAGATTATGTAGTATTTAACGGAAAAGTTGGCGCATTAACTGGCGACAATGCTATAACCGCAAAAGTAGGTGAAACTGTAAGGTTATTTGTAGGTAATGGTGGTCCAAATTTGGTTTCATCGTTCCATGTTATTGGCGAAATTTTTGACAATGTAAACATAGAAGGTGGTTCATTAATTAATCACGATGTACAAACTACTTTAATTCCTGCTGGTGGTTCATCAATTGTAGATTTTAAATGCGAAGTACCTGGAACATTTATCATAGTAGATCACTCTATTTTCAGAACATTTAACAAAGGAAGTTTAGGTATGTTAAAAGTAACTGGCGATGAAAACAAACCAATTTATTCAGGCAAACAAACAGATGAAGTTTATCATCCTGAAGGAGGAACAATTCAAAACATGCCAACAGATGAAAATGCAGTAAAATTACCAAAACCTACTACTTTAGCTGAACGCATTGAAGATGGAAAATCAATATACAATAAAACTTGTTTTGCTTGCCATCAACCAACTGGCGAGGGATTGCCAAATACTTTTCCTCCTTTGGCCAAATCTGATTATTTGAACGCTGACGCAAACAGAGCAATTGAATATATTTTAAAAGGAAAAACAGGAGAAATAGTTGTAAATGGTAAAAAATACAATAGTGTAATGACTGCTCAAGTTTTAACCGATGATGAAATTGCAAATGTTCTTACATTTGTATACAGCAGTTGGGGTAATAGCAAAAAAGATATTACTCCTGCAATGGTTGCAGCTGTACGTAAAACTGTAAAATAAATTTTGAAAAGAATATTGCCTTTATTTTGTTTAATTATTTTTATTGTTGCTTGTAATAGCAATAATAATTTAAATAATTCCGATAAAAATAACCAAAAATTAGTAGTAGTTATTCCAAACGATACCACGTTTGGAATAACTGCAACTATGGCAAAAATAAAAGGAGGGAAGTATGTTCCACTTTATGGAAGAGACTCTCAATTAGTTACAATAAGTAATTTTTTAATGGATGTTTTGCCAGTTTCAAATGCTAATTATTTGGCTTTTGTAAAAACGAATAAACGTTGGAGAAAGTCGAACATCAAAAAGATTTTTGCTGATGACAATTACTTGTATCATTGGAAAAACGATACAACTTTAGGCAATGAAATGAAACCTAATAGTGCCATTACAAATGTTTCGTGGTATGCTGCCAAAGCTTATTGTGAGTGCCAAGGCAAACGAATGCCAACAGTAGATGAATGGGAATATGTGGGAATGGCTAATGAAAAAATAGCGGATGCTCGGAAAATAAAATCGTACAATCAATACATTTTAGATTGGTACGAAAAACCAAAAACAAGTACCAACCCAATTGGTGAAACTTTTAAAAATTATTGGGGTGTTTACGATTTGCATGGCTTAGTTTGGGAATGGACAACCGATTTTAGTTCCATACTTTTAACAGGCGAATCGCGGAATGATGTAAAAACAGATAAGAACTTGTTTTGTGGAAGTGGTTCACTGAACGCAACCGATTTAATGAATTATGCTGCTTTTATGCGCTATGCTTTTAGAGGAAGTTTAAAGGCAAATTATTCAGTACAAAACCTCGGATTTAGGTGTGTAAAAGATTCAATTATAATAAATGAAAACAACAAATAAAACAATACAATTCTTTTTGTTCATTGCTATTTTTACAAGCATCATTTCTTGTAAAAACACTGAAAAAAAAAACAATAATTCGGAAACAGCAACAGTAATTGATTCAGCATTTTCAGGTGAATCAATATTTAATTTAACAGGAAATTGGCATACGCAAAACAACGAAACCATTGCACTGAGTGCACTAAAAGGAAAAACTTTGGTAATGGTAATGATTTACACCAGTTGTAAAGCTGCATGCCCACGTTTGGTAGCCGACATGAGAGACATTGAAAGCAAAATACCTAAAGAGAATTTGGAGAAAATAAACTTTGTTTTGGTAAGCATAAACCCTGAAATAGATGACCCAAAAAGATTGAAAGCTTTTGCAATTGCCAATAATATGAATGCACCACATTGGACTTTTTTACAAGGAACAAAAACCAGTGTGCAAGAATTTGCCAATGTTTTGGCAGTAAAATATAAACAAATATCACCTATGGATTTTTCACATTCAAACATCATCAGTGTGTTTAATTCTGAAGGCGAATTAATACATCAACAAGAAGGTTTGGGTGTAAATAATAAAGAAACGGTAGAAACAATTATTAAAACAATTAACGAATGAAAACTATAATATTTAAATTTTTGGCAATACTTTTTATAGTATTTGCTTTTAAAAATAATGCAAATGCACAGTTTGAAATAAATGGTCAATTGGTGCAAAGAGGAGAATACAGAAATGGTTTTGGAAAATTGATTCCAAACAATGTAGATGCATCGGGTTTTATAAGCCAACGGTTCAGGTTACAAAGCAATTATAAAACAAAAAATGTTCAGTTTTTTGGAAGTATTCAAGACATTAGAACATGGGGAAACACTTCACAAACAAACATAAGTGATGGCTTTTTATCGTTACATGAAGGTTGGGCCGATATTACTATTGACAGTTTTTGGAGTGTAAAAGTAGGACGACAAGAATTGAACTACGACAATGCTCGATTTCTAGGTAATTTAGATTGGGCTTTGCAAGCTCGTTCACACGATTTTGCTTTAGTTAAATTTACTAAAAATGATCATAAACTTCATTTTGGTGGTGGATATAACCAAGATGCAGAAACCATAAATGGTGGCGATTATTATAAAACTTCTAATCAATATAAAATGGCACAAATGCTTTGGTATAACTACAAGCACAAAGATTTTGAATGTTCGTTTTTGGTTTGGAATAATGGAAAACAAGATACAACTACAGGACAAAAAGATGTTAGATTTTCGCAAACTATAGGCTTACCAACTATCAAGTATAGTTTTACAAAAAACAATATTATTTCAGCTTTTGCTTATTTTCAAACAGGAAAAGATGTTTATAATAAAGACTTAAATGCTTATGATATTAGCCTTCAATCTGCTCAAACATTTAATATGAATGAGGCTAAAAAAACTTCGTTTAAAATTACGCTTGGAGCCGAAATGTTAAGCGGAACAAACACGAACAATACTTCAAAAACCAACAGTTCATTTAGTCCAATGTATGGAACTAATCATGCTCATAATGGTTATATGGATTACTTTTTTGTAGGTGGACGATTTGAAAACTATGTTGGCTTAAATGATTTGTTTTTAAAGTTACGCTATGATAATAACAAAAAATGGTTTGTTCAAACCGATGTTCATAGCTTTTCAACCAATGCAAACGTATATAAGGGAACTGAATTGCAAAGCAACCAATTAGGAACAGAAATAGATTTATCGGGTGGTGTGGTATTAAATGATGACGTTTCGTTTCAGTTAGGCTATAGCCAAATGTTAGCATCAAGTACTTTAAAATATATGCAAACATTAACTGCAGCCGACAATCAAAATTGGATGTATGTAATGCTAATTATAAGACCAAAAAGCGATAAGAAATTCATAGGAATACTTAATTAAAAAGTAAAAACGCAATATCATTAAGTAAAAAAACGACTCCGTTAGGAGTCAAATGTTGGTAACAAAAATACCTTGTAAAAACGAAATATCATTAA
>JBMOGB010000092.1:0-13302 GCA_049318585.1 Bacteroidia bacterium | reverse complement strand
CTGAAATAGTGATGCTTTTAGTTCTTAAACAAATATTTAAAAAGCGGTTTCTATACCGCTTTTTATGTTTTTATTATTCTTATTTTATAATTACTAAACGTACAGTTTTGCTTAACTCTGTTGTGCTTACTTTTACAAAGTAAATACCTTGTGTAATATCAGCAGTGTTTAACGAAATTTCATTCATTCCTGAACTAAATCTCATTGAATCAGTAGCTCTGATAGTTTTACCAGTAATATCTAGTAAATCAATTTGAACATTGTTAGCATTTAATAAATCGAATAAAACTGTTACGTTTTCGTTTGCTGGATTAGGGTAAACAGCAATTTGATTCATTGCTTTGTTTACGTCTTTTACATCAGTAGCAAGTACAGTAATTGTTTTAGAAATAGTATCAGCTAAAAACGCATTGCTTGCAATTAAACGAACTGTGTAAGTTCCGTTTGCAGCATAAGTAAATACGGGATTCTTAGCCGATGAAGTATCAGCTGTAGAAGTAGTAACACCAAAATCCCATGCATAAGTTGTAGCAACACCTTTTTCGTCTGTGGTATTTGTAAAAGTAAAATCGCGTGAACCAGCAGTTGTACCTTGAACATAAGTAAAGTTAGCAGCAGGCTTATCAGAAACTGAAACTACCACCGTTTTATTTACAAAAGAAGAATCAAAAGCATTGGTAGCAGTTAATTTTACTATATAACTTCCATTAGCAGTAAATGTAAATGATGGATTAGCTTGAGTTGACGAACCTAAACCACCAAAATCCCAAGCATAAGTAGTGTTAATTCCTCTTGTGTTTGTTAAATTAGTAAAGTTATAAACTTTAGAATTTGGAACCGCAGCAGCAAAAGTAAAATTAACTAATGGAGATGAGTTAAATGGTGTTTTACCAGTTGTAAAGTTTGAACCTGAATTAGCTACTGAACTACTTGCAGGTGCATAATTAGGGTTTGAATATAAATTAGGTCTAACTAAATTTACTTCGTTTGAAGTAGCAAAAGTATCGGTTGCGTTAGCAACTACCCATGCAGCCACTTGTGAAGAAGTTGTTACAGCAATGGTATCGCTTGAAGAAGCTATTTTACCAGCCCAACCTGAAGGAATTCCACCAATTATATTGTTTTTGAAAACGGCAACACCAGTTTGGAAAGCAGCATTAGTTCTTCTTGAATCAACTAATAAACCTGCATCAGGGTAACCAGTAAAAATAGAATTCACTATAGTTAAAGCTGAGTTTCTACGAATATGAGCAGCACGTCTGAAATTACTATTTATAGAAGCAGTTTGACCTGCAAAATAAGGACCAACTAAAGTTACGTTTGAGAAAATTGCAGCCGTTCTTGGAGAATTGGTAGAACCATTTGCATCGTTATCGCTTTCAAATCCATTAGAACCACTTTGATCGGCATTTGCAGGAAGGCGAGCGCCAATTGCAAATTGAATTTGACCTCTAAATCCGTTGTCACTATCAAAATCATCATCAATACCAGCAAAAGCTATTAAATGTTTAGCATTTACAGTTCCACCAAACCATTCGTAAGAATCATCGCCTGAGTATGAAACTTGAACGTTATCAACTAAAGTTTTGCGACCAACTGAATAAAAAGTAATACCATTAATTTCAGAGTTAGCAGCTGTTGATAAAGGAATACCAGCAAATTCTACACGAGTATAAGTTAAAGCACCAGAGCTATCTTCATCATCAGTACCACCATGACGGCCATCAATTAAACCACCACCAATAACTGGTTTTGCTATTCCACCTTCAGCAGCAGCAGTATCACCTTGAGGTAAATTATGAATTGCTTTTCCTGTAAATACTAAACCACCCCAATTTCCTGGAGCTCTTAAACCAGCACCATTGTTTGAAGTAAATACAATTGGCTCAGCCAAAGTACCACGAGATAATAATTTTGCGCCACGAGTTATAATTAAAGTACCTTTTCCAGTTCCTCTTATCACTGTTCCTGCTTCAATTGTTAATGTTGCATTGTTTGTTACATATACATAACCATCGTTCAATAAATACACATTGTTTTTAGTCCATGTTGTGTTTGCAGTAATATCACCACCATTTATAGTAACTGTAGGAGCTGGATAAACTGTGTTATTAGGATCAAAATTAGACCATCCTTTTGTCCAATCTTTTGTAGTATCGGCACTTAAAGCTCCACGGTAATTGGTATATTCAAAAAAGTTATTTTGTGGAACTGTTACAGTTACACCAACTATTTTAGAAACAGCAATACTGTCGTATTGGTTTTTAGCTTTTAAAGTAACGGTATAAAAACCATTAGCTGGAAAAGTAAAGTTAGCACTTGTAGCAGTTGAAGTATCTGATGAAGATGAAGTAACACCAAAATCCCATGAATATGAAGTAGCAAATCCTTTAGTATTTGTAGTATTGTTAAATATAAAATCTCTTGAAGCTGCATTTGCTTGAGCAAAAGTAAAATCAGCAGTAGGTTTTAAGTTAACATTTACTATAACATTTTTTGAAGTTGTAGTTGAATCAAATGAATTTGTTACCTTTAACGAAACAGAATAAGTTCCATTTGAAGGGAAAGCAAACATAGGATTCATTGCCGATGAAGTATCGTTTGTTGATGAAGCTACACCAAAATCCCAAGCATATTTAGAAGCAAAACCTTTTGTATCAACTGTGCTTGTAAATGTATAATTTAATAAAGTATTTGTTGAAGAAAAATCAACAGCAGGTTTAGCATCGTAAGGTGTTTTACCAGTGTTGAAATTTGTTCCTGCTTTTGCAATTGAATTGTTCATTGGAGCAAAATTAGGATTTGTATAAAAATTAGGTCTAACTAAGTTTACATCTAACGAAGCGTTAAAAGTATCGTTTTGATTTGCAACAACCCATGCAGCAACACCAGCCGATGAAGTAACAGCAATTGTATCGCTCGATGAAGCTAATTTACCAGCCCAACCTGAAGGAATTCCAGCAATAATATTTGCTTTGAAAAACGCATCTCCAGTTTGAAAACCTGCGTTTGTTTTTCTAGAATCAATTAATAATCCAGCATCAGGGTAACCTGTCAAAATAGAGTTTACAACTGTTAAAGCTGAGTTTCTACGAATATGAGCTGCACGTCTGAAATTACTATTTATAGTAGCTGTTTGACCTACAAAATAAGGACCTACCATTGTCATGTTTGAAAATACTGCACTAGTTCTTGGTAAATTTGATGAGCCATTTGCATCGTTATCACTTTCAAAACCATTTGAACCACTTTGATCACCATTAGCAGGATGACGTAAACCAATACCAAATTGAACTAATCCTTTAAAGCCATTGTCTGTATCAAAATCATCGTCAATTCCAGCATATGCTACTAAATGCTTGCAATTTACAGCACCACCAAACCACTCATATGAATCATCACCAGAGTATGAAACTTGAACGTTATCAACTAAAGTTTTACGACCTACTGAATAAAAAGTAATACCATTAATTTCTGAGTTAGCAGCAGTTGATAAAGGAATACCTGCAAATTCTACACGTACATAAGTTAAAACTCCAGAACTATCATTGTCATCATTTCCACCATGACGACCATCGATTAAACCTGAACCAGTAACAGGTTTAGCTATTCCACCTTCGGCAGCAGCAGTATCACCTTGAGGTAAATTATGAATTCCTTTTCCTGTAAATACTAAACCACCCCAATTTCCAGGAGCTCTTAAACCAGCGCCATTATTTGAAGTAAATACTATTGGCTCAGCTAAAGTACCACGAGCATACAATTTTGCACCTCTACAAATAATCAAAGTACCTTTTCCAGTACCTCTAATTACTGTTCCAGCTTCAATAGTTAAAGTTGCATTGTTGGTTACATACACATAACCATCGTTTAATAAATACACATTGTTTTTTGTCCAAGTAGTGTTACTTGTAATGTCGCTACCGTTTACAGTAACTGTAGAAGTTGCATAAACTGTATTGTTTGGATCCCAGTTGGTCCAACCTTTGGTCCAATCTTTAGTAGTATCGGAATCAATAGCTCCTCTGTAAGTAGTAGGAGTAAAAAAATTGCTTTGTGAAAATGCTACTAGTGTAAACATTGTCAAAAAAACTGATGTAATTAATTTTTTCATTTTTCTTATTTGTTTGTTTTAAGATTCCACAAAGGAACTTATACATTGTTACCAAATATTAAACTCAATGTTATGTTAAAGTAAACTTCAATAGAATTTTTGATTTTTGATTTAGGAATTTTGATTTAAAATATTTAAAATTTGGTAAATAATTGGCATAAAAAAAGTTGGTGAGGACACCAACTTTGGACAGGTGGGATTTTTGATTTTTGAACTGTGATTTTCGATTTAACACATTGAAAATTTTGCTCAATTTATATCATAAAAAAAGTTGGTGAGGACACCAACTTTTTTATAACTTTCTTATTAACCAATCAACTTTTCTTAAAACTTATAACTCAAATTCACAGAATAACTCGAACCTACTTTATAGTTCCAAATGTCTTTGTCTTTAGCTGCGTCATAAGAAGTGTTAGCATCACCATTTTGGTAAAAAATAACATTTTGAGCTAATAAATCTCTGATACCAAATCTAACATCTAATTTCTTGTAAAATGTTTTATTGATTTGTAAATCAATTACAGATCTAGGGTTTTCCCAATAGCTAGCGTATTCAATGTTACCTGCATTAACTATACGTTCTCCAACCCTATTAAATGAAGCTGAAACACCATATGCTTTTTTAGTATTTGTATATTGTAAACTTCCGTTTATAATATAAGGTGATTGACCTTGTAAAGGTCTAACTTTATCGCCTGTAGCTAATACTTTGCTTACATCTACTTCTGATTTTATATAAGCCATATTACCAATAAAATTTAAACCCTCTAAAAATTCATTTTTTGAATTAAATAATTGTCCAAAGTTAAGTTTATAATCTATTTCAATTCCATAACATAAAGCAGTTTCAACATTTAAATAGCTCATTGTTCTAGGATTACCACCTTGTGTTAACGATTTTTCTATTGGATTTTCAAATTGTTTGTAAAACACCGATCCAGAAACTATTTGAGCTGGAGTTGGATAAAACTCATATCTTAAATCGTAGTTATGAATTCTAGTTCTTTTTAACTGTTGGTTACCTTCTACTAATAGGTTGTCGTTAAAATCAAAGAATGAAAATGAAGCTAACTCTCTAAATTCAGGACGAGAAACTGTTTGCGAGTATGATGCTCTTAAATTTGATTTACTGGTTAAAGCGTAAACTAAATTCATTGATGGTAAAATATCAATTACTGTAGTATCTATAATAAATGCTTCCGTTTTTCCTGTTATAAAAGTGTTTAGTTTTTGGTTGTATGATTCTAATCTAGCACCCCAAACTGCTCTTAATTTTTTCGTTAATTTACTGTCAAATCTAACATAACCGGCATATAAATTACTTGAAGCTGTGTATGCGTCAGAAGGTGAAGTAAGTTCTTTTAAAATCAAACCATTCATGTCAATATTATTGCTCGAAAATATTTGATCGATTGGTAAACTTTTCAATGCTGTTGGATTTTGACCTGGTGTAAAAATATATCCTAACTGACGTGCGTTAAATACCCTATCTCTGTATTGAGCGTAGCCACCAAACTTTATTTCATTCTTAAACTTTTTGATGTTTAAAGGTCTTGAAATATCTATACCAGCATTATAAATTTTATCGTTCTGGCTTGAGTAAAATCTTCCAGCAGCATCGGTTTGAGGAATTGAATTTAAAGGAACTTCAAAAACTGCTAACTCATCGCTTGCCGATTTTTGATATTTTACTCTTCTAAAATCAGGTGTTTCTCTGTTCAAACCACTGTAACCTAAAGTCCAATTTATTTTTGATTGCAATTTTTTTGCAAAATGTTCACCACTTACTTGATGGCTATTTAAAATGTTTTGGGTATACCACATAGCATACGATTTTGAAACTGTTCCACCATCTAAATCTTCACCATTTCTAATTACTGTTTGGTCATTAGAATTGATGTTTAAAAGATTTTTGAATGAAATTTTATTGCTTTTGTTTTTTAAGCTGATATTCCATAAAAAACCATTTAAAGTATTGATGGTATTCTGTTCATCATTATAATCATAAATTTTACGATTATCATCATAATCAGTTCTTCTAATTTGTTGTGTTGTTGGTGAGTTTTGCATCGACATGGAAAATACACTTCCTAATTCCGAAGTTTTTATTTTCTTTAAATGACCCATGCTAAACTGAAAACTGTAAGCAGGACGCATAGAAGCGTTTTCGTTTATTTTAAAGTTATTGTTAAATGGCTTAGCAATATTTACCAATCTTTTTACATCGTCTAACGTTTGAATATTGTTTTGATAACTCAACATCGTTTTATTATCGGGTAAGCTTCCAGGTAATTTTCTTGTTCCATCATCTATTCCCAAAAAGTCAGTTGAACCATTCACATTGGTATTGAATTTGTTGAAAGTAGTAATTGAGTTTACACTAGTTCCAAACGATAAGTTATAAAAGTTTTGATCTGGAATGTCTTTGGTTTTTATTAGAATTAATCCACCAGCAAATTCACCACTTAAATCAGGAGTAGCCGATTTTACTATTACTATATTGTCTAATAAATTAGCTGGAAATATATCAAAGGCAAATGCTTTTCTATCAGGTTCCGAACTTGGTAAAGGCGAACCATTAATAAAAGCTGCATTATATCTATCTGGCAAACCTCTAATAATTGCATATTTATTGTCTTGAATGGTAGCACCACTTACACGTTTTAAAACATCACTTGTATTTCTGTCTGGAGTTTTTCTAATTGTTTCAATCGACACACCGTCTGAAATAGTAGTTGCATTTTTTTGTTGAATTAACAATGCATTTGCACTTTCTTTTTTTACTTCACCTCTAATTACAATGTCATTCAAAGCCTTAGTTGACTCTACCATTGATACACTTATTGAAGTTACTTCTTTAGCTTTTACTTCTATGTCAGATAAAACTTTTTTACTGTAACCTACATAACTTACTAGTAAGTTATATGATCCTGGCTTTAAGTTGGACAAAGAGAATTTCCCTTCGTAATCAGATGAAGTGGCTGTAATAGTACCTTCAATGGTTACTTTAACACCAATCAAAACCTCACCAGTTTTACTATCAAATACTTTACCAGCTATTTTACCAGTTTGAGCAAACGTAAAATTGGTAAAAAAAGCAAATGTTAAGCAAAGTAAAAGAGACGCAATTATTTTTTTCATTATCAGTTGTTTATTGTGCCGCAAAGGAACTATTCTACTTTTACGATAATGTTAAGCGTATGTTATGTATAAGTTACTCAAATATTATGCAATTGTTAACAACAAAAAAGTCGGCTGATTCTCATCAACCGACTTTTAAAAAATTGTTAGGTAATCGTTATTTATTGCACATCTACCAGCTCACAATCAAAAATAAGTGTAGCATTAGCAGGTATTGCACCAGGAGCACCTTTTTCGCCATAAGCTAGTTCGCTAGGAATAATAAAACGCATTTTGTCGCCAACATGCATTAGTTCTATTCCTTCTTCCCAACCTTTAATAACCATTCCTTTTCCTAATTGAAATTCTATTGGTTCACCACGTTCTACCGATGAATCGAATTTTTTACCATCCATTAAATAACCAGTATAATGTACCGAAACATATTTTCCTTGCTGTGCTTTAACACCAGTTCCCGATTCTACTTTTAAAAACCTTAAACCACTTTGCATTTTTATGGTATCTAAGCCAGTTACATCATATGGTACTGCTGCTTTTGGAGTAGGTCCAGCCACAGCGTCTAGTACTTCTACATCAAACAAAAGAGTAGCATTTGGCGGAATTACTCCACCAGCACCATTTGCTCCATAACCTAAAGTTGAAGGAATGGTAAACGTAGCTTTATCACCAATTTTTAGTAATTGAAAACCTTCGTCCCAGCCCGGAATAACTTGTCCTGTTCCAACTTTAAAACTAAAAGGTTGGTTTCTGTCCTTTGAACTATCAAACTTTTTTCCATCTTCTAAAGTTCCAGTGTAATGAGCAGTAACTTTATCGCCTTTCATTACTTGTTTGCCCGTTCCTTTTTCAGTAATCTTAACTTTTAAACCACTTGCTGTTAGTATTTCATTTGTATCCATTTTTGTATCTATTTTTTTAACTGTTGGTTTAACTGCTACTGTTTTAGCTTTAGCTTTTGGTTTGTTTGTTTTGGTTTTTGATTGCTGTGCAAATAAAGAACTAGCTATGCAAATCATTATAAAGGTTACTCTTATTTTTTTCATAAAATTTGTTGGTTTTAGTTTAATAATTTTTATTTTATATCTAATAATTGTACATCAAAAATAATGCTTGTAAACGGTGGAATTGGGCCATTTCCATGTGAACCATACGCCAAATACCAAGGAATAATTAAACGACAAGTTTCACCTGTTTTCATTAGCCTTAAACCTTCGTCCCAGCCTCTTATTACTTGGTTCATTCCAAGTACAAATTTAAACGATTCGCCTTTTAAATTTTCGTCAAAAACATCACCTTCAATTAACCAACCCTTGTATTTAACCGAAACCATAGCGCCATTTTTGGTCAACAAACCTTTTGGATTTGCTTTTATAACTTTATACCTTAATCCATTAGCTAACTTTTTTACTCCTTTTAAGTTATCACAATATTTTTTTAAACGCAGTGAATCAGCTTTTATTAATGGTGTATTTTGTTCCCTTGATTTTTGTTCAATTTCATTTTGAGTTAAAGCTTCTTGTACATGAAAAAACAAATTTACAATAGATCCTTTTGCAACATAATCGGGCAAGGGAGAACTAAAAGTTTTGTTGTAAAAAGTATCGGCAATTATCTTAATTTCAATGCTATCTCCTGCATGTAATTTATAAAACACATTTTGTAATCCTGGCTGTTCGGTAGGAATATAAAAAGGTTTGTCGCTACTAATGCTATTAAAAATAATAGTATCTTCTAATGGATTATTTGCTTTTTTGGCTGTGCCAAATAAATCGGCAAGTAAAATCATATTTGGAATTACTTTTGTGCCTTTTTCGTTTTTATTTATGAATCGAAAAGCAGTGCCACCATCTGTTTTTATCCAAGTTTGAGCATTAATTTTTACGACAAAAATTAATAGTAAAATGGTGAATACTGATTTTTTCATTATTTAGTTGTTGGTTTAATTTTTAGTAGCTTTACGTCAAAAACCAGTGTAGCGTTTGGTGGAATTGGGCCTGTTCCCTTTTCACCATAACCTAAATAAGATGGAATTATAAGTTTAGCTTCTTCGCCCTCGTGAAGTAAAAGAATTCCTTCATCCCAACCACCTATTACTTGACCTATTCCTAATTTAAAACTAAATGGATTTTCTGTACTTAGATTCTCATCAAATTTTTTTCCATCCAAAAACATCCCAGTATAATTCATTTGAACTTCATCGCCTTTTTGAGGTAAACTTCCTGTAGTTGATTTAGTTATAATGTATTTTAGTCCAGATGCTGTTGTTTTTATATCTTTATACTGAACTAAAAGTGCCGCTATTTCAGCCGAATCTTTACTTAATCTTTTACTTTGTTCGGCTTGCTTTAGTTCTTCTAATTCTTTTTGATTAAACACATTTTCTACTTTTGCCAAAAAATGAATATAGCTATTTTTCTTTAAAAAATTAGGTGTTGGTTGCTTAAAACTGTTGTTAAATAAAGAGTCAGCAAAAACATCCATTTCTAAACTATCATTTTTTCTAAGATTTAAAAACACTTTACCTAAAGTTACTTCATTGGCAGGTATAAAATATGGATTGCCAGCGGCATAAGAACTAAAAAGTTGTGTGTCTTTATTGTTAGTTAATTTTCCATTTCCTAATAATTGAATCATTATCAACTCGCCCGATTTTACTGCTCTTTCCCCACTGTTAGTTTTAATAATTTTGTAGCTAATAGTTTTAAAAGTTGGAGTACTTTTTTTAACAGGTTTTTTTACGGTTACAGGCTTGCCTTTTTGGTTTGGACTGCTTTCTAAAAAGCCAATAAGTTTATCAGTTTTAGCAATTGCCAAAACTGATAAACTTAAAAACAATATGGTTAAAAACTTATATTTCATTATTTGTGATTAGCCGCTGGTTTTGCAGGAGCTGGATTTATTTTCAACAATTTAACATCAAAAATAAGAGTTGAGTTTGGAGGAATTGGTCCGCCACCTTGTTCGCCATAAGCCAAACGAGCTGGAATAATAAATTTAGCTTCTTCGCCTTCGTGTAATAATAAAACTGCTTCGTCCCAACCAGCAATAACTTGGCGCATACCCGCTGTAAATTTAAAAGGAGTAGCTGCATTTTGATTCTCATCAAACTTAGTTCCATTTAACAAAAGTCCAGTATAAAGCATTTCTACTTCTTGACCTAATTTAGGCATTTTACCAGTACTAGGTTTTGTAATTACATATTTTAAACCCGATGCAGTTGACTGAACACCTGTTAAATTAGCTAAATAAGAGCTTGCTGCTAACGAATCGGCTAAAATTGCTTTTGCTTTTTCTTCATTTCGCATAATTTCTAATTCACTTTGGTTATATACATTTTCCACTTTTACATAAAAATGCAAGGTTGCAGCTGGCTTTAAAAAACCTGGAGCTGGCTGACCAAAGCTTTTCAAAAATAAGCTATCGGCACTTACAGTAAATTCAGCGCTATCGCCTTTATGCAACATCATAAAAACATCTTTCAAAGTAGTTTCATCGGCAGGAATAAAGTAAGCTTTACCCATTTTATAAGAATCAAAAAGAGCTGTGTCTTTACCTCCTAAAGAATCAGCCAATGGACTAAGCCCAACCATTTGAATCATCAACAAATCGCCTTTTGTAATTAAGCGAGCTGTGTCTGAACTTTCAATTATTCTGTATGAAATTCCACCTTCTGTAGTTTGCATTTTTTTTCCACAACTACTTACTCCAAACATGGCTAAAGCAGCCGTAATCATTACTAATTTTCTCATTTTATTTTTCTTTATTTTTCTTGTTTTATTTTAAATATTCTGCGTATTCTTTTATCGCATTTTTCAATTTAATTTCTATGTTTTCTAAAGTATCCTTACTTTCACCACCAGCAGCGCTAAAATGTCCGCCACCGTTAAAATATTTTCTCGCAAATTCGTTTGCAGGGAAATTGCCTTTGGCTCTAAAACTCATTTTACGAGCAATAGTTCTATCTACTACTAATATTGAAAACTTAATTCCTTCAATTGATAAACCGTAATTTACCAAACCTTCAGAATCACCAACAATAATATTATATTTTTCTAAATCTTCAGCAGAAACTAAAATAATTGCTGTTTTGTATTCAGGCAATATTTGCATTCTTTCATTTAAACAGAAGCCAATAAAACGCGTTCTGTTTTCTGAATAATTATCGTAAATGTTTTCAAAAATCAAATTACTTTCAGCACCTTTTTCTAGTAATTCTGCTGCAACTCTGTGTGTAGTTGGGGTTGTGCTTCCGTGTTTAAAGGAAGCGGTATCGGTCATTATTCCAGCATATAAACACGATGCAATTTCTTTATTTACCAAGTGTTCAAACTGTAAAGTTTGAATAAACCAATAAATTAATTCACAAGTACTACTGGCTTTGCTTGTCCATAATCGATAATCATCAAAATTTTCTGGTTCTAAATGATGGTCAATCATTACTTTTTTTGCTGCTGATTTAGCCACTAAATCGCCCAAAAGATTGATTCTTTTTAAAGCATTAAAGTCTAAGCAGAAAATAAAATCAGCATCAGCTACCATTTGAGTTGCTAATTCTGTTTCTTCTTCAAAATTAATAACTGTTTTTTCACCAGGCATCCAATTTAAAAACACACCATAATCGGTTGGAGTTATTACTTGAGAGGTGATGTTAAGTTGCAACAAAAAATTATATAAACCCAAACTCGAACCAAGCGCATCGGCATCGGGCTTATGGTGCGTAGTAATTACAATTTTAGGTTTTGTGTTGGCTAGTAATAAAGGTTTTAGCTCTGCTATATTATTCATTCAGTTTTTTTAAAGCAGCGCAAATGTCGTTAAAAACCAATCAAAAACAAGGTGATTTGTAACACTTATGCAATAATTACAAATTGCAACCTGTATTTTAGTAAATTTTAAGAAAGTAAATATTTTTACCAGTCTAAAAGTAATTTTTTTCTTAAATGATATTGAACACAGATTACGCTTTAGAAAATCTATTACGTGCTTAATCTACTTCAAATCAGTGGTTACTTAAATTTCAAAAGCATAGCGGTGCTGAGCTTTTAAAATTTAAATAACTGATTTATTGTATATATAAACCTTATAACGATGTTCTAATGCGTAATCTGGGTTGAATTTACAATACAATTTCATTTACAAAAATCCAGAATAAATTTTATTCTATCATTTTTTAGTTTTAATTGCTTAAAATATTTTTAGCCAATTTCAAAATGCCAATCGTTCATAATAAATTCAAAAATTATCAAGTAAATCCAAATACAGAAATACTTATTTTAGGTACTTTTAGCCATGATGTAGTAGATGGTGCAGATTTTTTTTATGGAAAATCACGTAATTTTCTATGGCATTTATTGCCTATTTGTTACAATTTACCTAGTTTAAAAGAAGCTACATTGCTAGAAAAGCAAGCTTTTATGCTAAAATATAAAATTGATTTTGCCGATATTATTGAAACATTAGAAGTTCCTGATGGGGAGGAGAATAATTTAGACGATACTTTTATTGATGTTCATGCTAATGAATGGAAAGATATTCCTGCTTTAATTGCTAGTTTGAGCCATTTGAAAGCAGTTTATTTTACCCGGAAAACATTTAATGGGATTACCAATTCCAAGAAACAAATTGCGCTTACAGCACAATATTGTCAAGAAAATAATATTCGTTTTTGTAAATTGGAAACTCCAGCAAAATTTTTCAGTCCCGAAAAGCAACAACAATGGATTGACACCATTGTAAAACAGAAAACTTGTATGAAGTTATAAAAACCACATGTATACTTCAAAAATTACTAATAAGTTTATTAAGGTCGTCATTGCGAACGAAGTGAAGCAATCTCGAACCAAATATATAATGAGATTGCTTCACTTCATTCGCAATGACGTACAGAAAGCTTTAAAAAAAAGCGGTTGCAAAATAATTGCAACCGCTTTTTTATTGTTTGCACTTCGACAAGCTCAGTGACCGACCAACTAAAGTTCTATTCAATAATTAGTTTTTGAGTAACACTTCCGTTTTCGTTACTAATATTTACAAAGTAAATTCCGGCT
>JBMOGB010000091.1:0-13314 GCA_049318585.1 Bacteroidia bacterium | reverse complement strand
TTGAGAAGAAAGTAAATGATGTTTATATCAGTGAAGGAAAGGAACGCGCTTCACTGAAAAATCAGTTAGAAATGCTGCAACAACTGAATCAACAAATGAGCAAAGAAGCCAATAATTTAACCAAAGCTTTAAAGGGCGAAAACAAAACGCAAGGTAATTGGGGAGAGTTTATTTTAGAAAGTGTTTTAGAGAAATCGGGTTTGGTAAAAGGCAGTGAATACAAAATTCAAGAAAGCTTTACCAACGAAGAAGGAAAGCGTTTACAACCTGATGTAATAATAAATTTACCCGAAAGCAAAACGCTAATTATTGATAGCAAAGTTTCACTGAATGCGTATGAACGTTTTTCATCGGCCGAAAGTGACGAAGAACGCTTACAGGCAGCCAAAGAACATATACTTTCACTGCGTACACATTTGAAGGGTTTAAGTGGAAAATCGTATCAAAATATGCATCAAATTCAGAGTTTAGATTTTGTATTATTATTCATTCCAATTGAACCCGCTTTTGCACTAGCAGTTCAAAGTGATGCAGGTTTATTTAACGATGCGTTTGAAAAAAATATTGTCATTGTTAGTCCTACAACTTTGCTCGCAACATTAAGAACTGTAGCTAGTATTTGGCGCAATGAAAAGCAAAGTGCAAATGCCATAGACATAGCAAAAAAAGCTGGTGATTTATACGATAAATTTGAAGGATTTATTAAAGATTTAATTGAAGTTGGAAAAAAAATAGATCAAACAAAATCGAATTATAGCGATGCAATGAATAAGCTAGTTGATGGCAAAGGAAATATTATCAATCGCTTTGAAGAGTTAAGAAAATTAGGTGCAAAAGCCGATAAACAATTGCCTCAATCGTTAGTAGATAGAGCTGAAAATAACTTGAATTTATAGTGATTGTAAAACAAAAAATACACTTTATAATTAACCCAATTTCGGGTGGGAAAAGTAAAAATCATATTCCTGATTTGATACATAAAATATTAGATAAAAATATTTTTGATATTCAAATATTTTTTACTCAAGGACAAGAAAGTAATCATCATTTGGCTGCTGCTAGCGCCATGGAAGCCGATATTGTAATAGCAGTTGGTGGCGATGGAACCATTAATAATGTGGCGCAATATTTAGTAAATACCAATAAAATATTTGGTGTAATTCCTATGGGAAGTGGCAATGGTTTAGCACGTGAATTAAACATTCCAACTAATCCAGAAAAAGCGTTACAATTAATCAATTTACATAAAATAAAAACCATTGATACGTGTAAAGCCAATAACCAGTTTTTTATCAATATTGCTGGTGTTGGATTTGATGCGCATATAGCCAATCTCTTTTCCAAAGCCAGTTCACGCGGATTTAAAACGTATGCAAAAATTACATTGCAAGAATTTGCTAAGTATAAAAACAAGAGCTACCATTTGCATTATAACGGAGAACAAACTAGGGTAAATGCATTCATGGTTTGTGTGTGTAATGGCACTCAATTTGGTAATAATGCATTTGTTTCTCCAAAGGCAATTTATAACGATGGTTTGTTTGATGTTGTTGTGTTTAATGCCTTTAAATTTTGGCAAGTTCCACAAATAGCTTATAAATTATTTAAAGGTGATGTAAGCGATTTACCTTTTGTTCAAACCTTTAAAACGGATCAAATTTCAATAACTAGAAGCGAAAAAGAAGTAGCCAATATTGATGGTGAAGCAATGGTTTTAGACAGTCAAATAAACTTTAAAATGTATAAGCAAAGTTTGAAGGTAATTGTTGGGTGAAATGTTTTAAAGATGTTTCATAAAGTCGTCAACTTCTATTTTTGCTTGCTTTAAAATACCTCTTAGAGTACCTTCTGCAAGTTCTTTGTGCATTGGTACTACTGTACCTAATTCGCCATCAATTGTTTTCTTTTTTAAAACCACATGACTTCCTTTTTGTCTGATAATCTCAAAATCAAATAATGCTAAAATTTTCAGTAATTCTTTACCAGATATTCTTGGCATTTTAGGCATATAATTCTGTAGAAAAAGTAGTGATAAATGTAGGCGAAAAACTTGCTTGTGGAAACTCTTCTAAGTATAATTCAGTGGCTTCTTTTAAGTTTTCTAAAGCTTCTTCTAAACTATAGCCTTGACTTACAGTTCCTACTTCTACACATGTTGCCACATATAAATCTATTTCCTTATGAATACTTGCAGTGTATGTTTTTTGAATTGTCATTGTTTTTCAAATATAAATGATTGTTTTTAAAATCAACAATAAATTATAAAATTGATTCAGTTTTTGTTGTTCAAGATTATTATTGTTAATTATCTTCTTCTTTTTTAGTGTTTGTCAAGCTTTCTTCTTTTTCATTTTCACTTATTTTTTGAGCAATTTCCACAAACGAATAATTGTATTTTTTTCTACCATTTTCCTCTTCATTTTCTTCAGTATCGGTTTTTAAAGGTTTAGTAATCATGTTGCAAAAATGAACTATTTTGACTGAATGTTTGGTAGTTGAAATATAAAATTTTGTATTTCAAAATTACTTACGAAATTTGGCAGCTATTCAAATTATTATCTTTGATTTGAAAATCAACAAAAATGAGCAATAAAAACAAAAATATAACAGGTGTTGTTTATAGCACAGATACTAACTTTAGCTTCGAAATGGAGCATGAAGAATCTGCATCCACATTGCCTAATAGTCAACAAAATTTAAAAATATTTTTAGATAAAAAAAACCGCGCAGGTAAAGTAGTTTCGGCAGTTAGCGGTTTTATTGGCACTGATGATGATTTAAATACTTTAGGTTCTTCACTAAAAAAATTATGTGGTGTGGGTGGAACTGTGAAAGATGGAGAAATATTGATTCAAGGCGAATTTAGAGATAAAATTTTAGCACATTTAATTAAACTAGGTTACAAAGCAAAAAAAGCTGGCGGATAATTTAATAGGCAATAAGCAATAAGCAATAAACAATAAAAAAATCTTTGTCAACCTTATCGAATTCCGATAGCTATCGGACGAAGGACAACAATATAACGATTCAACAATTTTTCAATCTTATAATTTTTCAAATCTTTCAATTAAAAAAAATGATTATAGAACAACTTTATACCAATTGCTTGGCACAAGCAGCATATTATATTGAAAGCAATGGCGAAGTAGCCATTATTGATCCATTGCGCGATTACCAAATGTATATTGATAAAGCAACTGCAAATGGAGCTAAAATTAAGTATATTTTTGAAACACATTTTCATGCCGATTTTGTAAGCGGACATGTAGATTTATCAAAAAAAACTGGAGCAACCATTATTTATGGTCCTACAACAGAAACTAGTTTTCCGGTTCTTGTAGCCAAAGACAATGAAGCATTTAAACTTGGAAAAATTTCAATTACTGTGCTTCATACTCCTGGTCATACTTTGGAATCGAGTAGTTTTTTGTTGAAGGATGAAAGCGGTAAAGACCATTGTGTTTTTACTGGAGATACTTTATTTGTTGGCGATGTAGGACGACCAGATTTGCTAGATGGATTTATGACTAAAGAGGAATTGGCAGCTAAAATGTACAACTCATTACAAAGTAAAATTATGCCTTTAGCCGATGAAGTAATTGTATATCCTGCTCATGGTCCTGGTTCAGCATGTGGTAAAAATATTGGTAAAGAAACTTTTAGTACCATTGGAATTCAAAAAGCTACTAACTATGCTTTGCAACCTATGAGTGAATCTGATTTTATTAAAGCCATCACTACAGGAATTGCACCAGCACCAAGTTACTTTTTTAAAGATGCTAAATTAAATAAACAAGGTTATGCCAGTTTTGAAAGTGTAATTGAAAAAGGTTTATTGGTTTTGCCTTTGGCAAAAATGGAAGAATATTATGTTGAAGGTGCCATCATTATCGATACCCGTGTTGCTGATGATTTTGAACTTGGTTTTATTCCAAAATCTTTTAATTTTGGATTGAATGGTCAATACGCCATTTGGGCTGCAACATTGTTAGACCTTCATGTACCAATTATAATTATTGCCAAACCCGAAACTGAAAAAGAATCAGTGGAAAGATTAACACGTGTTGGTTTTGATAACATCAAAGGTTTTTTAAATGGTGGTTTCGAAACTTGGAAAAATGCCGATAAAAAATGGGACATGATTGTTAGCATTACAGCCGAAGAATTGGTGTTGGATAGTTTACACAACCCTGATGCAATGATTTTGGATGTTCGCAAACCAACCGAGTTTGCAACTGGTCATTTAGCCAACGCAAAAAACATTCAATTAAGTGAAATTTTAACTGGCAGTAATGAATTGGAAAAAGACCAAGAAATATTGGTTCATTGCGCTGGTGGATATCGAAGCATGGTGGGTGCTTCTGCACTAAAAACTTTAGGTTTTACTAATGTAAAAAATGTTTGGGGTGGTTGGAATCAAATAAAAGAAGAACCCAATGTTCAAATCGTAGTTGATAAAGCTACTGCGTAGATGCCATTGTTGGCGTCCTCGCCAACAATGATATTGCAGGCGAGGACGCCTGCAATGGCTTCAATTATTAATTTTGAAATAACAAAAACAGCTCGGTTAGTTCGAGCGAAGTCGAGAACAAATACGCTATGTCTCGACTCCGCTCGACATGACTTACAAATTCGCTCGACATGACTAACGACTTTGCTCGACCTGACATAAAATATATATTGAAATAACAAAACACCTCGGTCAGTTCGAGCGAAGTCGAGAACCGTTATCAACTATCGTCCATCGTCTATCAACTGACAACCAACAACAATCAACTAATATGAACAAACACTCAATAGCCATCCATGGTGGTGCAGGAACCATTCTTCGCGCCTTAATGACTCCTGAAAAAGAAGCACAATATAAAATTGGATTACAAAATGCTTTGATAGCTGGAAACGAAATTTTAAGTGCTGGAGGATCCAGTTTGGATGCTGTTGAAGCAGCGGTAATGAATATGGAAAATTTTCCGTTATTTAATGCTGGAAAAGGTGCAGTATTTACCAATAAAGGAACACACGAAATGGATGCCTCCATTATGGAAGGTAAAAACCTGGAAGCTGGCGCTGTTTCTGGAATTAGCAATGTTCAAAATCCTGTTCATTTAGCCAAAATAATTATGCAAAAATCAGGACATGTTTTTTTGCAAGGATCCGATGCAGAATTGTATGCTAAAACCATTAATTTACCTTTTCAAAATAATGAATATTTTTATACAGAAGAACGTTACAAACAATGGCAAGATGTGAAAGATTCTGACACCTATCAATTAGACCATACGGTTTTAGAAACAGGTGAAAAAAAGTTTGGAACAGTGGGTGCGGTGGCTTTAGATATTCATGGTAATTTAGCAGCTGCAACTTCTACTGGTGGCATGACCAATAAACGTTTTGGTAGGGTAGGCGATAGCCCAATTATTGGTGCTGGCACTTATGCCAATAATAATACTTGTGCTATTAGCTGCACTGGTCATGGCGAGTTTTTTATGCGGGCTGTTGTAGCTTATGATATTAGTTGCCTCATGGAATATAAAGGTTACACTTTGCAGCAAGCTTGTAATTATGTGGTAAAAGAAAAACTAGTAAAAATGGGTGGCGAAGGCGGTTTAATAGGTATGGATGCCTCTGGCAATATTGAACTTTGTTTTAATTCCGATGGCATGTACCGTGGTTACATGAAACAAGGTGGAAATCCTTTTATTGGAATTTACGAATAAGCCCTCAATTTATTAGCAACTTTTTCAATAAACAATTTGAATTATTTGAACGGAAAATTACCGTTTTAAACACCTTCAAAATGCAGCTATTTTTCTATAAAATTTAGCTGCTTTTTTTGTGGTAAATTGTTAAAAACTTTCTCTTTTAGTAAGAAATTTTTAAGAAACACCTCCTTTTTTCCTTAAATCATAATATTTTGATAATTTTTATTAGTTGTTTATCAATAAAATAGCCACTTTAGACCTTTTATTAAAGATAAATCTTTTTTTTTGTAACAATAAATCCGTTTTTCGTGTGGTTAATTGTGTAAGCTATATGATTTTTTTTTTTTAACGTAAAATCATTGGAGAAAAGTTTAAACAATTTAAATAAATAATAGATTTTATTACTTTAAAAATTACAGATTTGAAAAAAAAATTACTAGTTTCTTCCCATTATATCGGGACTTTATTTATTGAAAGCATTATATTTATTTTGCTTCTTTCTTCTTCTAAAGTCGCATTATTGTTAACTTTTGTTAATACTAAAAGCGCAAATAAAGTCAACTCAAATGTTAGTGTTACTAACCAAGTTGATTTTTTTATTTCAAATAATTTTCTGAATTTTCTCAAAAATTTTTCTTTTATAAATCTTACCAATCAAGTAGCATTTAATTATCATTTACAAAATAATTCAAATGTGAATTTCAATTCAGGTTTAGGTAAAAAAACTTTGAACATTTTTACCATTTAATTAGCAAAAAAAACAAAACAATATATATGAAAAATAATCTACAAAGATTTAGTTTACGGTTAGCATTAATTTTATTTTTGCCAATCAATGCGCTTCTTGCACAAAATACCCTTAACAATATTGGGTTTACCAATTCTGATCCAAAAGCAGAAGCAGCATACAGTTTACGTTTGCTTAGCACTGCTTATACAGGTCCTTTGGTGAGGGTTACTATAAGTGGCTCAACATATGATGTATGGCCAGATGGTTCAGGTAATTTTAGCATGACATCATTAATTTCTGCAGCTAACCCAGGCACTATACCTGGAACTGTTTCGGTAAATGCTTTAAGTACTGTGGCAACTGGTAATACTGCCACCATAGCTATTTGGTACGATCAAAGTGGAAGCAGCAGAAATAATAATTGTATTCAAAATACAGTAGGTAACCAACCCCGAATAATTAATGCTGGAACTATTGATGTTCAAAACGGAAAACCAGCAGCATTATTTACTCAATCAAGTAGTCAAATATTGGTTTCTACAAATAATGTTTTTACAAATTTTGGAAGTGGTCATTCTTTATTAAGTGTTTATTCTCGATCGAGTGTTGGAACAACTGCTGGTCTATTTTCTTTATACGAAGTTGCAAGTGATAATTATTTAAATTTTTATACACCAAGCTCAACTTCTATGAGATTTGAAAGTGGAGTAAATGGGGGCAATATTCAAAGTACTTTTAATACTATAAGTGCAAATACATTAACTCAATCATCAGGAACAGGAATTGAAAATCGTGTTAATGGTGGATCATTATCAACCGGAAGTTCAGCAGGTTTAATGAGCTCCTCTTTTACAGCACCATTTAGAATAGGTAATATCCTTACTCATTTTTGGTCTGGTTATATATCAGAAAATATTTGTTTTCCAGTTACTTTAACAAATACAGAACGTCAAACTGCAGAAAACAATCAAATGGCTTATTTTTCAATTTCAAAGCCTACAATTACTTCTTTCACACCTACAAATGGTGCAGCAGGTACTACCGTTAACATTACAGGAACTAATTTTAATACTACAGCATCTAATAATATTGTAAACTTTGGTGCTGCAAAAGCTACTGTTACTGCAGCATCTGCTACCGAATTAACAGTAACCTTGCCTGCGGGAGCAACCTTAAGTCAAGTAAGTGTTACAAATATAGACAATAACTTAACTGCGTTTTCTTCAGCCTCATTTATTCCAAAATCAACTACATATAAAACTGGTTATGTTCTTTCAGATTTTGCCTCAAAAGTTGATTTCTCTCACACAGGTGGTCCTTACAATTTGTCGTCTGCTGATATGGATGGTGATGGGAAAACGGATTTAATTTATTCACAAGGATCCAATATTTCAATTTTAAGAAATACAAGTACAACTGGAAGTATTACAGGAAGCAGATTAGACATAACACAATCTGGTTTAACTTATATTGGTGATGTAAATGGTGATGGAAAACCTGATTTATGCACTAATAATGGTGCTGTAAGAGTAAATACAAGTTCACCAGGTTCATTAAGCTTTGCCTCTACTGTAACAATAAGTGGAGCAAATGGACTTTTAAAACCAATATTTGTTGATATTGATGGCGATGGATTATCAGAGTGGATTGAGGTTGCTTTTTTAAGTGATATACTAAAAATTGCCAAAAACACTACTTCTGGTGGTGTGGTAAGTTTCGGCAGTTTTAATACTTTTTCAACTGGTTCTGGATCCGTGCCATATGATGTTTCATATGGAGATTTTGATGCTGATGGTAAACAAGATATCGCGGTTCTTAATAGACCATCTGGAAGCAATTATATAATGATATTTAAAAATACTAGTACAGTGGGATCTATTAGTTTTGCATCACCAATTACAGTTAGTAATGTAGGTACTAATTCACAATGTTTGAGAATTGGTGATATAGATGGAGATGGTAAAATTGATATGGCTATTTCAAGTATTGGTGATGATGCGATTTATGTGGTAAGAAATACTACTTCAGGAACAATAAGTTTTGCTACACCAACAAGTTATGCCACAGGAGGTGATCCAGTTGGTTTTGGCATGGGTGATTTTACAGGAGATGGTAAACCAGATTTTATTTCAGCAAATTATGTAGGTAATAACAATTCATTTTTAGAGAACACAAGTACATCTGGTTCTGTTAGTTTTGCAACAAGAATAAATCTAACTGGAGGCGCTGGATCGAGAGCTGCTGAAGTTTTTGATTATGATGGAGATGGGAAATTGGATTTGTGTGTTGCTACAGAAGGAGATAAATTAATATCAATATATAGAAACACACCTACATTAAGTTCAAATGCTGATTTATCTGCTTTGACTTTAAGTAGCGGAACTCTTTCTCCTGTATTTGCATCTGGTACAACTAGCTATACTGCATCTGTTTCAAATGCAACGTCTACTATTACTGTAACAGCTACAAGATCAAATAGTGGGGCTACACTTCAAGTTAGAGTTAACGGTGGTAGTTATACTTCTTTAACAAGCGGAGTAGCTTCAAGTTCTTTAGCATTAAATGTAGGTTCAAACACAATTGATGTAAGAGTAACAGCCCAAGATGGTACAACTATAAAAACTTATTCAACAACAGTAACTCGAGCAAATAGTAATGACGCCAACTTATCGGCAATGACTTTAAGCTCGGGAACGTTATCACCAGTTTTTTCTTCAGGCACAATCAGCTATACTGCTAGTGTTGTTAATGCAACAAGTAGTATAACAATTACTCCTACTTCATCTGATGCTGGAGCTACAATTCAAGTCAGGGTTAATGGTGGCACTTTTGCTTCAGTAACCAGTGGTAATGCATCTGGTTCTTTAAATTTAGATCCAGGTAGCAATACGATTGATGTAAAAGTTACAGCAGCTGATTTAACCACTGTAAAAACTTATACAACAACAGTTACTAGAGCCTGTCCAACTGCTACAGCAACAGCGGGTGGTTCACAAACCATTTGTTCAAATGCTTCAGCAATAGTAAGTGGTGCTTCTTCAAGTAATGGAACAATATTATGGACAGAAAATGGTGCAGGTTCAATTACAGCAGGAGCTACTACTTTAACTCCTACCTACACTGCTCAATCTGGTGATGGTGGAAATACAGTAACATTAACCATGACAGTTACTGGTGCAGGTGCTTGTTCTACATCGGTAGCAACAGCATCTTATACTTTAACTATAAATGCTGCACCATTAGTACCAGTAATATCTGGTCCTGCTAATGCTTGCGGTTATTCATCTCAAAATTATTCAGTAACTATTCCTAACGGAACTAGTTCTTATGTTTGGACAGCAGGTAGTTCTTCAATTACTGCTGGTCAAGGTACCTCTGCAGCTACTGTTTTATGGACTGTAACTTCAGGTTTAGGTTCAGTAGGCGTAGTTGAAACAGCAACCAATACTTGTACTGCTACTTCAAGTCCCTTTGGAACTATATTAGCAACTGGTGCAAATCCTGTTATAACTGGTTCTGCAACTGTATGTGCTAATTCAACGGCCACTTATACATTATCATCTATTTTAGGTGGAAGAACATATGCATGGAGTGTTATAGGAGGTACCATAAGTGGAAGCAATACTGGAAGCAGTATTTCTGTAAATTGGGGTGCAGCTGGTGCAGGTTCTGTAACTTGTGCCGAAACTGTAACTGCATCTTCATGTGTAACTACAACTTCGCCATATAATGTAACAAAAAATCCAATTCCAACAGCAACAATAGGAGGTGGAAGTACAGTATGTTTAAATGCAGCTTCTCCTAATGTAACATTTACTGGAGCTAATGGTACTTCACCATACACATTTACATATAATATAGATGGAGGTTCAAATGTAACAGTTGTTTCAACAGGAAATATTGCTACAGTAGCAGTTCCAACTTCATCAGCAGCAACAAAAGTTTATAATTTAGTTAGCGTTGTAGATGCAAGTTCAACCTTGTGTTCACAAACGCAAACAGGATCAACAACTTTTGTAATAAATCCTATTCCAACTTACACAGGTGGAACAAGCCAAACCATTTGTTCAGGTTCTGCTTCTAGTGTAAGCTTAACAGCAAACACAACTGGTGGAACAAATAGTTTTGCTTGGACAAGTTCAGCAGTTGGTGGAATTAGTGGAAACAGTAATTCAAATGGAAGTACATTAGCTCAAACATTGACTTCTTCAAATACAACAGCTACTAATGTAATATATGCAGTAACTCCAACTTATACATTTAATAGTGTAGGTTGTTCAGGAATAGCAGGAAGTGTTACAGTAACAGTAAACCCTATACCAGTAAATAATGGAACAAGTACTCAAACTATTTGTTCTGGAACCGCATCTAGCGTTTCATTAACAGCTAATACTTCTGGCGGAACAAATACTTTTGCTTACACAACAGGTTCTGTAACTGGTTTAAGTGGAAATGCAGGTGGAAGCGGAAGTTCAATTGCTCAAACATTAAGCACAACAAATACTTCACCAACCAATGCAGTTTATTCAGTAATTCCAACTTATACTAATAATGCTGTAGGTTGTGCTGGTAGTGCATCAAATTATACAGTAACAGTTAATCCAATTCCTGTTAATACAGGAACAACTAGTCAAACCATTTGTTCAGGAACAGCTTCAAGTGTTAGCTTGTCGGCAAACACTACAGGTGGAACCAACACATTTGCTTGGACTACAGGGGCAGGATTAAATATAACAGGAAACGTAGCAGGAACTGGAAGTTCAATTGCTCAAACATTGAGCAGTACAAACTTAACACCATTTTTTATAACATATTCTGTAACACCAACATTTACTAACAATGCTATTTCATGTAATGGAACAGCAACCAATGCAAATGTTACAATCAATCCTATACCTTTATATACAGGTGCTACTAGCCAAACCATTTGCTCAGGAACAGCAAGTAGTGCTAGTTTAACAGCTAATACAACTGGTGGAACTAACACATTTGCATGGACAAGTTCAGCAGTTGCTGGTTTATCAGGTAATTCAGCTGCTAATGGAAGTACAATTGTTCAAACATTAAGTACTACCAATACTTCACCAACCAATGGTGTGTATGTAGTAACTCCAACTTTTACTGGTGGAAGTGTAGGTTGTAATGGAAATACAGGAAGTGTAACACTAACAGTTAATCCATTACCAGTTTATACAGGAACAACTAGTCAAACTATTTGTTCTAGTCTAGCTACAAGTTTAAGTTTAACTGCTAATACAACAGGTGGAACTAACACATTTGCTTGGACTTCTGCATCTGTGTCGGGTTTATCTGGAAACGTTGCTGGAAGTGGAAGCTCAATAGCTCAAACGCTAACAAATTCAAATTTAACACCAGCTAATGCAGTTTATTCAATTCTATCAACATTTACAAATAATTCAGTTGCATGTAATAATACAACGAATGGAAGTGCAACCGTTACCGTAAATCCAAGACCAACAGCTAGTTCTGGGGGTAGCGTAACAATATGCTCAGGTCAATCTACTACAGTAACTGGTGCAACTGCTAACAACGGAACTATATCTTGGTCAGAAAATGGTGCAGGTTTTATTTCAACAGGTGGCACCACTTTAACACCTACGTATTCATCAGATGCATTAGATGCAGGCAATACAGTTACTTTAACCATGACCGTTACAGGTTCTGGAATTTGTACTGGACAAACTGCTACTGCTTCTTATAGCATTGCGGTGAATCCTTCACCTACTCCGTTAGTATCTGGACCAGCTACAGGTTGCGGATATACTTCAGGTACATTTACAACTCCTAGTAATTCAGGAAGAACTTATACTTGGACAGTTTCTGCTCCAAATAATTTAGTAAGTGGACAAGGAACAAATAGTATTTCAGTATTTTATAATCAAGCCAGTGGTTCAGCTGTAACAGGTGTTACAGAAACCATTACTGCTACAGGTTGTCAAATTACTTCTGCATTTTATAATACAACTGTAAACGAAGGATCAAATCCTTCAGTTTCAGGATCAAATAATGTATGTGCAAGCTCTACATCAAGTTATTCAACAACTATTGAAACTGGACATACTTATTTATGGTCAGTTTCAGGTGGTACAATCAGTGGTAGTGCAACAGGAAATTCTGTAACTATTAATTGGGGTGCTGCTGGAGCAGGTTCTGTTTCTGTTTTAGAAACAGTTACCGCGACTTCGTGCTCAAATACTTCAACATTAAATGTAACTAAAAATCCTCAGCCAACAGCAACAGCAGGTGGAAGCCAAACCATTTGTTCAAATGGAACTGCAACTATTAGCTCATCATCTGCTAATGGAACTATTTCATGGACAGAAAATGGAGCAGGTTCAATAACATCAGGTGGAATAACAAATGCACCAGTTTATACCGCAGCAGCAGGTGATGCAGGAAATGCAGTAACTTTAACAATGACAGTTTTAAGTACTAATGCATGCGCACCTCAATCTGCAATAGCTACATATACAGTAAACGTTAATCCATTACCAACAGCAAGTATTGGAGGTACAACCGCAGTTTGTAAAAATGGCACAGCACCAACAGTAACCTTAACAGGAGCAGCAGGAACATCGCCATATACATTTACTTATAACATCAATGGAGGAAGCAACTTAACAGTGGTTTCAACAGGAAATGTAGCGACAGTAACAGCACCAACAGGAACCGCAGGAACATTTGCATATAACTTAGTAAGTGTGGTAGATGCAAGTTCAACCTTATGTACACAAACACAAAGTGGTACAGCAACTATAACAGTAAATCCATTACCAACAGCAAGTATTGGAGGTACAACCGCAGTATGTAAAAATGGCACAGCACCAACAGTAACCTTAACAGGAGCAGCAGGAACATCGC
>JBMOGB010000090.1:0-13592 GCA_049318585.1 Bacteroidia bacterium | reverse complement strand
AGAATCGAAATCGCATGTCGATATCAGGTGTACAAGAAAAATTTTCTGTATTGCTTGACAAAAACAAGTTAAGGCTTATTAATGAAAATGAACATGGGACTTATATCCTGAAACCAATTCCTGGTGCCGGTAAAAAGGCAGATCAAATGCCAGCCAATGAACATCTAACCATGCAAATTGCCCGTCAGGTTTATGGAATAGAGACCGCAGAAAATGCATTGATATTTTTTAAAGATGGCACACCAGCATACATCACAAAAAGATTTGATGTAAAAAAGGATGGTTCAAAATTAGCCCAAGATGATTTTGCTTCTTTAGCAAAAAGAACCCCGCAAACGCATGGAGAACAGTACAAGTATCTCGGGAATTATTTAGATATATTTGAATTAATGCGCAACTATTTACCTACTTACAAGTTAGAAGCGCCCAAACTATTAAGAATACTTTTCTTTAATTATCTTTTTTCAAATGGAGATGCCCACTTTAAAAATTTCTCTATACTAGAAACATCTTTTGGAGATTATCGACTGAGCCCAGCTTATGACTTACTAAATAGTCGTATCCATATAGAAGATAAAGACTTTGCATTAGATGATGGTCTATTACCAAGAAATCTAGCCCAAGGCAAAATCGGTTTACAATTCGCTAAACTAGCAGAGAAAGCAGAAATCAGTGAAAAGACTTTTCAGGATATTTTGGCATTGATGATTTCCAAATCAGATTTAGTTGAAAAAATGGTAGCCGCTTCCTTTCTAAATGACACCACTAAAAGAGATTATTTCCAATCTTTTCAAGGCCGTTTAAAACAACTGACAAAAGCATAAACGACACTTTTTGGTTGTGTATTTTACACGAAAAAGCACATTTCCTAGAGTTGTTGAAAGAGTTAAAGAGTGGGAAGTAAAGTTTTTTACAAATTGAATGACTGTATTTTGGTTGCAGTGAAATGGGGTATATTTGGTTTAGTCATTAATGAAATTGAAAGACATAGCCACACGAATATGGGTGTTTTGGACTGATTTTGTTAATCATATAAACGAGTTAGCTGTAATACCTAAGAAAATCGTCGTAAAAAAATAATACTCGAAAATAAACCGACAAAAAATTGTTTTTAAAAGTAATTTGACTATATTTGTCAAAACAAATTTTGTCTTATGGAAACATTTGGAGATATAATTAAAACTGAAAGAGAAAGTAAAGGGCTTTTATTAAGGCAAGTTGCTTCAGCGCTTGATATTGATCAAGCTATCGTAAGTAAATTTGAACGTGGAGAAAGAAAACCTTCTAAAGATCAAGTAGAAAAGTTTGCGGAATTTTATGATTTGGATAAAAACAAATTAATTACAACTTGGTTGAGCGACCAAATTGCAAATACAGTTCTCTATGAAGAAAATATTGAAGAAGTTCTAAAAGTAGCCGAAGAAAAAGCATTATATCTAAAAACTATTCACGATGGAAAATAAAATAAAAGTGGCTGAATTGTTTGCGGGTGTTGGTGGTTTCAGACTTGGTCTTGAAGGATGGAATAACAAATCTGCATCTTCAAATTATAAAGAAAAACTTGAAAGCCAATACAAAGTGGTTTGGAGCAATCAATGGGAACCATCAACAAAAGTGCAACATGCCTCAATGGTATATGAAAGTCGTTTTGGAAAAAATGGTCATAGCAATCAAGATATTGCGTCTGTGGAAGTTTCTGAAATTCCCAATCACGATTTATTAGTTGGAGGTTTTCCCTGTCAAGATTATTCCGTTGCAACAACATTAAAAAATTCAAAAGGATTAATTGGAAAAAAAGGTGTTCTTTGGTGGTCAATTCACAAAATATTGTCTGAAAAAGAAAACAAACCAAAATATATTTTTCTTGAAAATGTTGATAGACTCTTAATTTCTCCATCTGGACAACGAGGGCGAGATTTTGCGATAATTCTAAAAAGTTTAAATGATTTGGGTTATGCCGTCGAGTGGCGTGTCGTAAACGCCGCTGAATATGGAATGCCTCAAAGAAGAAGAAGAATTTTTATTTTGGCTTACTCTCAAAAATCGAGTATAATTAACGAAATCAAAGAAACAAGTTCAAATGACTGGATTTTAAATAATGGTACATTAGCAACAGCATTACCCGTTCAATCTGATAATGTATTCTTTCCTAAAAAGTTCAAACTTGAAGGAGATATTGTTGAAATTTCTGAAAATTTCAACAAAAATGGAAAAAATGGAATGTTTGAAAACACAGGAATTATGATAGATGGAATTGTAACCACAATCAAAACGAAACCAAGTTATGAGGACAAATTCACAACATTAAAAGATATTCTTCAAAACGGAGAAGTAACTGACGAATTTTATATAAACGAAGAAGATCTAGATAAATGGTTTTATCTAAAAGGCCCTAAAAAAGAAATGAGAAAAAATTCTCAAGGTTTTGAGTATAATTATAGTGAAGGCGGAATGATTTTTCCAGATGCTTTGGACAAACCATCGAGAACAATAATAACTGGAGAAGGTGGTAAATCGCCATCAAGATTTAAACACGTTATTAAAACATCTAAAGGTTATCGAAGACTTTCACCTGTTGAATTAGAACGGTTAAATATGTTTCCAGATAATCATACCGAATTTGATGGAATTACTGATACAAAACGTGCCTTTTTTATGGGGAATGCCCTTGTTGTTGGAGTTATTGAAAAAATTGGAGTAGCCCTATATTCAAAAATAGAAAAATCAATATGCAAGATTATAACCTAATAATTCTTCCTATTTTTTTTCTTGGAGCTAATTGAAAATCTTCAACTCTAAATGTAACTGGAGCTTTTAATCCAATTATAAAAAGTGGAACTGTAAGTATATTATTTAATGGAGGTAAATAGTCTAAGTATTTTTCATAAGTTCCAATTGCACCATCAAATCCTCCTTTTTGCTTTAATAGTTCTGTAGCCGTAATTATAACTCCAATTTTAGTTTGTATAGCTTTTTGAACATGATTTAATTCGCTTGCCAAAACAGGTTTCGTTAAATTCCAGGCAATGACGCTAGAATGATTAAACCCAACTTCTATTGATATATCCTGTTTTGCAAAATCTAATCTCCAAGTATCACCTTGATAATCCGCATCTTGAAATATCCCAGATTCAGCAACCCAACCTTTATTAACTAATCCCTCTTTCAAAAGATCATTTATAGCTTTTGACAAACTTTTAGGAGTATTTTCAATATTATTTACACCGTAATTTTCATGTCTTGCAATTAACTGTTCTTCCGTTATCGCAGAAATCACATCGATTATTTCTGTAAACTCTTCAATAAATTCAGGTTCATTTAATATAACACCAGAGTGTCTAAATGAGTTAAAAACAAATTCCATAAAATAATCAATTAAAATACCTTGTAAATATATAAAACATTGTTTCTTTAATAATTAAAACGAATTTAATAGATAATAGTACTACAGCTAACACTTGCTAAAACTCATGGCTAGTTTTTCGGTAAATTGTTCGTTTACTTTTCATAACTTCGCTCAGGCGGCTTATGAAAAAAAGCTTTCCATAAGCCGCCACAAGCTCTAGCAAGGAAACGTTATGCGGCATTTTAAAACGACACTTTTTGGTTGTATATTTTACACGAAAAAGTTCATTTGCTAGAGTTGTTGAAAGAGTGGAAGAGGAGGAAGTTAATCCATATTCGAATATTTACGGATAAATACGGATATTTTTTTCAAAAGGATATTAGATTTAAATGAAGATTTTCAAGTAAAATTATGGTTTAGGTTCTGGTTTCTTTCCAAAAACTCAACTGCAAGTTCCTAGAAATTTCCTTCCTAAATATGGTTGAACAAATTTTTCAATAAAATTAGTTTGAATTTTGTAATGAATTTGTTGTAGGAATAAGTTTAGGGGAAGCTTTTGGTTCAGTTTAAATAAAGCTTGTTAAAGCTACTGGAACCGCATAAAGTAACAAAGCAAACGATTGGATTGAGACCGTTTGATAGCTTTTTAAATTAATTCAAAAATATATTTAGAATTTGTAACACGCAGAAATAGAAAACACACTGTTTTTACTTTCAGAAGATGCATATTTTGAAATATTGTTTAAACCTAAGTTATAACGAATTTCAGCAGAAATATTTTTTGTGATAGCATAACCGGCACCAATATTCAAACCATAATCGATTGATTTATATAAATCACCACTATTTTCACCGCTAATAATTTCACCTGTAGTTCGACCAATTGATGTCAATTTATTTTTTGAGCTTACTAAAACACCCAATTGTGGACCCAAATCTAAACTAAATTCCTTAATTACATAATATTTAAACATCACAGGAATGTTTATATAGGAAAGGCTACTCTCAGATTCAACATCGAAAAACTCTCCTGGATCTTCTGTACTTAAAAAAACTACAGAATTAGATTTTCCACCTTGCGCGGAGTATAATAATTCGGGCTGAACAGAAATATTATCAGAAATTTTAATCTCGACAAAACCACCAATATTGAACGCTATAATTGGAGATGATGTTTGCGGATAATCTAATGTCTTAATACTATTGCTTTGATTTGATATGTTTAGACCACCCTTAATACCAAATTGGGATTTTTGAGCATTAACAAATCCAAATGTAGAAACTAAAATAGAAAGTAAAATAAATTTTTTCATGAGTTGTTATTTAGCAATTTCAAATATAATTTACATGACTGCAAATGGAATGCAGTTCAATTTTTTTTTAATTTTTTTCAAACTTTATCTATAATTTCTATCGCATCCGCCATTTTCAATTCAATGTTGTAATAGTTAAAATCGTTTTTATTTCCATTCAATTCTTCAATGATGTTAATCAACATATCTTTTTGTTTAATTGGAGGAAAAAACAAAGAAAAGTACTGCCAATCTTTTTTAGACTCAAAATTTCGCAATGCGGGTGCAATGGTAATTCCAGTTGCATTGGTCATCACGTAACGCTCTTTGGTTACTACATTTTCAATAAAAGTGTCTGGCGAAATTTTAATCCAACCGCCATTGATATACATATCTGTGGTTGTGTAGCCAAAATCAATTTTAGTTAAATCTGGAAACAAATTAATTCTTAACAAGACAGGATTTGACTCATCATGCCCCAATACATTAAGATTAAAAACTAATTTTTTGCTGTTTTTTATCATGTTATAAAAGTGTTTTAGTTTGGTCTCTTAACCATTCTGGATTTATAACTTTAAGGTTTTTTCCATAAGAACGGAATAACCGAATCAACTCCATACTTGGCACCACATCTATTGTGAAAAAAGAGGAGCCTGATTCATTTTTTTCGGCCTTTTGACTATCGTGGATTGGATAGGCTTCAAAGTAGTTTGTTATCTTAATTGAAGTTAAAAATGTGATTTGTTGTTTCGGTTGATTTTCTATTGGATACACTCCATAAATATCATTGCAGTAGCTATCCACCTCTTTTTCATCGCTAGCAATGTATTTTCTCTTTAAATGCAAGGGCTCGTAAATTCGATCTAATCCAAAGGTTCTAATGGATTTATGTACCTCAGAATAACCTACAAGATACCAGCGATTTTGAAATTCTTTGAGTAGTATTGGATGCACAATAATTGATTTGAATTCTCTATTGTTATAGGAATAATGAGAAAATAAGACGGGATACTGATTTTTACAAGCCTTAAACAAAGTATCGAAGTTCTCATATCCTTTAGCCCCTTCAACATAATCAGTTAGTATGATTTTTCTTTTGATATCGCTATCGGGAAACTCTTCTTTGTAGGTAGCAAGAATTTTCTGTATGGCATCACTAAATCGTTCATTTACTCTATTGCCCCCTAGATTTTTTATCAAATCAAGCGCTTCTTTAATGCTTGAAATATCGCTATCTGTAAGTGGAATCGAATTAATAGAGTAATTGGGGTTGGTATAATAATATCCAAGATTTTTTCTGCAAAATACAATTGGAGCTTCAAAAACTTCCGACTGTTTCATGTTTCTAATATCCTTTTCTAGTGTATCTAAAGAAGGTGTTTTATGTAAGCTTCGCTCACACGCTTCCTGAATATCTTGTAAGTTAGGATAAGGATTATATATGTTTTTCAACATTTTATCGATGACTCGATACCTACTGTAGGCAGATTTTGAAATCTCCATTGTTAATTTTTTTATAAAAATACATAAAAAAAATCATTCCGTATTCATTGTGCGGTTTGCATGTAAATCTTTGTTCAGAATTTAAAAATTAAAGACACATTCAACTCAAAATAAATTAGTTAGGAAAGAAATCTTATTAAATCTGGGTACTGAATTTCAGTTTCAGTATCAAAGAATATAATTGCACAAAATTGGATATTAGAATAATCATACGAATTGATAATCTCATTGTAAATGAGATGACCGGAAGCCCTAAGCAATTGGCGGCTAAACTCTGTATTACAGAAAGAAGTGTATACAATTATATTGCTTTTATGAAAAAAGAAATGAAGGCACCTATTGTATATAATTATCAACGCATTTCTTATGTATACAATGGTGAATGGAATTTTAAATTCAACATTAAGCAACGATAAAAAGAAAAAGTGGAGTTCAGAACCCACTATAAAAAACGAGACGGAACCGAAAAGTCTTATGAGTAGGAAAAACAGTTTAATATTAAAAATTATGAAAAAAACATTTTTTAAAACAGGATTAGTTTTAGTAGTTGCATTACTTTCAATTAGTTGCTCGAAAGATGGCGAAACTGGCCCGGCAGGTCCTGCAGGAGCAAATGGTATTAATGGGACCAACGGAACCAATGGTATTGATGGTAACGCTAACGTTTATGGTTCAAATACTGTTCAATTTGCTACATCAAATTGGACATCACAATTTGGTGGTACATGGTGGACATCTAGTATAACTAACATTTCATCTATTACCCAAACTATTGTGGATAGGGGAATTGTATTAGTATTCAGAAAATACACTGATAATGGTCAAACGGTATGGGCCCCTCTTCCGGACGTAAACACAAATATTAATCTTAGTTATGAATTTGGTGTAGGAACAATATATTTGATTGTGCAAAGTACCAATGCTGTAGCAATTTCAAATCCAGGCGCAATAACATTGAGATATGTTGTTATATCTCCATCCAACAAAATGGCCAACCCAAATACAGATTGGAACGATTACAACCAAGTAAAAGAAGTACTTCATCTTAAAGATTAATTATTCTCAAATTAATGGCCTCACAATTGTGGGGCTTTTTTTTATAAAATAATTCACTCCGTATATATTGTACGGAGTGCCGTTATAATTTTACCTCATAAATTATAAACTATTAATTATGAAATCAAATTATGAATCAGAAACTCGAGAAGAGCTTCTAAAAGAAACAGAAACTAACGTATTCGAAAATCCTATTTCGCACCATACACCAGACTCTCAATTGGGTATTGAAAAAGTTATTTTGGGAGATGAATTTACTAGAATTGACTTTGTGTATATCTCGTCAAGAAAGTATATCAATGGAGGATGGATACATATTAATTCCGGTTGTTTTATAAGACCAAAAGGCAGTGAAGTATGTTATAGAATGATTAAAGCGATTAATATTCCAATTGCTCCTGCCAAATATCATTTTAAAAGTAAAGGGCAAGTGTATCATTTTTCCTTGATTTTCCCTGCGATACCAAAAAATGTAAGTCACATTGACGTTATCGAAAAACTGGATGAAGGCCCTTATTTTAATTTTTTCGGCGTGGCTTTGCAACACAATCAACCAACACTAATTAGAATTATAAACGAGAATTAAGATGAAAGTTGTAAAAAGAAATTTTTTAGTTCAAGAAGAGAAGCTAAGGTTCAACGCCATAAACGATTATCAGAGGGTTCTTTATTTTAATCCGAATCATTTTAATTTGAAGGATCACGTAAACCTTCATTTTGAATATTTAGAAGTACTTGCTGCCGGAAATATTAAAATAGTAGCACGTTATATTGACACTTCAAAAAGCATGGAATTTTATGAACCGTTAGAGTTTTTTGAAGAGATAACATTTCCTTTTTCTGAAGTAAAAAATATCATGCCGAACATACCCTCGGTTTCGCTAAAGATTAAAGATGATGCTAAATTACTATGGAAAATTGGGATTCAAATTTTCCCAAGACACGAAACTCTACTTCATTTATCAATTACATAATATATAGGCAATGAAATCACAATTCAAATTGGGACAAACCTATGGTTCAAAACATAGACGAAAAGGAGAAAACTGTACTAGTGAGTACTTTGTTGTAATACAGGAAGAAAGCGAAACTAAACGATTGGCTTTAGCCGTAATCAACTCAAATAGAGAATATAAATCTGCAGCAATTATTGAGCTTGAATATCCGGAAATAGACTTGGAACAATTAGAACTTAGAGCCTCAGATTTATTAAACGAAGAAATTACAATTATGGAAATAGATTTAAATGATTTAGTTTCCGCCAAAGCAATCAGAATTATTGGAGATGATGCGGTAATCAGATTTACTAGCGTTGGAAATGATTTAATAGCAAATGTTGAATATGAAATTGAATCTCCTAGTTTTCGTTTGATGGGTAACTTATATTTTGATTTTCATCACAAGGAAAGATTTGTAAAAAACTAAGCCATGGAATTACTTAAAAAACTTCTAGTTTATTATGGACTGGGCGTTAGTGCATCATTACTGATTATTGGATTTATTCACCTGTATAGTCTTGTAGTTGAAACCTGTTTTTGGTATGCAGAATGGAGTAATATTCTAATTGCTGCTTTGCTAAGCGGTATGCCTTTTGGAATTGCTATATGGGTATTTATAACTTTAAAAAAATAAAATGAGAGTTGCTAGAAGCACAATAGTTAATCTGAATATCAAATCAAATGATTTGAGATTGAATGAAGATTTTTACTCTTATATAGAGATAGGAATAACAAACTGTTGACTAAATCTAAGAGTTTTTTGATGAAAAGATTTGATACAGGTTTAAAAGAAATTTACTTATATTGACAAAGATTATATTTAAAATAAATGAAAGTAGATTTTATAGGTGATATACACGGTCATGCCGTTGAATTGGCTTCGTTGTTAATCAAACTTGGTTACAACAATAACAAGGGGTATTTTTCACATCCTCAAGGCAGAAAAGTAGTTTTTGTTGGAGATTATATTGATAGAGGGCTCCAAATAAGAGAAACTCTTGAAATTGTTAAGGGTATGTGTGATAACAAAACAGCAGATGCTGTTATGGGGAATCATGAATACAACGCCATCTTATTCCATACCAAAAACAAAAGGGATGGAGGTTATTACAGGGAACATGGTTATAAAGAAATTCACCAACACATAGAAACACTGAGACAATTTCAACATTATCCAGAAGAATGGGAAATGTATTTGGAATGGATTAAGAATCTGCCTTTGTACATAGAAAATGAAAACTACAGAGTAGTTCATGCGTATTGGAATCAAAAACATATTGAATTTCTAAAAAACAACACAATTGTGTGGAATGAAGATTTTTTAGATAAGGTTATCATAGAAAACTCAGATGAATATAATGCAGTTGAAGAACTTTTAAAAGGAAAAGAACACAACTTGACAGATGGGCATCATTTTTATGATGCTGATAATATCAAAAGAGATAAATGCAGAGTTAAATGGTGGCATTACAGCAATGGTAATATTATGAATGATGAGTACTTGTTTAATTGTCCAACTGCATTAAGGGGATTGGAATTTAATGGGATATTAGATAATATACCTGATGATAAACCCATATTTTTTGGACATTATTGGTTGAAAGAAGAAAATCCAACTTTAGATTCGAAATCAAATGCTAAGTGTTTGGATTATAGTGTTGCAAAAAACGGTCATCTTGTAGCCTATTCATTAGATACAGAAAAAATAGAAATTCAAAAAAGTTTATCATGAGCGATAAAATAAAATGTCCAAATTGCGGACAGAGTTTTGATGTAGAAGAAGCTTTATCAGGCAAAATTGAAGCTCATTTCAAAGAAGAGTTTGAGAAAAAAGTTGCTCATCAAGCTGATATATTCAATAAAGAAAAAAACCCTATTGATATAGAAAATTTTAGTGATGATACTAAAAAGAAACTTATTATTTCGTGTGATAAATTGATGAAAGATTTGAGTTCAAATTCAATAATGCAAAAAGCTAAATACCAAACTGGCGATGTTGAATTCCAACAATTTTTTCCTCAAAAATCAAAACCTATAATCGATGAAATCGACACTTTGCTAGCACAACATTATGGTTTTACTAATGAAGAGTTAGATTTTATTATCAATTATGACATCAAGTATTGTATGGGCAAAGAGTTAGACAATGATGAGGAATAGGCTTTAACAAAAGATGAGAAGGATAAAATTAAAATAACGAAAACCATCAGAAGGATGGAAGATTGGGAAATACAAAATAATTTATAAATATTAATAACATGAATGATATTATAAAAAATAAAGCTGAAATTTTTAAAACTATTTGTCTTTATGAATTAAATGATGCTAAAATATCATCAGACACGATTTCCATGAACAATGGCAGTCAAAGGTGTTTTGAAATTATAATTAAAAATAACAACGATGATATAATAGCTCTGGTGAATTTTGTTGAAGATAAGAACATTGAAACAAATATAAAATCAATAGAGGACAAGATAGAAAAAGATTTATTGAATTATCCAGTTTATATTTATTCAATGGGAAATGATAAAATAATGTATATAACACCTAATCGAGAGTGGCCAATATCTAGTTATGAAAATATGGGTATGTCTCAGAGAGATTTCATTAAAAGATTAAAGAAATCCCATGAGGAATTTAAGCAAGAAGATGATTTAGAACTTGATAGATTGAATAATGAGTTTAAGAATTTAAAACAGCAAACATCTGAAATTGAAAAGAAATTTGACAAATTAAAAGAAGATTCCGAATATTATAAAAGAATGGATAGAGGTCAAATAGAAAAATTAGAAAAACAAGTTGAATCAAATAAAAGAAATGAACTTGATAGATTAAAATATGAGTTTGATAAAATAAAAAATCACGTTGATTTACTTACTCCTTTGAGGAAGATGAAATTAGATGAAAAATGTGAATATTCTTTTAGTTTTCAAAAGGATGAAATAATAGCAAAGGTTGATAGGTTTTGGTATTTTGAAGGTGGTAAAGATGAAGTTGCTCGTTGGAGTGATAGTGGTTGTAATTATTTTCGAATGGATTTAGATAACATGGAGTATGAAGAGATTACAGATAATAGGTATTCAGATATTGTTAATTGGCTACGATTTGATAAGTGATTTTCAATTAATGAATTAAAAAAAGACTCTATTAGCAAAAGTTCAAATTAGTTTTAAGACTTACAATATATATTTTATAAAATATTTTGATAATAATTGATTGAACTATTAAATACTATATGGAAAAAAATAACGAAAATAATATTGATATACTAAATTACATTAAAAGTGAAATTCAATTAAAATTGGGTGATAAGTTTAGTGTTGAGATTGATATATTTATAGAATATGAGACAAAAAATAAAAAATTTGGATGTAATAAATTTGATATAGTTGTAAGAACTGGGAGCTACGGAAAAGAAATATTTTTTGTTGGGTATTTAATTGACAATTATGAATTTATTAATGAAAATGAAGAAATTAAAAGAATAGAAGATGATTTCCCATTTCCAATATTACTATTTAACATAAATGATAAAAGTGTTATTTTTCACAAAAATGTTAAAGAAGATATTACTGGAAATGAATCTAAATATTGTGATTTTAATCTTTTTTTAGATGTTATAGGAAACAATATTAATTTGAATGATGATAAAGAATTTACAATAAAAGTTTTAAAGGAATTAGAGGATTTAAAAAAAATAAATTATGAGTGTAGCTCTAAGAATTTCGAACTCAAAAATGAAATAAAACTATTAAAATCGGAAATTATTACTCTAAAATCCAAAATTACTACACAAAAATTAGAAGTTGAAACAATAGATAACCATCTAAATAGTTTTATAAAAAAACAACGCGATTACGAACAAATTATAAAAAATTTCGAAGAATATACTAAAGCAGAAATTATCAGTGATTTAAAACAAATTTTTAAAAATAATAAAATAAATGAATTGATAAAAGAAATTGATTTACCCAAAGAGGAAATTACATATAATGACATTTACAGGGGTAATGAAAAAATTTACAGAAAAATTTCTATAATTGATAATCATTCTTTCAGTTATTTTTTTACTCTTTATAAAGATAGTTTATATGCTAGAGTAGAAATTTTTGATTTTTATGATGGAGGAGATAATGATTTTTCTAGAAATGTTTGTAATAAAATATTGTTTTATAAATTTGAAAAATCTCAAAATCAATTTATTATGTATGAAAATATTGATCCATTTTTAAATGATTTTGTTTGGGTTCATATTGAAGAACTGTTGTAAATAACTCTTTGATGCTATTAAAAAAACTATTATTTTAGAATCAATTGTATATCCGAATTTTACTTTAAAAGTAATTTTCAAACAGTTTTTAAATTATAAAAAAACAACCCAATGAACCCCCAACTCATCTTCCACATCCCGCATTCTTCAATTAATATCCCAATTTTGGATGGCTATGTTATTGATAAAATATCCCTAAACCAAGAGCTTATTAAATTAACCGATTGGTATACCGACGATTTATTTTATTCAGCGGATGACGAAATGATTGTGGCTGATTTTTCTAGAATTTTTTGTGACCCAGAAAGGTTCACAGATGATGCCCAGGAAGTTATGGCGCAATTTGGAATGGGTGTTTTATACGAGAAAAGTGATGAGGGCGAATTAATGAGAATTGTTACCCCAGAATTACGGGAAAAGGTGTTGTCTGAATATTATTGGAAGCATCACCAAAGATTCAGCAAAGCGGTTCAAAATCAACTCGATTTGTTTGGGAAAGCCTTGATAATAGATTGTCATTCCTATCCCAGTATTCCGCTTACTCGAGACCTAGACAAAAGTTCCAATCGTCCGGACTTTAATATTGGCACCGATTCCATTCATACACCCCAAAAGCTGATAGACTTGTCAGTTTCGTTTTTTGAAAAAGCAGGCTTTTCATTGGGCGTCGATTGGCCTTATAAAGGCTCAATTATGCCTATGGAATATTACCAGAAAAATAAAAATGTTCAGTCAATTATGTTAGAAATAAACCGGGGACTTTATTTGAACGAGCCTACAAATGAAAAGTCTGAACGTTATCTAGAAATTAAGAAGTTAGTAGGGGAGTATCTTGGAGTTATTAAAAACTGCATTTAAACTAAATCAAAATTTTTCCTTTCTTTTCCGAAGTGTCTTATCAAAATTATTAATACACCATACTTTGTTTATAAAGAATTGTATCTTTTTGTGTTTTAAATAATTTCAGTTGTAAATTAGTAGCTTGTAATTTTATTTAAAATGGTTGAAAAAAAACTAAAATTTATAGATTTATTTGCTGGTCTCGGTGGTTTTCATTTGGCTTTGAACAATTTAGGTCATTCATGTGTTTTTGCAAGTGAATTAAATAGTGAACTAAGAGATTT
>JBMOGB010000089.1:0-13769 GCA_049318585.1 Bacteroidia bacterium | reverse complement strand
TATCTACTAAGAAAGAATTGTATAGTAATTTAAATGGATGGCAACGCGTTCAAGTTAGCCGTCATCCTGATAGACCATACACTTTAGATTATGTTGAAAATTGTTTCGATAATTTTGTTGAATTACATGGCGATAGAAATGTAAAAGACGACAAAGCAATGATTGGTGGATTTGCTTCCATTAATGGTAAAACTGTCATGATTGTTGGTCATCAAAAAGGTAGAAATACCAAACAACGTCAGTTTAGGAATTTTGGAATGCCAAATCCTGAAGGTTACAGAAAAGCTTTACGTTTAATGAAATTGGCTGAAAAATTCAATAAACCCATTATTTGTTTTATTGATACTCCTGGTGCATCGCCCGGATTAGAAGCTGAAGAGCGTGGGCAAGGTGAAGCCATAGCAAGAAATTTGTTAGAAATGAGCGTGCTTAAAGTTCCTGTTATTTGTATCATTATTGGTGAAGGTGCTAGTGGTGGTGCTTTAGGAATTGGGGTTGGCGATAGAGTAATGATGATGGAAAATACTTGGTATTCGGTTATCTCGCCTGAAAGCTGTTCTTCTATTTTATGGCGTACTTGGGAGTTTAAAGAAAAAGCTGCTGATGCTTTAAAATTAACTGCTAACGACATGTACAAAAATAAATTAATTGATGGAATAATTTTAGAACCTTTAGGTGGTGCTCACGAAAATCCAGCAGAAGCTTTTGTAATTATGAAAACAGAAATTGATAGAATGTTGGTTGAACTAAGTACTTTAAAATCTGAAGATTTAATAAATACAAGAATTGAAAAATTCAGTGCAATGGGTTCATTTACTGAATAAAATATTATTTTTTAAAAAAATATTTTTTTTAAAAAATTAAATAAATAATGAGAAGCAAGTCATTGTTTATTTATATAAAATTAGACCACAAAGGAACATAGAAAACATAGCGCTAAACTATGTTTTCTATGTTCCTTTGTGGTTTTTTGTTTGAAACTAATTCAACTAAATTGGATTAAACAAATTGATACTGCTTTTTGATAAAGTTATTTATACAGTTGATTTAATATAAAAATCAATCAATGTTTTTGCCATTGAATTTTTATCGAATAAAAAAGTTCGTTTTTTTGCCTCATTTACCCTATTATTTATTGCTTCTGAGTTTTGTAAATCAATATTTATAAAGCTTACAATTGCTTCAAAATCGAAGGGTGATATACATTTACCATTTGAGCCAATAACCTCTGGCAATGAAGAGCAATTTGAAGTAATAACAGGTATTTCACTTTTCATTGCTTCTAATATTGGAATTCCAAATCCTTCAAATTCTGAAATGTAAACAAAAACTTGGCTACATTGGTATATAATTGGTAAATCATCAAAGTTTATGTTTTCAAATATTTGTAATCTATTTATTAAGTTGTTCTTGGTTGCAAAATCAATCAGTTCTTTTGAATAATCAGTTTTTTTTCCAATCAAAACCAAGTTCCAATCACTTGGAAGTTTGGCTAATGCTTTTAAAATTGTTAGTTGATTTTTACGTTTTTCAATGGTGCCAACACTTAAAATAAACTGTTTTGGTAAGTTATATTTTGAAGTAATTTTTTGTTTTTCAATGGCTGAATATTGTTTTGCAAAAGCATCATCACAATCCTGATAAAGAACTTTAGTTTTGTCTTCTTTTATTTCAAAATAGGTTTCAATATCTGTTTTTGTTTGCTGGCTTGCAGCCAATATTAAGTCAGCATTTTGACAGGCACGTTTAAATTTTTTCTTGTAAATATATGCGTCTATTGTATTGTAATAATCAGGATAACGAAGAAAAATAAGATCGTGAATGGTAACTACAGTTTTGGTTATTTTACTGTTTATTCCATTAGGAATTTCGTTACTTAAACCATGGAAAATATTCAACTTTAAATCGTTGACAATGTCGCCAATGCTATAGCTGCGCCATGCTGCATGAAATTTTTTATGCAAATAATTTTCAGGTTCAATGATTTCAACATTATTGTATTCAATAAAAAAATTTTTATATTTCTCATCAATAGTTGGCGTAAATAAATAATACTGATGTTCAGGAAAATTTTGCAGTAGAGATAAAATTACTAAACGCGAATAATTACCCAAACCAGTTGAGTTATTGAAAGCTCGTTTAGCATCAAATCCTATTTTCATTTATAAATTTATTTATTGTATGAATAATAAATTTAAACAGCTACGCTATTGTCTCTTAAAGCATCGTTTAAGCTGGTTTTTTTATCAGTACTTTCTTTGCGTTTGCCAATAATAATGGCACAAGGAACTTGATAATCGCCAGCAGGAAATTTTTTAGTATATGAACCAGGAATAACTACCGAACGTGCGGGAACAATTCCTTTGTATTCAATGGGATTTTCGCCTGTTACATCAATTATTTTTGTACTCATAGTCAATGTAACCCCAGCTCCTAAAACAGCTTCTGATTCTACCCTAACCCCTTCTACAACTATACAGCGCGAACCTATAAAACAATTGTCTTCAATAATAACTGGCGCTGCTTGAACTGGTTCTAAAACACCACCAATTCCAACCCCACCACTTAAGTGTACATTTTTACCGATTTGAGCACAACTTCCAACAGTTGCCCAAGTATCCACCATGGTTCCTTCATCTACGTAAGCACCAATGTTTACATAACTTGGCATCAATATAACTCCTTTAGCTAAAAACGAACCATAACGAGCAACAGCATGAGGAACAACCCTAACACCCAATTCGGCATAATTGCGTTTCAACAACATTTTATCATGGAATTCAAATGGACCCACTTCTATGGTTTCCATTTTTTGAATTGGGAAATAAAGGATCACCGCTTTTTTTACCCAATCGTTTACTTGCCATCCATTAGCAATAGGCTCAGCAGTTCTTAAAATTCCTTTATCAAGCTGATCAATAACTTCTCTAATGGCTTGTTGAGTTTCAGTTTCTTTTATTAAGTCACGGTTTTCCCATGCTTTTTCAATGATATTTTTTAACATTTTATATTTTTAAATTTCTGTTATGTTTTATGTAAAATCGTTCATAAATTGTCTGGTTATAAAATTTCAAGTTCGAGGCTTGAAAAGGTAGAAAAAAGGGAGTTTGCTCTTAGCAAATGACCTTTTTTATAGCAAGCATAACGATGAAATTGGAATTTTATATCGGACATTAAATATGTCTTTCAGCATGGTAGCTTGAGCGAACCAAAGCACCACTTTCTACATATTTTAAACCTTTAGCTAAACCAACTTGTTTGTAATAATCAAACTGTTCAGGAGTTATAAATTCTTCAACAGCAACGTGCATTTTGGTTGGTTGTAAATACTGACCAAGTGTTAAAACATCGCAACCATGAATGACTAAATCATCCATAATTTCAAAAACCTCAGCTTCAGTTTCACCTAATCCAAGCATCACACCACTTTTAGTTCTTCGGCCTCTTTCCTTAGTTAATTTTATTTGTTCCAAGCTTCTTTCATACTTAGCTTGAGGACGAATTTTACGGTATAATCTAGGAACAGTTTCCATGTTATGGCTTACCACTTCAGGTTTTTCATCAATCACTTGGTATAACAAATCCCATTTACTTAAAAAGTCAGGAATTAATGTTTCCATGGTTGTAGTTGGACTCAATTCTTTCACTAATCTAATGGTATCAGCCCAAACTTTTGCACCTTTATCAGGTAATTCATCTCTGTTTACCGAAGTAAGAACAGCATGTTTTACTTTCATTAGTTTTATTGCTTCTGCCACACGCATTGGCTCTTCTAAATCGTATGTTTTTGCTCTTCCAGTTGCTACCGCACAAAACGAACAACTACGCGTACAAATATTTCCTAAAATCATAAATGTAGCAGTTCCTTCGCCCCAACATTCGCCCATGTTTGGACAGTTTCCGCTTTCGCAAATGGTATGTAATTTATATTCATCCACCAATTGGCGAACTTTTCGGTAGTTTTCGCCTGTAGGTAATTTTACCTTTAGCCAGCTTGGTTTTTTTACTCTCGCTTCGCTCAATACTGGTAATTCTATCATTCTTATTTCTTGTATATTTTATAAACTTATTTTGTAAATGAATTGTTTTTATTTTTTCCAACCAAAATTAAATGCAATGTACAAAGCTGGGAAAAACTGAATTTGTTCTGCTTTAATAACCATTGGAAGTTTTTCGTTAAATGCATCAAAAGTTACTCCCGCTTCCAACGATTTGTATTCATCTGGGTATTGGCCATATTCAATGTTTAAGCCTGCTCTGCCAAATAAACCAAATTTTACATTCAATTCATTAAAACCAGAAAGGAAAGGTCCATTTCCATAAATTCTATATTCTACATTATGTCTTTCTGGATTATATTTTTCACTCACTAATGAATTTGATCCATCTTTATTTTGAATAAAATAATCAATATAGGCAGGTTTTAAAAGTGCTAAGGAAATGCCAATATTATAAATAAAATTTAAGCCTAAAGCATTTTTATAACTACGTTCTGTTAATTCAATTTTTTGACCAAAACTATTTCTCCAAAAATAGGCAAAATTCAATCTTCCATAAGTATATGAACTTGGATTGTCTTGGTAACCAAATCGCCAAACTTCTTTTGGATGCCTGATGTATGAAATATCCGATTCTATAAAATTCTTTTTGCTTCCAGTTTTGTGCCAACCATGTCGGTAATAAATACCTCCGCCACCATAAGTATTTAAGTTAAAACCTAAGTTGAAGTCTTTGTAATAAAGCAATTCACCATCTGTAATTGGTGCATTTTGTGCGGTATTGTAATTCATAAAAAACAACACAAAATAAAATGTAATAAAAATTCGTTTTTGCAATGTGGATTTTCTTTTATTATTGTTGTCAAAAATAACAAAAAATGAATACAGCAGAAGTAATTTATTTAGGAGAATTTAGATGTGAGGCAACTCACCTACAATCAGGCAGTAAAATTATTACTGACGCACCAACTGATAATTTTGGAAAAGGCTTGGCTTTTTCTCCAACCGACTTGGTAGCAAAGGGTTTAGCTAGTTGTATGATGACTACAATTGCTATACAAACTAGGTTGATGGGATTTAATTTAATTGACTCAAAATTGACTGTAAAAAAGCACATGAGCAGCAATCCAAGAAGAATTAGTAAGATTGAAATAAATGTTTTTATTCCTAAAAACGACTTAACCGAAGATGATAAAGCTAAAATTATTGAAATTGGACTGAGTTGTCCTGTAGCAAAAAGTTTACATCCTGATTTGATTCAAGATATAAACTTTCAATTTGTTTAGTTACTGATTCAATCAGTAAATGGATTTAGTTTAAAACTAAAATTTAGGGCACGATCCTTTGCATGAAATCATCAAAACAATGATTAAAGCAAATATTGCGAAAGGAGCTAATTTTTTCATAACTATTTGATTTATATAATTTAACTATTTTATTAACACTTGAAATTTACTTTGCAAAAGTATAACCTTTTACCCGAACATTTAAACTTTAATATAAAAATATTTGTTCACAAACATTTAAATGACGAAATACACACGCTTGCTCTTAAATATAATAAACAAACGAATTTCAATACAAATTTAGTACTTGAAACCATTGCAAATTTTAAAAAAGCCAGTTACAAATTACCAACTTTTATCACAAATTACTGTTGGTTACCTACCAAAAGTTATGAACAGGCCAGTAGTGAACTGACTGCTTTTTACAAATCTTCATTTTGCATAGGTGATTCTATGTTAGATTTATGTGGTGGTTTAGGGGTTGATGACATTGCATTTTCTAAAGTATTTTCAAAAGTAATTTCTTTAGATGCTGATGAAGAATTAAATGAAATTGTAAATTGTAATTTCAATAAAATAGGAATCCAAAATATAGAAAGAAAAACTATTTATGCCGAAGATTTTTTAGCAAATAATACTTCAAAATTTGATTTTATTTATATTGATGCTGATAGAAGACCAGGTTCAACTTCTAAAAAGTTTTTGCTTACTGATTGTACTCCAAATATTTTAGAATTATTGCCTCAAATAAAAAAAATAACGAATCATTTACTAATAAAATTATCGCCAATGGTTGATTTGGATTATTGTAAATCGGCCATTGAAAACATCAAAGAAATTCATGTTGTTTCACTAAAAAATGAAGTAAAAGAAGTATTGCTTTTGGTTGATTTCACTCAAAACAATATAACTATTACTAAAGCTGTAAATATTATAAATGAGCAAGATATTCAAGTTTTTAGTAATGTAAACTCTGTTATTAATGAAGAAACACCAATTGTAGAAAACCAATATTTTTACGAACCTAATGCTTCTATTATAAAAGCTAATTTAAGTGCTAATTATGCTCAAAGTTTAGGTTTGAAAATGATTGCTACTAACTCCAATTTTTTTGTTGGAAATAAATACATTGAAAATTTTCATGGAAGGAGTTTTACAATTGTTGAATCGTTTTTGTTTTCAAAATCTCAATTGAAAAACTATTTGAAATCAAAGAGTATTTTAAAAGCAAATATCAGTAAAAGAAATTTTCCAATAAACGAAGCCGAAATTGCAAAGCAGTTTAATTTAAAAGATGGTGGCAACGAGTATTTGTTTTTTACTCAAAATTCAAAAAATGAAAAGTTGTTTTTTCATTGTCAAAAATTTGTTCATTAGTCTTTACCTTCATTTACCATTTTTATAAAAATATCTTCCATAGTAGCTATTTTGGGTAAAAACGATTGTAATTCTACTTGATTATTTATAAAAGCTATGGCATCTTTTTTATTAGTTAATATTTTTATGATAGCCTCGTCATTAGTATTTTTTAAAATTTCATAATGGTTTGATTCAACTAAATTTCCGTTAAATTGTAAGCTATATTCGTCAAAACTAAACTGCTGCTTTATGCTGTTTTTATTGCCACTAAGCACCACTTCGCTTTTATTAATCATTGCTATTTCATCACATAGTTTTTCAACAGTATCCATTCTGTGTGTCGAAAAAATAATAGTACTTCCTTCATCTCTTAGTTTCAAAATTTCATTTACTAAAAGTTGCGCATTTTGCGGATCAAATCCGCTAAAAGGTTCGTCTAAAATAATGAGTTTTGGTTGATGTAAAACACTTGCAATAAATTGAACTTTTTGTTGCATTCCCTTAGAAAGTTCCTCCACTTTTTTATTCAACCAATCTTTTATTTCAAATTTATCAACCCAATATTTTACTTTTTTCTTAGCTTCAGCACTACTTAAACCTTTAAGTTCTGCAAAGTATAAAAGCTGTTCACCAATATGCATTTTTTTATATAAACCTCTTTCTTCGGGTAAATATCCTATTTCATAAATATGTTTTTCTTTTAGTGGTTCACCATCAAATAAAATTGTTCCAGAATCAGCTTGGGTTATTTGTGTAAGAATTCTAATTAAACTTGTTTTTCCCGCACCATTAGGACCCAATAAACCAAATATGCTTTGCTTTGGAATATTAATATTTATGTTTTTTAAAGCCTGGTGATTGGCATACGATTTATTTAAATTGGAAATTTCTATTAACATTCTCTTTTGATTATTTTTCAAATAAAGATAATCATTTTATTTTTTGCTCATCCTTTTTTTTTAAAGGAAAATCTGCTACTTGGTTTTTCATTTGTAAAATTATATTCCTTTAAACTTCGGTTTTAGCTGTAAATTAGTAGATTGAACCAATTATTTATGCATTTATTATTAATCACGCATAAAATTTCTTTTTTTACCCAATTTAGGAGTCTATAATTGTGGTTTGAAACTATGAGGAAATTATTTTATCTATTTTTATGCTTAATGTTTGCAGGCCAGTTATTTGCACAATATGGCCAACGTTTTTCTGCATTAAACAGCTATAAAGTTATAATTGGTGCTGGAACTGGTATTTATTGGGGTTCAGGAAGATTGTACTCATTACCTAAAACAAGTAATCCAAATGAAATTACTGCCGCTTTTTCTGCTGGATTTTTTAAAACTTATAGCGATAAATTTGAACTTGGATTGCGGTATAATCATGCTGATTTAAAAGGTCAAAGATTTGGAAAATCATGGGGAAATACAACCATGTTTAAAACTACTCTTGACGATATTAGTATTCAAAGCAATATAAGTTTAAACAACAATTTGTTTTTAAGAGACCAGTTTTATACCATTAATTTAATTACTGGATTAGGAGCAGCCTATTATTCTGCAACTATGACATATGTTAATCCATACCAAATAAGAAGTTCTGTAGGAATTGGCAGATCAGAATTGAATAATATTCCTGATAAACAATTTGCTTTTTTTGGTACTATTGGTATTGGTTTTCATGTCAGATTGAATCAATTGTTAAGCGTTGGCATTGATAATTTTGTAAATATTACTCATACAAAAAATTTAACTGGAATTGTTAATACAGAAAACACAAAAATGATAGATTCATATTCTATCCATGTGTTAACAATTGGGTTAAGGTTAGGCAAAGGAAATAAACTATTTTGCGCCAGACTTTAAACACTACAAATTTTGAATTTTGAAATTATAACCAAATACTTCCCCAATTTAACTGAACATCAAACCCAACAGTTTAAATTATTGTACGATTTATATGTGGATTGGAACAGTAAAATAAATGTTGTTTCGCGTAAAGACATTGAATCGCTTTATGAAAAACATGTTTTACATAGCTTGGCCATTGCCAAATATATTCAGTTTGAAAAAGGTACTAAAATTCTAGATATTGGTACTGGTGGTGGATTTCCTGGAATTCCATTAGCCATTTTATTTCCTGATACTGAGTTTACTTTGTGTGATTCAGTTGCCAAAAAAATTAAGGTAGCCGAAGAAATTTCAATTGGAATTAGTTTGAAAAATACTGATTTTGTAGTGGGAAGAGTTGAAAATTTAAAAGAAGAGTTTCATTTTATTTTGAGTAGAGCAGTAGCACCAATGGAAACGCTTTACCGCTGGACACAAGATTACATTGCTGAAGATTGTTTTAACTCAAAACTAAATGGCTATTTGCTGCTTAAAGGTGGCGATTTGAAAGAAGAAATCAAAGATTTGAAACGATTAAATGCTAAATTACATGTGCAAACTGCTGATTTAAGTACTTTTTTTGAAGGAGAGTTTTTTGAAACTAAACAATTGGTTTATATTTTCAAAAACTAATTGCTTTAAGTTTATTTGATAGATAATAAACAAACAAGCTCAACGACCACGGTCATTGAGCTTGTCGAAATGTTTTAAAAACAAGAATATTAATTTCTCGACTCCGCTCGAAATGACGAGGATTTTATAGCTGTTGATGCAGCCTCTTGTTTAAAAGTTTATTACAATATTTTCAAACTCCTTATTTGCTATTTTGATTGATAGCTTCTACTAACTTATCTTTTTCTATTAAGCCTAAATGTTTCCAAACTTCAACTCCATTTTTGTACATGATAAACATTGGAATTGATTCTACTTTTAAAGTAGTAGCCAATTCATTATTTACATCCACATCTATTTTTTCAACCTTTACTTTGTCTTGCATGGTAGATGAAATTTCTTCCATCATTGGTAACATTTTTTTGCAAGGTGCGCACCATTCTGCATTGAAATCAACTAAAACTAGTTTATAACTTTTAGTTAATTCCTCAAATTGTTGTAAGCTCATTCCTGCTTGCTTTGCAGCTGCTCCATCGGTGGTTTCTGGTAAATTGCTATTGCGCCATTGCATCATTCCACCATCTAATTCATACACTTCTTTAAAGCCATCGTTACGCATTTTTCTAGCAGCCGATGAACTTCTTCCTCCACTTAAACAATATACTAAAACTGGTTTCGATTTATCAAGATTTGATATTTGTTTCTCAAAATCGTTTCCATTCCAGTTAAAATTTTGTGCATTTTGAATATGTCCTCCTTCAAATTCTTCCTGTGAACGAACATCAATAATTGTAGCTGTTGGCACATCAGTTATTTTCTTTGAAAATTCTGTTGCAGAAAGATTGCTTTTGTATTTTTGAGTTTGTCCGTTTGAACAACTGCTAAATAATATGGTAATTATTGAAATGCTTATAAATAGGTAATTCTTCATATGTTTTTTACGAGTTTTGTTTAATTATCTGTGCTAAATTATTTGCTGAAACTACTCCAGACTGACGCCATTTTATTTCTCCATTTTTAAATAAAATAAGCGTTGGCACGCCTTGAATTTGAAATGTGCTGGCCACTTGTTGGTTTTTATCTACATCTATTTTTAAAATAGTTGCCTCTTCTCCAATTTTTGATTTTAAATCTTCCAAAATTGGTTTCATTGTTTTGCAAGGTCCACACCATTCTGCAAAAAAATCGACTAGCGTTGGTTTATCGCTTTTAATAATTTCTGAAAATGTGGCCATAATTATTTGGTTTTTACTTCCTCAAATTCTACGTCTTGAATGTCATCTACGTTGGTTTTATTTACAGGAACTGCACATCCATTTGACCCACAACAGCCCGTATTTGTTACAGCTTGAAACAAGAAAAACGTTGCAATTAAGCCAGTAATTATATCACGCATTTCAATGGCTTGCATTAAGAAAATAACTCCTAATACTAGGCGCAAACCGCGCATAAAATTCCAACCTGTTAAAAGTGTTTGTACGTTCATTATTTAATTTTTTTATTTGATTGTCCGCTTTGCGGATTAATTATTTTTTACCAATAATTCAAAAATTCACAAACTTGAAACTATATATAATTGTAAGTCTAATTCTGTGAATCTGTGGCTCACTTTTATTATCCTCGGTTGGTGTCCCCACCAATCAAATAGTAATTATTAAATAGTTTTGTTTAATCTGTGAATATGTGAATCTGTGGCACTTCTTTATAATTGGCGCAAGTTACAATTTGTTATTTAATTTTATATTGTAAACTGCTCCACGCACCACCATTATGTACTTCAGTATAACCGTTCGATTTTAAAATACCTTTGGCCGATGAACTTCTCATACCCGAAGCACAACAAGTAATAATTGGTTTGTTTTTATCTTTTAGTTTACTCAAGTTATTACTTAAAGTATCAACCGAAATATTAACCGATCCTTTTATATGTCCGCTTGCAAATTCGCCTTTACTGCGCACGTCTAAAATAACAGCACCTTGCTTTACTAATTCTGCGTAATCTACCTTTGGACCTAATCCAAATAATTGTTTAATTGTATTTATCATTATTGTTTTTTAAGCTGTTTGACTTTGGTAATAATTTACATTTAACCATGAACCACCGTTTACACAATCTATTCCTTGGTTTGATAAGTAATGGTGCGCTTGTCCGCTTCTTCCACCCGATGCACAGCAAAGAATCAAAGGCATTTCCATACGCTTTAACTCATCCAATCTTTCTACTACTTCGTTCAAAGGAATATTGATTGAACCAGCCACATTTCCACCCATAAATTCAGATGGAGTTCTTACATCAACTACTGTTCCTTTATTTTCTTTAATTAAATTTTCTATGTTCATTGTTTATTTTACTGTTTGTTTTTATAAATTATGTACTTTACCAATCATACAACTGGTATAACTTTTTAATTGCAAAAGCAATCCATTTTTTTCGGTTGCTTCGGGGTAACCAAGCGAATGAAGTTTACTAATTATAGTGCTTCTTTCCACATCATCATCGTAGGTTAAGTCTATGGCATCTTTATCTACATCAACTGATACCGTTTGTACTCCATTTATGCCTAGCAATTCTCTTTTAATAGTAGTTGCGCAACCATTACATTTAAGATTGGCAATAATGATTTCTTCTGTTTTCATAATCTTTTTTTTTAAATGCTTTTTGTTTTTTCTTTTTTAAATAAATCGGCTAATAATCCACCCATCATTGCACCATATAAAGTACTGTTTAATGGTTTAGAAGTAATGGCACAAGTTCCACTTGCACAGCCTACAAAATAATAGTAAGCATATCCTGCAATTGAACCTAGTATAACTCCTAAAATAGTGAATTTGTATTTGTTTAAAATATTCATGTTTTTGTATGAAGCTGTCTAAATTTGATTATTCAGAATTTAGACATCTTCTAAGTGCAAATGTAGCAATAACACAATAATAGCTTGGTTACTTTTGTTACATAATGAAATATATTTTATTTTATGCCAATATATCTTATCACATTGGCTTTTCCTTGGTGGTACTTGCCTTCGTTTAAAATTATGGATTCTAAACTTAACATTTTTGTTGTTATATTTTTAAAATCGTTTTCAATTATTTCTTCTGTATAAAGCATCGAAATATTTTTAGGCCCACCCGATTTGTTATTAAGTTGTAATGGGTTAAATGCCTCTAAAATAATTATTCCATTTGGCTTAAGCCAACTTAACATTTTAGCATGAAATAGTGCTCTTATCGGAACGGGAAAATGAGCATAAATCATTGCAATTACATCAAAACTTTCAGGTTCAAATTTTATTTCCAAGGCATCAGCTATTTTATAATCAAAAACAATATTGTTTTGTTTTGCCAATAAATTAGCTTTTTCATAGCCAGCTTCACTAAAATCAAAAGCAGTTACATTCCAACCATTTAGTGCAGCATATACCGCATTTCTACCTTCGCCTTCGCACGGAAAAAGTATATTTCCTATTGCTAATTTCTCTAATTGTTCTGCCAAAAATTCGTTAGGTAAAACACCATATGCAAAATCTTTTTCAGCATATCGTTGGTTCCAAGTTTGGTTCATATTTATTGTTTGCAAAGTATTAAAAAAAACAAAACAGCTTAGCAGTTTTGCCAAGCTGTTATAAAATGTGTTTCATTTTTTTGTTAATAGTTAGTGTCCTCACCAACTATTCCAAAAGAAGTAAATTCCTTGTTACTTTTTCTTGGTAGAAAAACCAAAAGGTAAGTACAATGGACAAAAACTCATGAAACTAGTAGCAATAAAAATAACTGCTAAAGCCAATAAAATAATGGCTGCTGTTCCTGTAATTTGATCCATGTAAAATAGAACTCCAATTAAAATGGCTACAAGTATTCTTATTACTTTGTCGGCCGATCCCATGTTTGCTTTCATATGTGTATTTGTTTAAAAGTGAATATTTTTATCAATACAATGATATGCTTTTTTAAATAAATACTATGTTACTTTTGTTACAAAACTATTTTTTAGTAATTAGTTGTAAAGTGTAGTTGAATTCTTGATCAACTAATTATCATTTATTTATGGCCACTTCTTCTACTGCTATGGCAAGTGTTAAGCCAACTGTAACTTGCGAATGATGTAATAAAAGTTACAAACTTTTACCTTCCAAAACACCATCCAATCTTACTATAAAGCTGACCATAGTTTTGTATCCAAACCAACCATTTTTTGCTGTTGTTTGGTATTTTAGCAAAGCAACACCAACAACAAATATTCTGCAACGCTGTTGCACGGCCAATGTCATTAAGTTAAGGAAAATTCATTTCGTCCGATTGCTTTCGGACAAGCTCAATGACAGCGGTCGTTGAGCTTGTAGAAACGTATATCAATTAAGACAATAAATGCTTAACTTAATGACATTGGCTGCACGGCTTTGAAGTGTACAAACTATCAAAAGAAACGTGGCCCGCAGATACCGCAGATTTTCGCAGATGTTTCCGCACATGTTGGAATTTTCGATTTTGAAAAATAATAAAACACCAATAAACGTAATGCTGGAAGCATCTTCTTTCCAAGTAACAAACATTGTAATTTACAAACTGTTTGAGGTAATTAGGGTTCACTCAAAAAGTAAGGCTTTCCAAAAATTGATTTTTTTCCCAAA
>JBMOGB010000088.1:0-13859 GCA_049318585.1 Bacteroidia bacterium | reverse complement strand
GTTCCTTTACAATCAGGGCAAGTAGTTTTACCACGGTAACGCGCTAACATTACTCGGTATTGAATTTTATAAGTTTGTTTTTCTAGCTCTTTAAAAAATCCGTCTAAACCTGCCCAATCAGTTCCGCCATGCCATAAGAAATCTTTTTGTGATTCGTTCAATTCAAAGTATGGTTTATGAATTGGGAAATCATTTTTTCTAGAAATCTTTACAAATAAATGTTTCCATTCTTGCATTTTTTCGCCCTTCCAAGGCACTATGGCATCTTCAAATATGGATAAACCTTTATCAGGAACCACTAAATCTTCATCTATTCCAATTACATTTCCTAAACCTTCGCAAGTTTTACAAGCTCCAAAAGGATTATTGAAACTGAATAAATTGACACTTGGCTCTTCAAATTTTTGCCCGTCTAATTCAAAACGATTATTAAACAATTCGTCTTTTTTCTTTTCGTTTTCATCGATGGTATGTAAAGTACATTCACCCAAACCTTCAAAGAAAGCGGTTTGAATTGAATCAGATATGCGGTTTAAAAAGTCTTCATCGTTTTGTTGCACCGCAAAGCGGTCAATCATTAAGAACAATTTCCCTTTCGATTTCAGTGACTTTTTAAATAACTCATCATCGTTTAAAAAGTCCTCAATATCCAGCATTTTTTCATTCAAAAACAATCGGTTGAAACCTGTTTGTAAAAACACTTCCAACTGTTTTCGTAAATCATTGTCGTTATCAATGATGGCAACCAATAAATAAGCTTTGGTATTTTCGGGCAATGCCAAAATATGTTGCACCACATCGTCAATGGTATGGCGTTTTACCATATTGCCACTAACGGGCGAAAATGTTACACCAATTCGGGCAAATAATAATTTTAAATAATCGTAAATTTCAGTAGAAGTAGCAACCGTTGAACGTGCATTACGGGTATTTACTTTTTGTTCAATGGCGATGGATGGCGAAATGCCATGAATATAATCCACATCGGGTTTATTCATTTTGCCCAAAAACTGCCTGGCGTAAGCCGATAAACTTTCTACATACCTACGTTGTCCTTCGGCATAAAGTGTATCAAAAACCAAACTCGATTTGCCTGAACCTGAAACTCCTGTAACTACTGTTAATTTATTGCGCTTTATGTTTACATCAATATTTTTCAGATTGTGTGAACGTGCGCCCTTGATGATAATTTCCTTGTTTGTAGATTGACTCATTTATATAAAAAACGAACACAAAACTACTCAAAAAGTTCGTAAGAAATTGGATTATTTTTGGAAGGGCTGCTGGTGGCTAGTTGCTGACAGCTATCGCATGTGTGGCAACTTAAGGAAAACTCTGTACCGATAGCTATCGGTAGAGTTTAATCTCAATAGCCCCGAATGAAATTCGGGGTAAAATGTAAAAACAAACATACCGAAAGCCTCAAAATATTTGCGAAAGCCAGAGGCTTTCGCAAATATTTTCAGGTTTTCGTGTAAAATTTCCCGTTCGTTATTTCAACGGGTTAATCCCGATAGAAATCGGGACCGTTGTTACAAAATGTTTCGTTCCTACGGAACTTTAATGTTTATCAATGTTTACAAGAAAAAATCATAACTTTAGTTGAAGCCTTTATTATAGCTTTCTGGATAGAAACTGACTAATAGCAAAAGATGAAAAAAATAACATGAAAACTAATATTTTGTTATATAAATCGTATTTGATTAAGTATTTTTTGTTGTAATTGATATTCGTTTCGACAAGCTCAACGGCCGCGGTCATTGAGCTTGTCGAAATGAATTTTACTTGATTGAACAACATTTATTTATGTATGAAAAGAAAAATTACTTTTTCAAAAACAAATTAATTAACAATAGTTTGAATATCAATTTTAGTGTTTAAAGTAAACTATACATTTTCTTAAACTATTGTTGCCAGCTGTGGTAAACATTTTAAATAAAAAGCCATTTAAAAATATATTTTCGCAGTAATAATTTTATAAAAATGACATCGTTTAAAGTTAAAGGTGGTAAGCAGTTAAAAGGTGAGTTAATTCCTCAAGGTGCAAAAAATGAAGCATTGCAAATAATTAGTGCAGTGCTAATTACTGAAGAAAAAGTAATCATTGAAAATATTCCAAATATTAGAGATGTACTAAAACTAATAGAACTACTGGCCGATATGGGCGTGGTGGTTGAAAAAATAAATGATGAAACCTATTCATTCATTGCTAAAAATGTAAATTTAGAATACCTTTTAAGTGATGAATTTAAAAAGAAAGGTGCTAGTTTACGTGGTTCTGTCATGATCATTGGTCCACTTTTAGGCCGATTTGGAAAGGCATTTATTCCGGAACCAGGAGGCGATAAAATTGGCCGCAGACATTTAGATACTCACTTCCGTGGATTTGAAGCTTTAGGCGCTCATTTTGATTATAACCATGATGAAAAGTTTTATAGCATAGATGCAAAAAATTTGCAAGGTGCTTATATGGTTTTGGATGAAGCTTCGGTTACAGGAACTGCCAATATATTAATGGCGGCAGTATTGGCCAAAGGCAAAACCACCATTTATAATGCTGCATGTGAACCTTACCTACAACAGCTTTGCAAAATGCTTATTAGCATGGGTGCTAAAATTAGTGGAGTTGGTTCTAATTTGTTAGTAATAGATGGCGTTGATAGTTTGGGAGGTTGCACACACAGAATGCTACCCGATATGATTGAAATAGGTAGTTTTATTGGATTAGCAGCTGCTACCAATTCGGAAATTACTATAAAAAATTGTTCTATTCCTTCGTTAGGAAATATTCCTAAAATATTTGGACGAATGGGCATTCAAATGGAATTTAGAGGCGATGATATTTTTATTCCTCAACAAGATTCGTATAAAATAGAAAGCCTGATAAATGGTTCTATGCTTACCATTAGAGATGGCATTTGGCCTGCATTTACACCTGATTTAATTTCAATAGCTTTGGTTACTGCCACTCAAGCCAAAGGTTCAGTTTTAATTCATCAATGGATGTTTGAAAGTCGCCTTTTCTTTGTAGATAATTTGATAGACATGGGTGCTAAAATTATTTTGTGCGATCCACATAGAGCAGTAGTTATTGGTAGTAACAGAGAACAGAAGCTTCGTGGCATTACCATGAGTAGTCCCGATATTAGAGCTGGAGTAGCCATGTTAATTGCGGCTTTAGCAGCCGAAGGAACTTCAACCATTAATAATATTGTTCAAATAGATAGAGGTTATCAATTTATTGATACACGTTTAAATGCCATAGGCGCTGATATTACCCGCATTGATTAAGCACAGAATCACATATTTTATCCTAATTGGTTTTGCTTTCATCAGCTTCAATTTCCTAATTGATAACGAACCAAAAATTGGTGATCAGTGTCCCGATTTTTCGGGTAAATTATACAATGGCAAGGATTTTAAAATTAGTAGTTTAAAAGGCAGTTATACACTTGTTCAGTTTTGGGCCAGTTGGGATTTACCATCTTTAACCAACAATATGGATTTAACTACTGCCTATTTAAAGTATAAAGATACCAAGTTTTTGGATGGTAAAAAATTCAATATTGTAAGCATTAGCATTGATCAAAAACCAGAAACTTACCATGTGGTAATGGCGCGTGAAGTGTATCCTTGGCCTTATTTTATTTGTGACTTTAATGGTTGGAAAAGTTCACTCATTGATTCGTTTCATGTTGAGTTGATTCCAACCAATTATTTACTCAATCCCAAAGGACAAATCATTGCAAAAAATCTTTATAACGACAATTTAGAAAAAGAGTTGAAGAAGTATTTGAATAGGTAGTTGTGGTTCTGATAGTTCAAAATGACGTTTTCCATATAAAGCTATAACTAAAAGGCAAAAGCAAAAAATTCAGTCATTCCGTAGGAATCTTCCTTGCAAATAATTACCATTGAATATAAAAACCAATTTTGCTAAAATCATAGATGTTTTAAGTCAAGGAATCCCGCTCTGCGGGACTACGGAATGACCCAACGTTATTTTATATTGATTTTTTTGAAAAAAATTATCCATCACCTTAACATAGTTGAATTGTAGAATTATATAATAAAATATTAAATATGTATACTGATTTTAAAGACGTAATGTCAAAAAAAACTGATGAAGAGCTTATAAAAATTACAACAGTTGATGTAGAATCGTACCAACCTCTAGGTGTAAAAGCAGCACAAGAAGAAATAACAAAAAGAGGGATTGATCCATCAAAATTTGATAATATTGTTATTGAGTTAACTAATAAAAGTGAAGTTCAAAATCAATTTACAGCTAAAAGCGTAAGTACTTCAACTCGATTTATTCATTTAGTGGTTGATACAATTGCTTTTTATATTCTTGCAATTTTATTATTTATGATACTACATTTTATGGTTAATATAACCAACGATGCAATAGTTTATGTTGTTCTTTTTATGGCATTTTTTTTATATTATGGTTATATGGAAACAAACTATCAAAAAACAATTGGTAAATTTATTACCAAAACAAAAGTTGTAAATATTGACGGTTCAAAGCCTGATTCTAGTGATATAATTCGTAGAACGTTTTGTAGATTAATCCCATTTGATCAACTATCATTTTTATTTACAGCTAACGGATTTCATGATAGACTTTCAGAAACTACAATTATAAAAGACTAAATTTTTTGTCCTCTGTTGGTGATTTCTCCAATCGAAATGGCTTGCTATAACTATTCGTTGAAAACACTGACCAAAGGCAAAGTTTGATGTCATCCTGAGCTTGTCGAATCCATACACGACCCTTCGGCAGGCTCAGGGTGACCATGCGAATCATTGGAAGTGGTTGATAGAATTGGACTTCGTTTCATTCAATAAAAATAATAATTTATTTACCCTCTAATTTTATTACTTTCATTATCTAAAACTAGAAACCAGTTATTTTCTATCTTTTTTAATAACTTACTATCAGAAAAAACTTCTGGCATAGAGCAGTATGAATCATTATTACAATATATAAGAGTTAATTTTTGATTTTGATAAAAAATAAATGGATTATGATTGGAACTTCTTATTTCAAAAAGTATACGATTGTTTTCTACACTGATTAAAGTAACTTCTTCTTCTAAAAGTAAAATGATTTTATCTTGTTCTTGAACACTTAAAAAATCAAAAATATCCTTAACATTTTGTTCAGTGGAAATATAAGATTTTTGCTCAAATTTTTCAATTTTTGGAAGATTCTTACTTATTATAGCTTGAACCTCTTTAATTTTCTCAAATTTATTTTTACCAACTCTTCTATTAATTAAATAAGATGGAAAACAACTGCTGAGTAAAATAGCACAAAGCAGCATCAAAACTATGTTTTTAGATTTCATCTTATTAACTTAATCGATCTAACCAATTCAACCCAAAACCTACTTCCCAATATTCAAATAAATCATCACAGGTAAATGGTCGCTGTAGCCGTTTAAATATTTGTTGCCAACAAAAGTTCTAAAAGGATTTCCTTTATATTTTTCAGCAGTTTCCAACATAAAATCTTGCTTATAAACTTGGGCTGATTCTTTTACAAATTGCACTTTCGATTTTTCATTTAACAAATTTGCACTGATAATTATTTGATCTAACATGCCCCATTTGCCTTGGTATTTGTGGCTTCCTTGCTCATCCATTGCCAAAGCATACATGGTATTGAACAATAAATTATTTTTAGTTTGGCTCATGGCTCCTGTTGCGCCAAGCGATGCAATAACCGATAAATTGGTTGGTTCATCATTCAAATCGCCCATAATTATGATGTTTGCTTTTGGATTTGTTTTGTAAATATCATCACAAATTCTGCGCACTTCACTTGCCACATATTTGCGTTTAAATTCACTTTCTTTTTCTCCTTCTCTGCGGCTTGGCCAATGATTTACCAAAAAATAAACCTTTTCTTTGTTTTTTAAAGTTACTTCAGCCATCAATATATTTCTGGTATGGTCGCCACCTAATCCTTCCGGATTTACTTCAAATGTTTTTCCAACAACCGATTTTACCAAACTGCTTTTATATAAAAAACCATTGTCAATTCCACGTTCATCAGCACCTTCAAAAAATACTAACTTATAGTCCATACTTTTTAGTTTTTTGTTTCTACTTAAATCGAACAAAGCATTTACACTTTCTACTTCGCACATGCCAATAAAATCAGCTCCTTTGCCTTCATTCATGCTGGCAATTACTTGTGCCATATGATTTAATTTGTTAGTGTATTTTTCAGTATTCCATTTGTATTTCCCTTCAGGTAAAAACTCCTCATCGTTTTTATTTGGATCGTTAATGGTATCGAACAAATTTTCTTGATTATAAAAGGCTACACATACTTTTTGTTGTGCATTTGCAATAAAAATAAAGGATAATAATGCGGTGGTATAAAATGTTTTTAGCATGCGGCAAATGTATGTTTTTATGTTTGTTACAAAGCAATTCAAATATTATTCTCTATTGATAGTTCTAAGTATCAACTTTATTAGATTTTTAAAGATTCCTTTATTAATTCGAGTTCTTTTTTTAGTTCTTTTATCTCATCAATTAACTCTTGAGGTATTTGGCTATTTGCATAGTAATAATTATTACCAAAAATTACTTGACCTTGCCCGTTTTCCGTATTATTATTAATCGAAAGAGTTTCAGGTAAAAACTCCTGTATTGGAATATTTAATTTTTTTGATAAAGATACTAAATTTTCTAATTCTACAGAAGTTTCATTTCTTTCCAAGCGAGAATATGTTGCAGAAGAAATACTTAACATTTCAGCCATATCTGCTTGGCTTAATTTTCTTTCCTCTCTAATTTTATGCAATTTATGTCCAACAGTAATTTTCATAAAGCAATATTAGTGATTTTTTTTAAGTTTACTCAAAATTGAATAGAAGATTTTCATTTATGATTTGTTAGTTGCTAATTAATAGTTCATTGTTGCTAAAAATAAAATAATGGCTAGATGTAAAGTATGTGGTAAACAAGTTTCAAATAGATTTAACTACGAAGATGACCCTTGCATAAACGGTTCGCGAAGCAGACATATGTGGGGTGATGAGGTTGCGCTTGACGAATCTATTTTTGGTATTTTTTTTAGGATTAGTACTTACAAAAATGTTTTCAAAAATTGGAAATTAGTAATTGCTTTTTGTTTGCTAATTTTTGTTTCCAAATATATATTCCACATAAACTCTTCTACATTATTAATAACTGTTGTTATATGTTTTTTTGCACTTAAATTAACTGGTATTTGGAAAAAATAGAAATTATGAAAGAACTAACTGAAAATAGAATAAAAAATGGAAATGAAGTTTCCAAAGAAACTTTAATTGAAAAAATTAAAGAAAATGATTCCAAGAGATTTGATCAAATGTTGATTGAAAATGAAACACGTAAAAACTATTTTTATGTGAAATATAAATCAATAGCATATTCAAGAACTTTATATCATTTAAAATTCCCCTTGTACAAAGATATTATAAATGATTTTGAAGATAATTTTCTTCAAGGAAATGGAAATACACCCGTAAAAGTTCATAAATCTAAATTAATTGATAAACTAACAGAAAAAGAGAAAATATCAATAAAACATACGATAATCAATTTAAATAAAAATGAATATGAGAACTTAGAAATTGATACAATAAATAATGAAATAGCAGAAACCCAAAAATATTTTTACATTCCATCAAAATCCGAAAGATGCACTTGTAGTGGTTGCGATGGTGACAAATATGTAACATGTCCAGAGGATGAGTGTCATGGACAGCATGTTTATGATTGTAATAAGTGTGATGCTACTGGTGAAATAGATTGCAAAAATTGCGGTGCAAGAGGAGAATACACTTGCCCTAGTTGTAAAGGTTCTGGTGAGTTACGTTGTCCTCAAAGCGATTGTAATAGTGGTGAAATAAAATGTACGGCTTGCTCTGGAAAGGGACATGAAAGTAATGGAGTACGTTGTTCAAAATGTTCTGGAAGAGGATTTAACAGATGTTTTAAATGCAATGGAAGAGGGTATGTAAAATGTTCAAATTCTGGAATTAGTAAAGACCCATTATGGAGAGGTATTAATTCAGCAATAGGCAAAGAATTTTGTGGCGGTTCAGGAATAATTCGTTGTGCAAAATGCAATGCAAAAGGTAAAATTACTTGTCCCAAATGTAGTGGGAAAAGGCAAATCACTTGTCAAACCTGTTATGGAGATCATAAAGAAAATCGTTATGGAAAGGTTGATTGTGAAGAATGCGAAACGATGGGAGAAGTTGGGAAATTACACTATATTCATACAAGTATAGATATTTGTCCTGAAGAGTTTTTAGCATTAAAATCAGGCAATAAAAACAATCCTGAGTTATCATTACAACAAATAAAAAAACATGCTGATTCAAATGGGAAAATGAAACTAACGTTTCAATCTTTTAATGATACTAATTTAGAAAATTATGATGAATTTAGTAAAATCTGTTCTGAAGAAGGTTTAGTCATAGCAGAAATAAAAGATAGTAAACACTTGAAATTGATTCAAGAGGAGCTTTATTATGAAGCAGTTCCTTGTTCAGTTTTTAATTATACTCATATTTTATCTTCTACAAATCATGATGTATCAGTAATTAGTATTGATAATGAAAAAGAAATATTTTATCATAGCAATCCAACAGATATTGCAGAAGAACGAGAAAAAATTACATCTAAAATCTCTGAATTATTTTCAAAAGCGTTTTCAACTCGAAAGTTTTTAAATAAATTGGATAGAAAACATGAGATGTTCTTAATGATTCACATGGCAAAAGCAGATGGAATTATTGAAGAACAGGAAAAAAGATATTTAGCTAATAGCATTTCTGGTCTTGATGGATTTACTCAAAAGGAAAAGAAAGAATTATTCAATTTAATGTCAGCTGATATTTTACCACCAATTATTCCTCAAAAATCTTATTTTTCAACTAGAGAAAAAGGGGAAGAAGTAAAAAGTAAGATTATTGAATTGATAGCAAAAGCAGATGGTGAATTTGAAGAAATAGAAAAAGCTAAAATAACAGAAATAAATGTAGCTATTGATAATGGTTTTAAAAGCAAACCAAACGCATTTACTAGATTTTTTAGCACTTGGCAAATAAGCTTTTCAATTTTATTGTTTATAACGCTTTCAATATATTTAGCATTATATTTTTTAATATTAAGACCTGAAAATATTGCAAATAAAAAAGTAATAGATGCAGAAGAATCAATTAGAAAACAAAATTATATTGATTCACTACTTAGGCCTCGTAACTCCGATAATGATGAAGTTAAGGAAAAACCAATAGAAAAGCCTAAAAAAGAAGAAATAAAGTTATTGATTTCAAATGTAAGGTTATTTTTTACTGGCATTGAAGATAAAAATGAAATTGAAATAAAATATGACCAAAGTTCAAATTCATTTAACTTTTGCTATGATTCTGAATTGTTTAGTAAGTTAATAATAGAAGGTTCTGGAGAAAATATAAGATTCGTAATAAAGGAAAATGATTTAATAGTTTTTCAAAAGGAAAATTTAAGTTTTTCTGAAAATTTATCTTTTTCAGATAATGATTTTAGTTTCAGTCAAGGCTCTAGATACAACATTCAAATACTTCAAGGCGATAATTTAATTTATAACGCATTTGTGATTCCTTTGGGCTGTAATTAAATATATATACTTCACCTTAAGCGCAAACATTAAATTGTTTGCGCTTTTTTTTCAATTATTTAAAACAAAATAGCCCGTTTATGAATTACTATTTATACTTTTACCACTAGTAAATACGAATCATGAAAGGATATTTGTTTTCAAAGTATATTCCCAATAACACCAAAGGCAGTTTGTTTGATCAAATGCTGGATTTGTTTTTGCAAATGATGCAGCATACCAATGGCGATGTGGCTGAAACATTGGATTGGATGAATGAAGTGGATAGAAAACACCATTTTACCAATAATGAATATGGCATGGGAAATTTTATTCAAGACCTAAAAGACAAAGGTTATGTGAATGAAAATCCAGTAAATGGCGATTTTAAACCAACTGGAAAAACCAATCAAACCATTAGAAAAAAGAGTTTAGAAGAGGTTTTTGGTAAATTGAAAAAAAGTGGACCCGGTAATCATAAAACTAAGTTTACCGGCATGGGCGATGAAACCAATAGCGATATTCGTAAATATAGTTTTGGCGATCATATTGACCAAATAGACATGACTGCAAGTTTGCATAACGCACAAGTAAATCATGGTATAGAACACTTTAATTTAACCGAAAATGATTTAGAAATTCGGGAACGTGATTTTAAAACTCAAACATCTACTGTGCTAATGATTGACATTAGCCACAGCATGATTTTATATGGTGAAGACCGCATTACGCCTGCTAAAAAAGTAGCCATGGCATTGGCCGAATTAATTAAAACAAAATACCCAAAAGATACTTTAGATATCATTGTTTTTGGAAACGATGCTTGGCCCATTGAAGTAAAAGATTTACCATACTTACAAGTGGGTCCTTATCATACCAATACTTATGCAGGTTTGGAGCTGGCAATGGATATTTTACGAAAAAGAAAAAATGCCAATAAACAAATATTTATGATTACCGATGGTAAGCCAACTTGTTTAAAAGAAGGCAATGGCTACTATCAAAACAGTTTTGGATTAGACAGAAAAGTAATCAATAAAACCTTAACCATGGCTGCACAAGCCCGAAGGATAAATATTCCTATTACCACTTTTATGATTGCTACAGATCCTTATTTGCAGCAATTTGTAAGAGAGTTTACTCAAGTAAATAATGGCAAAGCATACTTTAGCGGATTAAACGGTTTAGGCGATTTTATATTTGAAGACTTTGAACGTGGGAAGAGGAAAGCGGTGAAGTAAATTTTGAATGATGCCCTTCGACTCCGCTCAGGGTGACAAAAGATTTTGAATGAATTCAATAAGCAATAGACAATAAGCAATAGACAATAAGCAATAGACAATAAGCAATAGACAATATATAATCTTGAAATCTTTACAATTTTATAATCTTTCAATCTTTCAATAAAAAAAAATGAACATAACAACAATAGCACAATTAAAAGCAAGCGGATATAAACCCAAAAGTGTAAAAGAGGAAATGCGAGAAAATTTGATTGCATTTTTAAAAGGTGGAAAAAATCCATTTGAAGGAATTCAAGGTTATGATGAATCGGTTTTACCACAATTACAAACTGCCATTTTATCGCAACATAATTTCATTTTATTAGGGTTACGCGGACAAGCAAAAACAAGGATTGCAAGGCTCATGATTAATTTACTAGATGAATATATTCCAGTAGTGGAAGGTTCAGAAGTGAATGACGATCCGTTGGAACCTTTAAGCCGTTATGCCATTGATTTAATATCAGAAAAAGGTGATGAAACTCCAGTTACTTGGATGCACAGAAATGAGCGTTATACTGAAAAATTAGCAACGCCAGATGTGAATATTGCCGATTTAATTGGCGATGTAGATCCTATAAAAGCAGCATCGCTTAAGTTACATTATAACGATGAAAGAGTGATACATTTTGGATTGATTCCTCGCAGTCACCGTTGTATTTTTGTAATCAATGAATTACCCGATTTACAAGCCAGAATTCAAGTTTCCTTGTTCAATATTTTACAAGAAGGCGATTTGCAAATTCGTGGTTTTAAACTGCGTTTGCCATTAGATGTGCAGTTTGTATTTACTGCAAATCCGGAAGATTATACCAACAGAGGAAGTATTGTTACTCCTTTAAAAGATAGGATTGATAGTCAAATATTGACGCATTATCCAAAAACGATTGAAATTTCGAAAACCATTACTAAGCAAGAAGCAGCCATTAAGCCAGCGCAAAAAGCGGCTATTTCGGTCAATGAATTGATGTATAATTTGGTGGAACAAATAGCCATGGAAGCGCGTCAGAGTGAATTGGTAGATCAAAAAAGTGGCGTTTCAGCCCGATTAACCATCAGTGCCATGGAAAATTTGTTCAGTGCTGCTGAACGCAGAATGTTGTTAAATGGCGAAAGTAAAACCCATATTAGAATTGCTGATTTGTTCGGTGTTTTGCCAAATATTACTGGCAAAGTAGAATTAGTTTATGAAGGTGAATTAGAAGGTGCCAATCATGTGGCACAGAATTTAATTGGCAAAGCTATTAGAACTTTATTTACCGAGCAATTTGCGAATCCTGAAAAAGCAAAGAAGTCGAAAAAACCAAATCCTTATGCCGAAATCATTAATTGGTTCAATGATGGAGACATGATTAGTATTTTATCGACTGCAAACGATAGGAATTATGAAACGGAATTGGGTAAAGTAAAAGGTTTGAAAGAAATGGTAAAAGCTACTCTTGGAAAATTAAGTAAAGCCGATGAATTATTAATGATGGAATTTGTGTTACACGGACTTTCAGAATTTAGTCAATTAAGCAAACACCAATTAAACAGTGGCTTTGAATTTAAGGATTTAATGAGCAGCATGTTCGATATGAAATCGGGTAAGGCAGAAGAAGAATAGGAAGTATTTAAGGGAAGTGGGCACTGAGAATTATGAAGTATGAATGATTAATTATGAAGTATGAATGATTAATTATGAAGTATCAATGATTAATTGAGCACTGAGAATTTGGAAAGTATAGAGTTTGAAAAATCTCATCTCTCAATGCTCATCTCCCATCTCTCAATTCAAAATCCAACATCCAAAATTTCTCAACACCCATCTCTCAGCACTCATCTCCCAATTCAACATCCAAAATCCAAAATTTTATCCATTCCCCTTCAGCCAACCTGTAACGCTCATTCTTATTTTATTTGTTAACAAAACTTCATGAAAAAGTTCATTGCTTTTGAACAAAACCGTTTTGCCTTGAGTAGGCGAAATCATTTGATTATTTGGGTTTTGATGTATCAACAATTCACCACCATCTTGCACTTGCCAATCGTTGTTTAAATAACTTATGAGTGAATATTTTCTACTCGAATTATTTCTAAATTGGTCTAAATGTTTTAAAAAGAAACTACCAATTTCAAAATAAGAATAATGAAATTCATAATCCGTAATTCCAGCATAGCAACTCATGTTTAAGTATTTTATAAACGATTCAATTTGTAGTAAAAATTCATTTTCATAAGGATTATTATGGCTTTTGTCAAGCCAATAAATAGCATCACTTCTAACAGCAGTATTATACGAAAGCTTATCAGCATTGCCAGTTCCAGCTGCTATGAGTAATTTATTATTGTGAAGTACTATCAGATTTTGCTTTAGGTTATTAGCTAATTCTAAATTTAAAAAGTGATTAGATATACCAATATTTGTTTCAATAAAACTGCTTATTAAGTCTTCAAAAATAAGTTCCATGCTGCCTTCATTTGCCTGAAATGACAGACTTGGCACAAGTTAACTTAAAATATGACTTTTTGGTTTTAATAGAATTAATTATTCAGATGTGCATGAAACCACCGTCAGAAGATTTATCCGCGGATATCAGTGGGAATGGCGTTAGACGTTTAAAAACACAAAAAAACCTTCAAGCTTTTTACAACTTGAAGGTTTTTTATTATTATATTTTCGACAAAGGTAATAATATAATACTATTCTGCTGGAGGAGTTTCATCTTCTTCTTCTTCTTCAGTATTTGGATTAATTTCAGCATCATCCATTGCTCTATCCACTATTTCATCCATTAACTCACTGCTTAATGCTTCAATAATAATTGGATTTCCATCTTCATCTAATTCAATCACTTTTTCAATAATAATTGGATTACCATTTTCATCTAATTCAATTACTTCTTCATCATCATCACCTGGTATGTAATTGATTTTAGCAA
>JBMOGB010000087.1:0-13937 GCA_049318585.1 Bacteroidia bacterium | reverse complement strand
GAATTGCAGTTGCAAAATCAATTAAAACGTCAATTTTTCAAGTAAGTTTTGGTATTGAAAACATGTTTGATTTAAACTATCGCGAACATTTGGACTGGGGTGTTATTCCTCAGTTTGGAAGAAATATTTCGGTGGGGTTTAATTACTATTTGAATTAGTAGGTTGTAAATATCATTTACTTAAAAAAGCACTCATTCTTATAGTTCAAAAAATTGGTATGATCTACCTGTTTTTTTAAAAATCGAATTCTAGATTACGAAGCATTACCGTTTGCTTTAGCTTTTTTGTTTTAGTTGATATTCGTTTTGTCCCATAGCTTTTGGTGCTCGTACAATGGCAGCATTCATTATGCAAAGATAAAATGTAATTTATACCAAATGCTCTTATATTTTAGTCCAAAGTTGCGAAATAATTTTTTATCAAGTTAATAAACAAAAATCGTTTCATAGCATTAGTTATGGAACTATTTTTTGAAGAAGTATTGATGAAAAAGAACAAGTAGACCCGAGCAATCGGGTGGACTAAATTATAGGGGTATTTGGTAATACTCAAGTAAAGCAAATTGAATTACCTAAGAAGCTGTCTAAATTTGATTATTCAGAATTGTTATGATTATATTTTTTTGTATATTATGGCACATTTTGAAGTGGCTAGCAGCGCGCTTATCAACAAAAAATACAACGCAAAGTGACGAAAAATAGAGCATAACAAAATTATTAAGTGAATATAGGCAGCTTCTAAGCTAAACAATAACTACTATGATTAACTATTTCTTACAACCTCATATTTGGAGGTTTTTTTTGTGAAATAAAAACAGCAAATAAGGAATAAAATAAGAGCTAATATAAAAACAGAATTTGTGTTTGAAGGGCTTATAAATGCTGTGTTTTGAATTAAATTTGTATTTTAAAATTTTTGATAAATTTTATTTGTTAATTTTATAAATCCGTAATTGATACATCAAATAAACTATATTTTAAATATTTTTGTTTGTATTCTAATAATGAATTATTTATATATTTTTATTTGAGTACATTTATTTATTTGCAATTAATTATTAGCACTGAAAGCATTTAATATTTAAATATTTCATATATTTATAAAAAATTATATGTTTTATTTTATAATAAAATATGATAAATGCTGCTTTTTAAACAAATAGTGTAATTTTTTTGTCTGATTTAAAAAAAAATTATTTATTCTATTAATTTATAAATATGCTTCGAAAAGGTTGATTCTATTGCCTATTACAATGATTGGTAAAGTATAAAAATCTTAAAATAAATGACTTAAATAAATTTTTGTTGACCAAAAACTTGCAAGTCTCCTAAAACAAAATATTTTTGTCAAACAAAATTTATTAATAATGGTTAAGCAATGAATTTTTTATTTAGTTGTTATTTGGTCAATCTAGTGTTGATTATTTAAAGTTATATAAATTGTAAATAAATAAGTGAATAAATGAGTGATAAAAAAAATGTAGAATATGAATGTCCTAAATGCGGGTTTGAAGCCGAAAGTACTCATTGCGATGATTGCAATGGTTTGGTTAAATGGAATAATGATACAGATAGAACAGCACATTGCGGTTCTTGTAAAAGAGCAGTGTTTGGCATAAAATGTAGAGGTTGTGGATATAGATTTTCGTTGGATTAATGGGGTTTTTTAAACAAAAATTACGAATTTGAAAAATTAGATAATGTAAAAATAAAAATTGATTGAACAGATAAAAAAATGGTTGAGTAAGTTAATAGTTAATAGGGTTCATGGAGTTGGTGAATTGACAAAAGAGAGAACTATTAATAATTTTTCCGAAAGTGAAATAGTAACGCTAGAAGGGAAAGAGTATTACAAGGTAAAAATAAAGTTTGTTGATACCATGAGTTTTGAATTGGCAAAGCATGTAGATTTGATAGAAGCACAGCATGAAGAGCTAATGAAACAGGTAGTGTTATTAGATAAAGAGAATAAAAAATTATTGAATTTGAACACTAATTTGAATAGTATAAATAAAAACTTATTCAATGAGGTAAGAATTTTGAAATCTGATAAAAACGATTCGAATAAATTAATGTATGAGTTGCAAAAAAAGGAAAATGAAGTTTTTACTTTAAAGTGTGATATAAAGTATTTGAATAAATTGTTGGATGACCATCAAATAAAAGCAATTGAATTCAGGAAACAAAAGGCAATAAAAAAGGAATTGAATATAATTAAGAATGTACCCCAATTTGATTTGCCAGAAGAAATTGAAATAAAAGATTTTGAAAAATTGCTGAATGAGCACCAAAAAAATGCTAATACAATGAAGAGACAAAAGGGTGTAATAAAAGAAATAGGTTATAAGTTGTTAGAAGAAATAGCATTACAAAAAACAGCGTTATATGGAAAAAAGCGGCAAATGGCGAAAGAAAAGTTAGAAAATAATACAAAAAATGAAACATTTTAAACAAATAATTATATGAAAAAATCGAATACAGTAAAAACAATTATTGCTTTGGCAATATCATTATTATCAATTAACTCGTTTGCACAAAGCTTGTATGTAAAGCTAAATGCAGGATATAATTGGGGAATAGCGTCAAATATAAATGGAAGTAATTCGAGCCAAACGGGTACTGTTACTACTAATGAAAAAGTAAATATATCGTTTGGTAAAGGAGTAAATATATGTGGTGCAGTTGGTTATATGTTTAATAAAAATATTGGAGCCGAATTAGGTATTAACTATTTAATTGGTGGAACAACAGAAAATAGCATTAAAAGCAGTAGCAATAGTTCTTTAAACAATTATTCTTCAACGTTATTGAATTTTATTCCAGCCATTATTATTACACCTGGTTTTGAAAAAATAAATCCTTATGCTAAAGTAGGCTTTTCGCTAGGCATGGCCACCATGACTGTTAAAAGTGAAAATTCAAGCACATTTGGTAGTACAACAAGTACAACTAATCAAACTTCGTTATTAAATGGAGGGTTTGCCATTGGCTTAATTAGTGCCCTTGGTGTAACTTACGAAGTAAATGAAAAAATGTGTGTTTTTGGCGAATTAAACATTTCTACCTTAAGCTATTCACCTACCAAAAGCGAAATAACTGAATATAAACAAGACGGTATAGATAGAATATCTACACTTAAAACCCGAGACAAAGTTATGGAATATACTGATTCATATACTACAGATAATTCAGTTCCTACCGACAATAATGTTTCAAGAAAATCAACACCAATTAACATACCCTTTAGTAGTTTAGGTGTAAATATTGGTGTGAAATTTAGTTTTTAAAAAAATTGTATAGAGAGAAATTATGGGACTACAAATAAATCCAGTTGAAACAGATAATACTGAAGAGAGTTTGAATAATTCAAATGTTGAAATTGATAATAACCGTTATCCTACTTTAAGGACTATAGCAAGTTTATTTCAAGTTTTAGCTATGTTGATTGTTTTTGTTGCATTTGGTTTAATGTACTTTTTTTATAGCAACAATAATATAATATTCCTAGTTTCTGCATTGGTGATAGGAGCAATGTTCGTTCTTATGTTGCTTGCTGCGTCTGAATCAATAAAAGTATTTTTAGATATAGAATATAATACAAGAAAAACAGCTGAAAAGTAAAGAAACACGCATTAAATAATATAACAAATAATAATATAAAACAAACAACTAAACCCTAAAAATTATGTCAAATTTATCTTGTCCTAAATGCAGTGAGTTAACAAAAAAAGGAGGTTACAAAACATGGCAAATTGTAGTCTCAATTTGTTTTTTTCCACTTGGATTGCTATCGTTATTAGCCGATAGAAAACCAACAGTTTGTCAAAAGTGTGGACACACTTGGAACGGATAAATGCAAACTTTTCTGAAAGTTTTTTATAGCCAAATGTAAAAATGGAAATATCAATTATACCTAATTTTATTATGAAATATTATTCAAATGATTATTGGAAGCAGAATGATATTAATATTTTAGTAAGTAATATACTTGTTATTTCCTTTTTCATTTTGTTTAGTAATTCAATTATAGAATTGATGAACATAATTCCACACTTTTGCTTAATAGAAAAACTGTTTGGAATTGACTGCCCTGTTTGTGGTTTTACAAGAGCATTTGGCGAAATGTCGAATGGAAATATACAAAAAGCAGCATCTTTAAATTTTTCGAGTTTATTGGTTGCTTTTTATTTTGTATTTCAAATACCGATAAGATTATTCTCCATTTTTAAAACAAACCAACAAACAAAAATCAATAAAATTTCAAAGTATTTAGGTCAATTGATATTTGTTACAATAATAGCAAGTTGGGCTGTAAAAACCATAATAATATTGACTTGATAAGTTGAAATTCCAATTACGAATTTGAAAATAAGCAAATAATTAACACGTGAAAACCAGAACACACGATTACAAAGTATGGGGCGAAACCGAAAAGCTTAAGAGTAGGAAAAAAATTATGTATAGATACAAAGAAGATTGCAGATGTGGAAGGTGTTCTACTTGGGCGGAAATAACAGAATACAATTGCGGTTGCGTAACTGTTGAAGTATTTGATGACAGTGACTCATGTGATGAGTGTACAAATTTTAGTGGAAAAAGAGAGTATTGCGGTAGACCAGGGCATCCTGATAACCATAATTAATCAAAAAACTATTTACAAACAAATTTTATATGAAAAACAGAATTTTACTAAGTGCATTTTTAATAGGAGTAACTTTTGTAAATGCACAACAAATCAACAATAAAGAAAGCTTTGCTGGTTTAAGAATAGGTTTCAACATTGCTAATGAGAGGTCTTATGGTTCAACTGAAAAAACGGAAAATGTCTATTCTGTTTCAGGCTCACAATTTGCAATCTTTCATGAAAGAAAAGTAGGCAATTTGTTTAGTTTTATCAATGAGATACACTATTCCCAACAAGGTGTTTTGTTTAGTACTTCCAAAGAAAAAATGCAATATGATTTTTCAAATTGGAATGTGCCATTTTTATGCAAATGGACGTTTGGTGGTTCAAATGTAAAAGTTCACATTTTAACAGGATTATATGCTTCCTATATCTATTCAGCTAAATTTACACTTGATTATAAGGGTGTAAAAGATGAGCTTGTTCTAAGTGGAAGTGATTGGGAAACTTTTAAGATAAATAGATTAGGGTATGGTGCAACATTAGGAGGTGGTATATCATATTATTTGCCAAATTCAAGCTTAGTTGTATTTGATTTAAGATTCAAACACGACTTGGATTTTGTTAGCACCCAAGACAAAGCATTCAGTCGTGTTTGGGGATTTTCAATAGGATATGCCTATCCAATTTCTAAAATGAAAAAATAACAAGTCAATAAAGGAAGTCGCAATCATGGCTTCGTTTATATTTCAAATGGCAAAATAGAATACAAAATAAAAAAGAAGCGAATCCGAAAAGCTTAACGAGTAGGCGAAAAATTATGAAAAAGAAAATATTGTATTTAGTAGGCGCACTTTTGTTAATTTTATCATCTTGCGGTGATAAATCCAAAAATTTTGAAGGCATGTGGCAAAATTTTAAAGAAAAAAACGGGAATAATTCTCCACAGAAAAACAAACTTTGGATAATAACTAAAACAGGAAAAAATTATATTTTAGAATTCAATGAAAGAAAATTCCCAGCTTTGTACAACAAAGAACAAGATAAGTTGGAGGTAAAGGATGGATTGATGACATTAGATATTATTTATGATGCTAATACAAAACATTTGTTTTCAAATGGTAACGAATATGAAAAGACTTGTTCATATGTATCAGGAGGTACATTAGTTGGTTTCTCTTGCGACTAAATTTTAAACAATTAGTAAAAACCAGAACAAACTATTACAAAGTACGGAGCGAAATGAAAAGCTTAAGAGTAAGGGAAATAATTAAGTATAAATACAAATAAGATTGTGGATGTGGTAGGTGTTCAACTTGGACAGAAATAACAGAATACAATTGCGATTGTGTAACTGTTTGATGACCCCGACCTATGTGAGCAGTGTAAGTTTATAAAACGACTCAGCAGACACGGACAGATACGAGCACCGACATTGCGGCTCGACTCTTTTTGACAATTATGATTGATTAAAAAATAAAAGTGGAGACCAGAGATCACTCAAAAATACTGATAAATAGTAACTTTAAACAAATTACAGAATGAAAAACAAAATATTCATCGGACTTATTACAATTGGACTTTCAATGGCTGTCATGACAAGTTGTAATAACTCAGACAAAAACAACAAAACAACAGAGAAAGAGTTAGAACTTCAAAAAAGAGAATTAGAACTGAAAGCGAAAGAACTTGAGATTAAAGAAAAAGAATTAAATGGGGTTTCAAAAACGTCACCTTTAACAGTAGATAAAGAAATGTCAGATGCCTCAAATAAGATTAGTAATGACGGTAGGATAGTTAAAAGGAAATGCTCAGGTAGTAATCAAATATATGGAAAATTGCTTAGTGTACAAAGTAGTATGTGTGGACTACAATTGCAAATACAAACCAATAAAGGTGAAGAGTGGATTAATTTTGACAATTATGATGTTAAAGTTGATGATCAAAGACTTTTCAAATGGTCAAATAATAAAATAAAGAATTTTGTGGAAAATGATGATAATTTTGATTTGCCATTTCCAACTAGTGCAATAGATGTTGCTTTTATTAACAAAAAGTATACATTCTGCTGTAAAAAGGGACCAATGTTATGTGGTGATGATCCAAATGCTAAAACAGACTATTGTACTCAAATTTACACTCCTTAATTATAATAACCAAATTTTATAAGTGACCAATTCAAAGAGGGTAGAACATAAAAATATAATTATCTTAGTGAAAACCAGAACACACTATTACAAAGTATGGAGCGAAACCGAAAAGCTAGAGAGTAGGAAAAAAATTATGAAAAAAATAATATTAGTGATTCAAATGTTTGTAATAGGATTGACTAATCTAAAAGCCCAAACAAATACTGAATACAATAGGTCAACAATTACACCTATTATGATTGAAAATGATTTGCAAAAATACAATTCAAAAGCAAAAAATGAATTTTTAGTGGTGGGGATAAATGTACCTGATAAATTTAATAATCACTGTATTAATAAACCATTTTCTGATAAAATTGAACCCGATAAATCAATTACCAATAAAATTATTGCCAAATGGTTTAATAGAAAAGAGGACGGAACTTTCGACATGGAATTAATTAAGCAGCGAGGAACTTACAATGCTACCGATGCGACTGTTATGGAAAGTAAAAGTTCAATAAGAGGCCATGGGGCTATAGAAGATGCTGGGGAAAAGCTAATAAACAATAGTTATATTTTAGTTTATGATTACTATGAAATTGAAAGTATGCCAGAATATTATAACCGCATGGATATAATTACTGATAAAAACAATGCACAAGTTGATGCTCATAATAAACAAGCTAGAGATTTTAACCGTAATAAAAAATCTACTGAAAAACCTATGGAATTTCAAGAACATGAGTCTTATATGGTTAGAGATAAAGAAGGTTATTATGGAACAATAGGTGTAGAACTTTATCAATTGGACTGGAATGAACAAGTAAAAAAAGATTTTTATGAAGAAATGTGGATTCAGGATACAAATGATCCAGACTTACAAACCAAAATAAACAAATTTGATAACTATAATTTTCCAATTAAGCGGGTTACAAAGAAACAAATTCATAAATCATTTTTTTCTAATCAATTCAAAGATCGTTCAAGAAACGAAGCTGCTGGAAACAGACAATTATCAAACGAAGAATTATTTAGAAGTTTAATAAGGATGGCTGTTAGTGAAGGATATTCAATTCTTGAAGGCATGTCTATTTTCGGTGTAAAAACATCGCTTTATGCTACAAATCCATTTAAGGCTAAAATTGGACTAAAAGAGGGAGTAGGAGTAGATCAACGTTATTTTGTTTTTGAAAATTATCAAAATAGTGCTGGAAAAATAAAAACAAGGAGAAAAGGTGTTGTTAGAACTGCAAGCTATGTTGCTGATAATAGACAAGAAGCAAGTGGAGAGTCAAAAGGTTCAGAATTTTATCAAGTAGCTGGAGGGAAATTGGACAAAGGCATGTTATTACAACAAAAAAACGATGCAGGTTTGGGCTTTGCCATTGCAAATGGTATCCAAGGTATAAATTTGCTACTGGAATATAATACCGGAAAATTTTCAGGAGTACCGGGGTTGAAAATATTTGGAGATGTGACTTTTTTGTCAAAGAATTATGATACATATAGGTCAGATTTAGCAAGTAAAATTAATGTAACAGAGCAAATATTAGAAGATAAAGATTTTAAACCAACATTATCAACTTTTGTTGTTAATTTCTCTGTAGGTTTAAGTAAAGACATCAATTTTATGCGAAATTTTGTATTAATACCTTTTGCAGCATGGGGACAAGAAACAGTAAAATTTACAGATGATAATAAAATAATTTATGATGATAAGTATTTGCTAAATAGTTCTACAAAATATACTTACAATAATAATAGTTTTAAAGATTCAACAATAATAACCTATAACAAAATAAATTTGGGTTGTAGGTTTGGAATGAATTTGCTTCATAATGTTCAAGTATTAGGTACTATGACATATAATATAAAAATAAGTAAAAAATTGAATGATGAAATATTACATACAGGAAATTACCTTCCAGAAGACATAATAAGTTCAGAAAGTAAGTTGTATTACAGTTTAGGTTTAAGATTTCAATTTTAAAAAATAAAAACAATAGAAAATGAAAAAAATATTATTAGTTTTATTAGTAGCTGGTGCAATAATTTACACCAGTTGTAAAAGCAAAAAAAATACCGCAGCGTTTTATGATTATGAGGTAGAATGTATGGGTGGTGGAACCGATGGTACACAATTTATTAAAGTTTGGGGTTATGGTTCAAATCCAGACATTGCTATTGAACAAGCAAAAAAAAATGCGGTTCATGCGTTAATTTTCAAAGGTATAACTACTGGGAAGCCAGGTTGTATGCAAAAACCTTTGGCAACACAGGTTGGAGCAGAGCAACAATATAAAGAATATTTTGATTCGTTTTTTTCTAAAGAGGGCAAATACTTAAATTTTGTAAGTATTAGTAATGATGGTTCAATAAATCCAAACGACCGACTTAAAGTTGGTAATAAATATAAAATAGGTGTTGCAGTTTCAGTTAAACATGCCTCGCTTAGAAAAGAACTAGAAGCGGCTGGAATTGTGAATAGATTAGATAATGGTTTCTAATAAAAACTCAAAAAAACATAAAAAATGAAAAAAAATTTAATATTAATACTATTCGTTATTGCTTCGAATTCATTGTTTTCACAAGCAAAAAAACCAACATTGATGGTATTGCCAGCAGATGTTTGGTGTAAAGAACATAATTATTGGCAAACTTTCGATAATCAAGGAACAAAAATTGGAATTCCGAATTATAAAGAAGCTGTTCAATCAGATCAAGATTTGCTATTGGTAATTGGTAAAATAAATACTATGTTTTCTGATAGAGGTTTTTCGTTAAAGAACCTAGAAAGTGTAATGAAAGATTTGGAACAACAAAGTGCCGAAGATGCCATGACTTCAAGCACAAAGAGTGGAGCATCATTAGCCGAAAACCCATTAGATAAACTTTTTAAAAGAGCAAAAGCCGATATTATTATTCAAGTTACTTGGAAAATAAATCAAACAGGACCTAAGAAATCTATTACTTTTAACTTACAAGGTATAGATGCATACACAGGAAAACAGATTGCTGGTGCTCAAGGTACAGGGCAACCATCTTTTTCTTCTGAGTTACCTATTTTATTGGAAGAAGCTGTGCTTTCCCATGTTGATAATTTTACTAATCAATTGCAACAGCATTTTTCTGATTTGCTTGCAAATGGCAGAGAAGTGAGTGTAAAAGTAAATGTGTTTAATAATGGAAGTGGAATTACATTAGAAACTGAATATGGTGGTAAAGAATTAACCGAAGTTATCAATGATTGGATGGAGAAAAATACTGTATCGGGAAGGTTTAGTAAATCGGATGCAACTGAGACTTTTATCAGTTTTGAACAAGTTAGAATTCCATTATATGATGAAAACCAAAAAGCAATGGATACAGAAAAATTTGTACGTAAATTGATGAAATATTTAAAAGAACCTCCATATAGTCTTACTTGTAAAGTAATATCTAAAGGACTTGGAAGAACTCAACTTATAATTGGTGAAAAATAATAAACATTAGAAATGAAAAAACTTATATTGTCAATTATATCCATTTGTGTGTTTTCTAACTTTTTGATGGCTCAAAATGAAATAGGCAAAACAGAAGATTTAGGAAGAATTTCCTTAACACCCGTTATTGCTGAAGAAGCAACTAATATACCAGAAGCAGCTAAACAAATTATACATTCAAAACTACAACAAATTGCAACTCAAAATGGAATTAGCGGTAGCGGAATGATGCCTCGTTTTGTAATCACGCTAAAAATAAATATTCTAACAAAAGACATTATACCAGGTCCACCTATGATGATTTCTCAAAATTTAGAAGTTGTATTTTTCATTGCAGATTATATTGAACAGAAAGTATTTTCAACTGTAAGTTTAAATTTGAAAGGTGTTGGTACTAACGAAACAAAAGCAATCATTGAAGCTATTAAAAACGTAAACCCACGTAGCTCAGAATTAAAACAATTTGTTGAAACTGGAAAATCAAAAATCATAGCCTATTACAACACTAAATGTGATTTTATTATACTTAATATACAATCATTAGCTGGTCAAAAAAAGTATGAAGAGGCAATATTTAACTTAACTTCTGTACCTGATGTTTGTAAAGAATGCTATGCAAAATCAATGGGTGCTGTTGAAGGCCTTTATCAGGAATACACAAACTATTTATGTGATCAAAACTTAGCTAAAGCAAAATCAGTTTGGGCTGCAAACATGAACGTAAATGGCGCACAAGAATCGGGTAATTACTTATCTCAAATTTATCCAAATGCTAAATGTTATAACGAAGCACAAGAATTAACCAAAGAGATAAAAGAACGTACGAAAGAATTGTGGAAATTTGAAATGAAAAAATATGATGACAAATTGAGTTTGCAACAACAGCGGATAAATGCCTTTAAAGAAATTGGAGTTGCTTATGCTCACAATCAAACTCCATTTTTATATAATTTAAGGTTTTTATTTTAATGGACTTAAGACCTTTTTCGGAAAATTAACCAGTGAAAGCCAGAACGCACTATTACAAAGTATGGAGAGAAACCGAAAAGCTTTATGAGTAGGGAAAAAATTATGAAAAAAAGAGAAATAATTATTGGTTTTTTATTTTTGTTAATTGTAGTGTCTTGTGGTGATAAGACTAAAAAATTTAAAGGTTATTGGCAAAATTTAAAAAATAAACAAGGTAACGAAGCTCCTGATTATTATCAACTTTGGATAATAACTGAGTCTGGAGGAAATTTAATTTTGGAATATGATAAAAGAAAATTTCCTGCTATATATAACAAAGAGCAAGATAAATTAGAAGTAAAAGATGGAATAATAGCTTTGGATATTATTTATGATGATAATACAAAACATTTGTTTTCAAATGGTAACGAATATGAAAAAACATGTTCATATAAAAGAGGTAATACTTCAGAATCTTGGAGTCCTTGCAACTAATCACCAGTAAATAAACAAAAAAAATGAAAAATTTAACATTAATAGGAATTATCATATGTGGACTTTCATTAAATTCCTTAGTAAGTTGCAACAACTCTGAAAAAAACAATAAGATATCAGAGAAAGAGTTAGAACTTCAAAAAAGAGAATTGGAACTGAAAGCGAAAGAACTTGAGCTTAAAGAAAAAGAATTAAATGGAGTTTCAAAATCGGCAACCATTTCAGTAAATAAAGAGAAGCCAGAACAAACAAATCTTTCGAGTTCTGGTTATAATTATGCTGGACATTCAAATTTTAAAACATTTTGGAAGGACTTTAAAAATGCTGTAAATTCTGGAGATAAAGAAGCAGTATTAAAAATGACAAAGATTCCATTTATAGACAAAATCGAAGATGCTTACAACAAATCAACATCATTAACTTCAAAAAGTGGTCAAAAATTATTGAGTAATTATGATAAAATATTTACATCAAGTGTTAAAAAGGCAATTGACAAAAATGCGTATAGAGGATATGAGTATAATGATTTTATAGGTGGGGATGTAATAAATAAAGGAGAATATTTGTTAAATGTAGAGAACAATGTGAGTATATCAAATCGTGAAACTTGCGACCTTGTATTTGTTAAAGTAAATGGTGTATTTAAACTTGCATATATTCCTTATTACTCATAATCATAAACAAAATATACGAAAAATTAATGATAGAAATTGATATCTAGCTCATATCTACATAATCACTAAATTGGGTAGTTAAATTGGTTAAATTAAGCTTTGTTTCAAGTTTAGCTCTAGCAAAAAGTTTTATTTTAATAATCTCAAGCATTCTTAAAAAAAAAATATTGTACTTTATTCAACCACAAAAGTTCATGTTTAAAAACAATAGGAACATATGAAGTTTAGAAAAACGAATATTGACTTTGAATTGTTTTTCGTTTGGACAGTTTTATCCTTTGGAACGACTTTGACTATAATTACTCTGTACTTTATTGACAAGCGAACAATTCTAAAAACACATCGACTTGTATTTCTACAAAGCAATTAAATATTGAATGTTTTAAATGTGGAATGTCAAGAGCATTTATTGAAATTACAAATGGTAATTTTATTACGGCATTGGAACTAAATAAAGGAAGTATAATCCTTTACTTTTTGTTTTTCTAAACACTTCTTTATTTATTGTCCATTGTAACCATAAATATTCTCCGTTAATAAATTTAATTGACCATGACTGAATAGGTTAACTATTTCAAATGCATTAATTCAAATAATTTAATTATTTAAATAAAATAAAAAATTGGATGTTTAATCTTTGGTATCCTTTCAATCTTGGGTTTGCTAGTTGGCTTTATGCCATGTTTTGGTGCTTTTAATTGGATAAATATTCCATTGTCAATTATCGGTTTAATCATTAGTATAATTGCTAATTCTGGTGTACCGCCATGAGAATCAAAAGGAAAAGCAACAGCAGGAATAGCTCTTTGAGACTTAGATGCACTATTTGGAATTATTCGAATATTGGCGGGGGGAAGATGTTATATAAAAAATTGCTATGAAAAGACTTGCCAAAATAATGAAACATCTTAGCTAAAATTTAGTAATAACAAATTTATAATTGGTAATACATAGTAAATTAAAGGTTTGTAGAAACACAATCTACAAACAAACAAAACTTAATTTTCACTTCACCCAAAAGTCTCGAATTTTGAAGCTTTTTGGTGAAAATTGTATTTCCTTCCTTTTTTTAATTTCCTACATTCAATACTGAATACAATTTCTAAACAAACAAAATACTTTTGAAACGGTTAAAAGATTAGAAAATAATTGCAGAAAATGTATTGAATTATAATTATTTTAGTGGCATGAATAAAAAGCCTAATATACCAGGTTATTTGCTTTGGGAATACGACCTTGAAACGTTCAATTACGAAAAAAGCTATAAGATAGTTATTGAAAGAATATTGCAATTAGAGACTATAGAAGATTGAACTTAAATGTTGAAATTCTTTTCAATTGAAAAAATATTAGAAACAATTACTTGGTCAATACAAAATGATAAACGTGAAAAGGATTTTGAACATCTTTTTATTCCATCGGATATGTTTTAGTTGTATCAATATTGACCCGACAGAAATTTACAAACATGTTAGCATTGTACCTATAAAAGAGCGAATTATTGATGCAATATATCATTGCAATTAAACCCAGAATACGCGTTAGAACTTCGTTATGAGAGTTAAATATACAATAAATCAGTT
>JBMOGB010000086.1:0-13990 GCA_049318585.1 Bacteroidia bacterium | reverse complement strand
TTGATTACAAAGTAGAAAATGTATCTCCTGATATGTCATTTCTTGAAATGTTTGATGTATTAAACGATAGATTAGTAAACGAAGGTAAAGAAGAACCAATTGCTTTTGACCACGATTGTAGAGAAGGTATTTGTGGTGCTTGTAGTATGTATATCAATGGTCGTCCGCATGGACCAAACCAAGGTGTTACTACTTGCCAATTACACATGCGTAGTTTCAAAAACAATGATACCATTGTAGTGGAGCCTTGGCGTTCGGCAGCTTTTCCTGTTATAAAAGATTTAGCAACCGACCGTTCTGCATTTGACAGAATTATTGCTTCTGGTGGATTTATTTCAATCAATACTGGAAACGCACAAGATGCCAATAACTTACCAATTGCTAAAGGCGATGCTGACGAATCGTTTGCTGCTGCTGCTTGTATTGGTTGTGGTGCTTGCGTAGCTGCTTGTAAAAATTCAAGTGCTATGTTGTTCGTTTCGGCTAAAGTTTCTCAATTGGCATTATTGCCACAAGGAGCACCTGAACGTGCTACTCGTGTGTTAAACATGGTGGCGCAAATGGATGCTGAAGGTTTTGGTTCATGCACTAATACTGGTGCTTGTGAAGCTGAATGTCCTAAAGAAATTTCATTGACCAACATTGCTCGTTTAAACAGAGAATATTATAAAGCTACTTTGTTTTCTAACGAAGGATAGTTGGTTGATAGTTGATAGTTGATAGTTGATAGTTGTCAGTTGATAGTTTGTCCTCGGTTGGCTGCCAATAGCTATCGTCACGCAACAACCGAATCCCTAAAATAAAATCCCCTATAATCCAATAATTGTAGCAATACAGTTATTGGATTTTTTTTGCAAATATGCATAACTTTCCGTAGTCTGAAGCCTAGCCTTTGCAGAGGTTCAGATAGCTATAGCATAGGCATCAACTTATTTTGATTTTTCAAGGAGAAAATGGTTGCTTTTAAATTCAAACTATCAGACTGTTACGTTAAAGTTCCGTAGGAACGGCACTATTGTAACAACGGTCCCGATAGCTATCGGAATCAGACTCATCATAAATAGCCCGTGTCGGAGACACTACATTCATTTAAAATCCTTAGAGCGCTTCGCTAACTCTACGGATAGTTTCGTGTATGGATTCGACTTCGCTCACCATGACATTGAAAGTTTCGTTAACGCTACGGATGGTTGTGAAAAGTAGAAAATAAAAATATTTCAAATGAAAAAAATATTTCAAACAACTAATTTATTTAATATTTGTTATCAATTCAAATTATCAAAATAAACCATTGTATTACTTTATAAAAATCCAATAATTGTAATATTATTGTTAATGGATTTTTTTTTTAATATATGCAACAAAAAACACTAATTTGCTGACTTAAAATTTAAATGATAACAACCAACCAAAGCGTGATTAAATCGAGCCATTTTCATTTTATTCTTATTTTTTTATTTAGCTTAATGGCTAAATTTTCGTTTGCAACTCATTACCGTGCAGGTGAAATTTTATATAGAAATATTTCGGGTTTAAACTATGAAATTACAATTATTACTTACACCGACCAAAACTCATCGGGCGATGTAAGTACTGGTTCTGTTACTGTTGATTTTGGTGATTTTAAAATACAAACCATTCCTAGAACTTCAAAAACTGCATTGATAAATGAAGCCGGTTATGGAGTTCAAAAAAATATGTACAAAACTACTCATCTTTATGGAGGTGGAGGTAATTACAGGGTTTGTATTATTGATAAAAACAGGGTTGAAGGCATAGTAAATATTAATAGTGGTCAATCGGTTAATGTGGCTTTTTGTGTTACTGCACAAATTGTAATTGGTTTTGATAATCAATCGCCCATTTTACTATCATCGCCCATAGATAGAGGTTGTGTAAACAGGGTTTTTACCCATAATCCTAGTGCTTACGACCCTGATGGCGATAGTTTAGTTTTTGAAATTAGATCGCCTAAAGAGGATTGTGATAAAGATGTTCCCGATTTTCAAATTCCTTTATTTACCGATTCATTCGTTATCAATCAAAACTCAGGTCAACTAACATGGAGCAAACCCCAAAAAATTGGTATTTATAATATTGTAATTCGTGTAAAAGAATACAGAACAAGTTCTCAATTAAAAAAACCAGTTTTGGTTGGCTATGTGGACAGAGATATGCAAATAAAAATTGATATTTGTACTAACAATCCTCCAATTATAGCCAATATGAGTAACGAATGTGTGATAGTTGGCGATTTACTCCAAAAAAATATTTCAGCACTCGATATTGATATCAATAATGTAACTCTCACCTCATCAGGAGGGCCATTTGCACAAAAATTTGGGGCCGCTTTCACCTCGCCAACTGTAGCAGTTGGTAATCCAACAGGATTTTTATTTAGATGGAGACCAGCTTGTACTTCTATTCGTGCAGAGCTTTTTCAAGCCGATTTTAAAGCCATTGACAATGGTTCTCCTTTTTCACTTTCACACTTCAATCATTTTAAAATAAAGGTAATTGGACCAGCACCAAAAAACTTTACCATTAGCCAAGAAAGCAATGGTTTTAAGCTAAACTGGAGCCCCGATAGTTGTAATTTTGCTTATGGATATAAAATATACCGAAAAATAGATTCATCATTTTGGAATCCAGGTTGTGAAAGTGGAGTTCCTTCTTCCACTGGTTTTGTACTTTTAGATACTACGCAAGGAGTAAATAATACCAGCTATTTCGATAATAATAATGGCAAAGGTTTATCGCCATTGGTAAATTACTGTTACAGAATTACCTCGTTTTATTTGGCACGAAATGATGAAGGTAAAATTGTGGGATTGGCACAAAGTTCAGAAGGAGTGTCTAGTAATGAAATTTGTGGAGTTATTACCCGAACAAAACCAATTATAACCCATGTAAGTGTTTTAAAAACCGATGCAGCAAATGGTGCAATTTTAGTAAAATGGCTTAAACCTTTACTTTTAGATTCTATTCAATTTCCGCCTCCATACACTGTACAATTACAAAGAGCTATTTTTGGAAACACCAATTATGCTAATATTGGTGTGGGTAAAACATACAATACATTTAGCGAAATAATTAATGATAGTTTGGTTGATTCATTACTGAATACTCAAACTATTCAGTATAATTATAAAGTTTTATTTTATTGTACCAAACCTGGAAATCCATTAACGCCTATTGATAACAGCATTACTGCAAGTTCTGTTTTTTTAGTACCTTATAATACCGATAAAGCTATTGTGTTAAACTACAAATTTGATGTTCCTTGGACCAATAAATATTATAATATTTACCGAAAAAATGGAACTGATTTTACTTTTTTAGCCAATACTTCAAACACTTCGTTTAGAGATACTGGATTAGTAAATGGTCAATCCTATTGTTATTATATAACCACTATTGGAAAGTATAGTCTATTGGCTGATAGCTTGTTTAATAATTCGCTACAAGCATGTGGAATTCCTAAAGATACCATTCCGCCTTGCGTTCCAAATTTGGCTTACATTAGCCCATGTACACAGTTTAATTTGAACAATATTATATTGAATTGGACATACCCAAATTCATGTACTCAAGATGTAGAAACTTATAAAATTTATTACAGAAAGAAAAACACATTGCCTTGGGTTTTAATTGCCTCAAGCAATGCAAATACTTTAACTTATACCGACACTAATTCGTTGTTAAAATATAGCATTGCAGGATGTTATGCAGTAACTGCAACAGATTCTACGGGAAATGAAAGCAATATAAACGGCAATGCTTTTTGTATTGATAATTGTCCTTATTACGAATTACCAAATGTATTTACACCCAATGATGATGGAATAAATGATTTATTTAAACCTAAAAAATACAGGTTCATTGAAAAAATAGAATTTCAAGTTTTTAACCGTTGGGGCGACCCTGTTTTTGATACCAAAAACATAGATATAAATTGGAACGGAACCGACAAAGAATCGGGTAAAGATTTATCGAGTGGTGTATATTTTTACACTTTAAAAATATACGAAAACTATTTGTCGGGAACAGTAATGAAACCTGTTAGAGGAACTATTACTATCATAAGCGAATAATAAAATGCAGGAATTTGATTGCATTATTATTGGTGGTGGTTTAGGTGGTTTAACGCTTTCAATTCAGCTTGCAAAAAAAGGTTTTAAAATAGCATTACTCGAAAAAGAAACCTATCCTTTTCACAAAGTTTGTGGCGAATACATAGCCATGGAATCATGGAATTATTTAATAAGTTGTGGTGTAAAATTGCCAGATTTAAATTTACCACGATTAGAAAAACTGAAAATATCGGCACCAAATGGGAATTATATTACCCATCAATTAAACCCGGGTGGCTTTGGTATTTCGAGGTATAAACTTGATCATTTATTAGCAATTGAAGCAAAAAAAATTGGAGTATTTTTACTTGAAAACTGTAAAGTAAATGATGTAACAAAAACCACTGGAAATAATTATTTAGTTTATTCAAATTTCGACACCATTCAATCAAAAATTATAATAGGTAGTTTTGGAAAACGCAGTAATTTAGACATTAAACTAAACAGGAGTTTTATTCAAAATAAAGCCAAAGGATTGGATAATTATATTGGTATAAAATACCATGTAAAAGCAAATTTACCAAACGATGTAATAGAACTGCATAACTTTAAAAACGGTTATTGCGGAATTTCGAAAATTGAAGATGATAGATATTGCATGTGTTATTTAACAACTGCACAAAATTTAAAAAAATTTGATGGAAACATTAAGAAAATGGAAGAAAATGTGTTGTACAAAAATCCGTTTTTAGAAAAATATTTTACAACATTTGAAAGTTTTTACGAAGAGCCGTTGGCAATTTCACAAATAAATTTTTCGAATAAAACCCAACAAGAAAACGGAATAATTATGCTAGGCGATGCAGCAGGATCAATAACTCCGCTGTGTGGAAATGGAATGAGTATGGCCATGAAAGCATCAAAAATATTAAGCGATTTACTTCCCCAATATTTTGAAAATGAAATAAATAATACACAATTGATAGAAAAATATATCAATTTATGGAAACAAAATTTTAGTACCCGATTATTTGTTGGGCGAAAAATTCAATCGGTTTTTGGCAATGAAATAATGACAAACTTGCTCATAAGTTCTTTAAAACCCATGCCTTTTTTAGTAAATAAATTGGTTTCACTAACACATGGTAAGCCATTTTAACTACACTATATTGAAATAAAAAATTTGCTTCTTAATTTTAAAGTTTTATATTGTGCAATCAAATTAATAAGCCCCTAATTCACTCAATTAATTTATGAAAATAGCCCTACTTGGATATGGTAAAATGGGAAAAGCAATTGAAAAAATTGCAATTGCCAAAGGCCATGAAATTGTTTACAGAGTTGATTTAAACAATGCCTTCGATTTTTTACCATTAAGTTTACAAAACGTAGATGTAGCCATTGATTTTAGTATGCCAACTGCCGCAGTTGATAATATTTTAAAATGCTTTGAAGCCAATGTTCCAATAGTAGTGGGAACAACAGGTTGGTACGACCAATTTGATACAATAAAAGAAAAATGTTTGGCCGAAAAACAAAGCATGGTTTATAGTAGTAATTTTAGTATTGGTGTAAATATATTTTATAAAATAAATAAAATGTTGGCACAAATAATGAAAAACCACGACTATGATGTGATGATTAGCGAATTACACCATACTGCTAAAAAAGACCATCCGAGTGGAACTGCTTTAACTTTAGCAAAGCAAATAATGGAGGAAAACACCAAGAAAGAAAAAATAAAAGACCGCTTAATGTTTGATGCCACAACTCCTGCACAAAGCACAAAAGCAAATGAATTACTAATAGAAAGCCACCGAGAAGGAGATATTATGGGCGACCATACAGTTAGATACGAAAATGTAATTGATATTATAGAAATTACCCATAGTGCAAAAAGCCGTTATGGTTTTGCTAAAGGTGCTATTTTATCAGCCGAATGGATAGTGGGAAAAGAAGGTATTTATACGCTTGATGATATTTTACAATTCTAAAATTTACCGTTTACAATCAACAAATACAATTTAAAAAAAACAAGAATTACAACATAGAAATTATGTTTAATTATGTAATTCAATAAAAAATATTCATGAATAATTTAAAAGGAAGTAACAACGTAGTTAAAGGAAATTTTTTTACAGAGTTGTTCAATTATTTTTACAAAAGCCCTAAAAATTTTAGTAAAAAACAGTGGTCAATTATCACCATTTGGATAATTATAAACTTTATATGTATGTTTTTATACATGGCCGCGGGTGCATCATTTGGCTTGGCTTTGATAAATTGTATTTATGGAATCCTAATCATATTTGGGTATTTTACAAGAGTAATTGCAATGGTAATTGCACCCATTTTTATACTAATATTTAAAATAGTTGGCTTGGTTTTTAAACAAGAAAACGAAATTCAAACTGCTTACGAATGGAGCGATGCTTTAATATTTGCAACCATTGCAGCCACCATTATTCGTGGTTATTTTATGGAAGCTTATACCATTCCAACTTCATCTATGGAAAAATCTTTGTTGGTTGGTGATTTCCTTTTTGTAAGTAAATACAGTTATGGAAACAGGTTGCCACAAACACCTTTAAGCTTTCCATTTGTACATAACAAATTGCCATTTTCCAATACTAAACAATCATATTTGGAATGGATGAAAATGCCATACACTCGTTTGTTTGCTGTATCTTCCATTAAAAATAATGATGTGGTTGTGTTTAATTATCCTTTTGAAATAGACAAACCAACTGATAAAAAAGAAAATTATATTAAGCGTTGTGTAGGCATTGCTGGCGATAGTTTAAAAGTAGTAAATCAGCAATTATTTATCAATAATAAACCAGCCGATAATCCTGAATTGATGCAGCATTTTTATAAGGTAGTAACAACTGAAGGAATTAGCGAAAAGTTTATAAAAGACAACGATATTACTGAAGGTGGAGCTACTGATAAAGGATATTTGTTAATCAATTTATCAAACAAATCGAAAGAAAAACTAAAAGGAATGCCAGGAGTAGTTTCAATTGAAAAAAACGATACTACTTTTATTAGCGGCTATACAACTTTTCAAGAAAAGTATAGATGGAGTATAGATGATTATGGCCCAATATATATTCCAAAAAGTGGTGATGTAATTGAAATGAATGAGCACAATTATGAGGTGTATCAATTTGCAATAAACCATTACGAGGAAAACCCAACTTTAACTTGGGAAAATGGACAAGCCATGAACAATGGACAAGCAATAAAAACTTATCAGTTTAAGTATAATTACTATTTTATGATGGGCGATAACCGCGATAATTCGGCTGATAGTCGCTTTTGGGGTTTTGTTCCCGAAACTCATATTGTAGGTAAAGCTCTTTTTGTATGGATGAGTTGGGACTCTGGAAACAAAGAAGTACGTTGGAAAAGATTATTTAAAGGAATAAAATAATAGAAGTCAAATTGTTTGATACCTAACGTCAAATAATGTTGTAAACTTCAAAAAATAAAATAATAAATTTGTGCCAAAAAAATTCAATAATTGAAAACATGAAATTGAGAAAAAATATCATTTTTTTATCGTTAATACTCGCAGTTTTTTTTACTGCTTGCTCACATTACGATGAATTACAAAAAAACCCTAAACAAAGTGCCGCAGGCGATGACGAAAGCCATAACACAGGTCAAGATTGTATGAGTTGCCATAATATGTCATCGAACGAAGCATCAGGTGAAGGTTGGTGGAATGTAGCTGGTTCAGTTTATAATAGTGGCTCTCCAGCCAATAATGTTACAATAGAACTTTGGAGTGGTAAAAAAGGAACTGGTTACAAAATATTATCTTTAGTTTCAGACAAAAAAGGAAATTTTTATACCAATAAAATAATAAAATTTAATGGCGGTTGCTATGCAAGAGTAGTAAGTGGAAGCAAAGTAGAAGATATGGATCAAATATTTGCTGGAAACAAAAGTTGTTCAAGTTCAAATTGCCATGGTGGAACGCAATCAAAAATAGATATTAACTAAATTTATGAAGAAAATAATCATCTCAACAATACTACTAAGTACTGTTTTTTTAACGGGTTGCTATTACGATAAAGAAGAACAACTTTATCCAAATTCAGGTAACAATACCAATTGCGATTCGGTATTAACTTACAATACTGGCATAAAAACTTTAATAGATGCTAATTGTGCCAATTGCCATAAACCTGGAGGAAATACACCTGACTTAACAACTTACGCTTTAGTTAAAGCAAACATTGATTTAGTAAAAAAATGGGCTATAACTGATAAAAAAATGCCAGCTTCAGGAATGACTACTTGTAATTTCACTAAATTAGATAATTGGATAAAAGCTGGAGCAAAAGAAAACTAAAATTATAACAACTAAAATGAAAAAAAATATACTTTTTATTACCATGCTTTTTATAGTAAATTTTGCTTGGGCGCAAGACGATTTACTAGATATGTTAAAAGACGAAAACACTGTTTCGAGCCCAGTATTAGCCACCTTTAAAGGAACAAGAATTATAACAGGTCAAAGCAATGAAAACATTTCGAAAAAACATTTAAACTTTTTGATTTTACACCGCTTTGGTGAACTTAAAGATGACGCTTGGTACTACAGTTTATTAGGAATGGATGCAGCCACTGTTCGTTTGGCTTTTGATTATGGTATAACCGATAAATTAATGGTTGGAATTGGAAGAAGTTCAGGAACTAAAATTTATGATTTTAGCGTAAAATATAAAATTTTCCAACAAACAATTGGAGGCAAAAAGAATTTTCCATTAGCCATTTCATATTATGGAAACATGGGAATAGATACAAAAACTTTTGAAGACCCAACACGCGATAATTATTTTACTTCACGTTTAAATTTTTGTAACCAATTAATTATTGCTCGCAAAATCAATCCTAGTATTTCGTTACAAATTACACCTACTTTAATACATAGAAATTTAGTGAATAAAACAAATGATCCTAACGATGTAATAGCATTGGGTTTAGGAGGTTCATTTAAAGTAACTAGAAGTACCCGATTCAATATTGAATATTATCCTCGCTTAACAGGCAGAGATGAATTGATTAAGAATACAAATAATAAATTCGAAGATTACTTAGCTTTAGGATTTGATATTGAAACTGGAGGGCACGTATTTCAGTTAATGTTTAGCAATTCTATGTTTATGTATGAGCAAGGATTTGTAGCAAAAACTACTGGTAAATGGAGTGATTTTGGTGTGAGGTTAGGCTTTAATTTATCACGTACTTTTTCATTTGATGAAGAAAATAAAAAATAGTATTTTTGATTTACAAATTTTGTAAATGAAAAAGCTAGTATTTTATACAATCTTATTTTTTATAACTTTAAGTTTTTTATTGGTAAATAAAAACCAATCAATACCAAATAACGTAAGTATTGATAAAATTGTTGTAACCAAGTCAAAACATATCATGGAATTATTTTGTAAAAATGAACTGATAAAAACATACAAAATAGCAATTGGCAGAGGCGGAATGGGTGCAAAAGAATATGAAGGTGATAAAAAAACACCTGAAGGAATTTATAAAATTAATAGTAAAAATAAAGATAGCGGTTACCATAATAATTTAGGAATTTCATATCCAAATAGTAATGACATTGAAAGGTGTAAAAAACTAAAGAAACCAACAGGTGGAGATATAAAAATTCATGGTTTAAAAAATGGTTTTGGATTTATTGGTAACATGCATCATTTATTTGATTGGACTTTGGGTTGCATAGCAATTACAAACCAAGAAATAGATGAATTAAGCGCTCATACAACTATTGGCACTATAATTGAAATCAAACAATAAAAAATATAAATATGAGAAAACTAATCTTAACAATCGCAACTATTTCAACATTTGCTTTAGCAAATTTATCGGCACAAACTTTATACAAAGCAACCAATGCTGAAGTAAGTTTTTTTTCGAAAACTCCATTAGAAAATATTGATGGAAAAACAGAAACTGCCACTACTTTAATAAATTTAGAAAATAAAGACATTGCCTTTATGATTCAAAATAATTCTTTCAAATTTCCAAATAAGTTAATGCAAGAACATTTCAACGAAAAATACATGGAAAGTGAGAAATATCCAATGAGCAGTTTTAGGGGAAATGTTCAAGAAGATATCAATTTAAAAGTAGCTGGAACATACAAAGTAACTGTAAAAGGAAAACTAACTATTCATGGAGTAGTTCAGGAAAGAACAATAACTGGAACCATTATAGTTAAAGAAGGAAGCATACAGTTAGAAAGCGATTTTAAAGTAAAAAATGCTGATCATAAAGTAGAAATTCCTTCATTAGTAGCAACAAAAATTGCTGAAGAGTTGGATGTAAAAGTATCAGCTACTTTGTTTCCCAAAAAGTAATTTTTTTAAATAAAAAATATTGAAATGCAGCAATTTTATTGCTGCATTTTTTTTAACAAAATTTTAGATTTTGGTTTCATTTAAAAAGCATAATCTTGCCTTTATCAAATGAAAATTAAATACAACATTTTATCGCTCCTTTTAGTGTTATTTTTACTCAATAACACCATTGCTCAAACAGAGCAAAAATTATTTATGGCAAAAAGTGAAAATATTATTTCGCTTTTTAAAAATAGAAATTACGATTCATTGTCCTTACTATTTAACGATCAACAAATTTCCTTCAATAGCGCAGCAGCTTTGGCTTCTAACTACGAACCATTGATAGAAAAATATGGCGGATTCACAAAATTTAGGTACGCAGGATTCCGTGAAAATTATGGCCAAATAAACTTAGAATATGTAACCAAAACTGCTTACAATATTGATTTATTAATAGAATTGGTTTTCAATAGAGAAAACAAAAAACTAATACTTTATCGTTTTACAGAAACTTATAAAACTTACGCAATTCCTGATTATGCAATTGCAGAAAGATATAACGATGAGAATATAGTTTTTGCTGCTGATTCAACAATGCCACTTAGCGGTATTTTAAGTATGCCTACTAGTAATAATAAAGTGCCATTAGTAATTATAATTCCTGCTGCTGGACCATCTGATGCCGATGGAAACTTTGTGTCAAAACCATATAAAGACATTGCAGTTGGTTTAGCTACTGAAGGATATGCAGTATTTAGATACAATAAAAGAAGTTTAAATTATGGATTCAATTTTTCGCAGAATAAAATGAATGGTGTACTTTTTACTCCTCGCGAAGATTTGCTAGATGATTTGCAAGCAGCCATCAATTTATTAAAGAAAAATACAAATATTGACAGTACCAAAATATATTTACTTGGGCATGGTGAAGGTGCATATTTTGCTCCATTTGTTGCAACCGAAAATCCATTTATAAAAGGCATTATTATGATGGGTGCGAATGCTAATCACCCTTTAGAAATGATGATTGATCAAAACAAATATTTGGGTAGAATATTACCACATAAAAAAATACATTTTGATGAAGACGATGCTAAAGCAAAAATAGTTTTGAAACGTAAAGTAAAAGAAAACACTTCCTACTTTTTATTACCACACGAAATTCCAGCAAAATATTGGTTATGGATAAATAAATATGACCAAATAAAAGTGGCAAAAAAACTAACCATTCCTATATTTATTATGCAAGGAGCACGCGATTACCAAGTAGATAAAAAGAACTTTGCAATGTGGGAGAAAAAATTAAAAAGACACAAAAATGTTAACTTTAAAATGTACGAAAAAATGAACCATATAATGCACTCAGGAGAAGGAGAATCAACTTATAGTGAGTATGCAATTATGCGTCATATACCTTTTGAAGTAATTAATGATTTACAAGTTTGGTTGCAAAAAAACTAGGACTTAATAATAAAAACTGAAAGGTTTTTATTTAACTAATTACTTAGCTGATTGAGATGATTATAAGCCAAAAAACTTACTTCTTTTAATACTTGAGGTAATTTATCTAACACTTTACCTTTGGTCATAATAGTAATAATATAAGGCTTATTAGCTAAATATACAATGGCAGTTTCATGTAATTCTTTCATATCTAAATTACCTGATTCTCCAAATTTTTCGGCCATACTAACATTGGTAGGAATTCCTTTTGAAAAACCTTCTTCAAAATCTGATTTACTTAATAATTCTAAGGCATATTCTGAATTTTCAATAGTCAAATAACTTGCATTGAACAATGCAGGTAAAAAAATAGAATAATCTGTTACAGTCATTAAATAATCGGAACTGTACCAATCAAAATCTTTTAAACCAAAATCTTTGAAAAGCTTTTTAAATACCTTCACATCAATTACTTCATTTAAAAGTATTGTGGCATTGTTATCCGAATATTTTATCATGAACGAAATCAATTCTTTAACTGTATAGGTTTCACCAAATTTTATTGATTTAGATAAAAAAAGAGGATTGATTTGTACATCATAGTGTTTGTTAAAAGTAATCCTTTTATTTAAAAAACCAGGATTTTTCTCGCTCATTTTTAATAGCGTTATCAAAGCAGGAACTTTAAGTAATGAACCAGGAGAATAGGTTTCATTTTCATTGATTGCAATCCAATTATTAGTATTGTAATCTTTTAAATATAAAGATGCTGAATTTAAAATACCATTTTCTTTGTATTTGGTAAACAAACCATTGAGTTCATTTTTTAAAGTTGAAAGTTTTTCGGATTGACACGAATTGTCTACAAAAATTAATGGCATGGCATACTTATATCCACTTAACCTTTTTAACTTATAATCTTTACATTCAGAGCTTACATACTTTAAATTATCGGAATTATTATTAGCAATTTTGTCCTTTTCTTTGTTTAAATAAAAAATGTCGAAAAGGAATGTACCGATATTGAAAAATAAAATAATTAAAGTAAAAATAATGAATAAAGATTTGTTGTTATTGATAGGTTTCATAAAAAAAATCAAATGTGTATATAGTAATTCTTTGTTTTGACTACACAAAAGAGAAATAGTTGCACAAAAATGCCATTTAAGAGTTTATTAAGAAATAAACTCAAACCTTTTATAAATTACTTATGTTATGCTTCCAAAACTTCACAAAAAAAAACCTAATTGATTTACAATATCAATTACTTTTGGGGGAAATAATTCTGGATGTTAAATTCGCAAAACCCGATCGATATCTTCCAAATCAAAACTTATACACGCATCGTTAAATAATAATTTCAAATCATCCATGATAACGCTTGCTATTGATTGATCAGTAATATTTGTTTTGAAAATTTCTATCATTTTATAAATCCAAAACTCAACTTAATTTTCTAAAATACTTTTCAATTTAGCAGAGTTTTCGTCCATGTCTTTTACCAACATTTTTTTTAGCAATGGTGATAGCAAATTCATTGGAAATGGTGTTGAAGTATTAAATACAGTGGTTAGCTTAGATTTATTATTTGAAACATTTTCAATGGTAGTTGAGGCAAAACTTTCACCTTTAAAAGGTTTTTCAAAACGAATGGTTACATGGTATCCAACTCCTTCATTTATTTGAGTTATTTCTTGTTCACCAACACCCACATTTTTCATTTCACTTGTCCAAGCAGCTTTAAAACCAACAGTTCCATCGGTACCCGTGTAAACTAATTTTACATTGGGATCGGCCATTACCCATTTGCTATAATTCTCTTGATTTTTAAGGTATTTTATGTAATTAAAAACATCGGCTTTTGGTCGGTTAATTTCTATGCTAGAACTAAGAGAATATTCATTTGACATAACTAAAGCAGCAAGCAAAACAATAGCAATAATGCTTCCTAAAATAATGAGTATAATTTGTAACATAATTTTATAATTTGTTTGTTATAGTGAACTGATAAATAATGCTTCAAAAGTAAATTATATATACTAAAACAATAGCGTCCTAAACGTTTAAAAAAAAGAGAAAGAATTTAAGTATCTCAAATTA
>JBMOGB010000085.1:0-14118 GCA_049318585.1 Bacteroidia bacterium | reverse complement strand
AATAATTGCATTGCTATTTTTTGCTTGCAATGAAACACCTAATAATGCCAAGGTTTTAGACGATAAAATTATGCAAATTCACGATGAAGCCATGGCAAAATCGAGTTTGGTATTATCGTTAAAAAAGGAAATAAACAACAAAATAGATTCGACAGAAAATGGAGCTTTTAAAGATTCATTATTAGCTATTTCAAGTAAATTATACAAAGCCGACAGGAGCATGCTAGATTGGATGCATGGCTATAAAACGCCTAATTTAAAAGCCGATTCGGCTGAAAAATATTTGACCAATCAGTTAACTGAAATAAATAAAGTTTATAAACTTACTTTTGAAAGCATTGAAGAGGCTAAAAATATTTTAAAGAAATGAGAAAAAATATAATCATATTGTTATTCTTGTCAGGCGTAATTATTGCCTGTGGCAAAAAAAAATTACCCATTTTAGGTGAAAGAGCTGTGGATATAAAAATGGTGGATGGCAAAGAAGTAGTTGACACCATTTATCAGACAGTTCCTAATTTTTCCCTCACCAATCAAGATGGTTTGGAGGTAAATCAAAACACCACAAATGGTAAAATTTATGTAGCCGATTTCTTTTTTGTTACTTGTCCTACTATTTGTCCGCGAATGAAAAAGAATTTGCTAACGGTTTACGAAGCCTATAAAGGCAATCCAAACATTTTGTTGTTATCTCATACCATTGATCCGGAACACGATTCTGTGGCAGTTTTAAAAGACTTTGCTGAACGCTTGGGCGCTGATAGTAAGCAATGGCATTTTTTAACAGGAAACAGAGATTCTATTTATGAATTAGCAACGCATGGTTATTATGCAACAGCATTGCCCGACTCAACAGAACCGGGAGGTTACGTGCATAGTGGTGGTTTAATTTTGATAGATAAAAACAGAAGAGTAAGAGGAATTTACGATGGCACAAGTGAGAAGGATACCAAAACTTTAATAGATGATATGGAGCTTTTATTGAATGAAAAAGAGTAGCATTTTCCTTTTTATTATTTTTGTTTTCATTTACAGTGGTTGTATTGAAAACCAGTTTTCAAATGCATCGGTAAATTTGGCATCGGGATACCAATTGTATGAACTTAATTGTAGCAATTGCCACCAAAAAGATGGAAGTGGATTTGCACGTTTGTACCCACCATTATTGAATTCCGATTATATTTTAAATAATCCAAATAGGGTTGATTCCATTATAAAACATGGGCAAAAAGGCTCCATAAAAGTAAATGGTGTGGAATATAATTTACCAATGCCAGCCTATACCAAATTGAGTCAGCATGAGGTGAACCAAATAGCCTATTACGTGCTAATTAAATTCAATAAGTTGGATTCATTGTTGGTGGAGTAAATTATTTGAATAATTTCAATTCAAATAATAATTTTTATTATTTAAATATATCATTATAATTAACTAATATATAGGAATTTAGATTAGGCATAATATTTTTTTTGTTTACAGTAAACTATTTACTGTAAACAAACTATATTTGTGTTATGAAAACCCGAGATAAAATACTTCGTTATATTGAAAAAAATGAGCAGAGTACAATTCATTCTCTTGCAAATGATTTGAAAATTTCACGACAGTATGCACATCGAATAATTTCGGAGTTGGAGGAAACTGGTTTAGTAAAAAAAATGGGAATTCCTCCCAAAGTATATTATTCAATATTGGATAAAATAGATGAGACTTTATCAAAGTCAATTAGCTACGAACAAGAAAAATTTCTACAAGAACATTTTATTATTATTGATGCATTGGGTCAATTACTTGAAGGACTAAATGCTATGAAATATTGGTGTAGCAAACAAAATTTGCCTTTAAATAAAACCATTGAAGAGTTTATTTTAACTCGAAAAAAGTACTTAGAATATTATAATCCAAATTTTTTAGTTGACGGTTTGTCAAAATTAAAAGGCACAAATGGAATAGAGCAAATAGGAGTTGATTGTTTATTTTATCTCGATTTTTATGCAATTGAACGATTTGGAAAAACACGCTTAGGCACATTAATGCATTATGCCAAGCAAGGACAAAATAAGTTTTTGATGAAAATAATTGTTAATGAAATAAAGCAACGAATTGTTAAGCTTATTGAAGAAGAAGCCGTAACAGCAATTCTTTATGTTCCGCCTACAATTAAACGTAAAACACAAATAATGGATTTTCTTAAAACACAACTTGCCATAGATTTGCCAAGTATAAAAGTCGAAAAAATTAAAACACAAATTATTGTTCCTCAAAAAGCATTGTCAAAAATATTTGAAAGGGTTGCTAATGCAAAAAATACATTTATCGTTCCTCGTCAACAAGATTATGAACATGTGCTTATAATTGATGATGCAATAGGTAGCGGTGCAACTATAAATGAAATTGCTATAAAAATTAAAGATAAAAAATTAGCTAATAAAATTACCGGACTTGCCATTACAGGAAGCTATAAAGGGTTTGATGTTATTTCAGAATTATAGAAAACTTTGTTTTTATCTCCAAAATCAAATTAATTATATAATATTCTCACCGTTCAAAACTTATCTTTTTGAATTTGGTTAAATAAAATAATATTTACAGCCATTAAATAAAATATGATCAAATATTACTCAATTACTTTTTTACTTTTTCTTGTTATTGCAAATACATTTGCTCAAAATAAATTTACGTTAAGTGGCGAGTTAAGAGACAGTTCTAATGGTGAAACTTTAATAGGTGCTGTTGTAAAAGTTTTAGAAACCAATAAAGCTGTTTCAACCAATACTTACGGCTATTTTGCTTTAAATTTACCTGCCGGAAAATACACCATTGCCATTAGTTATTTAGGATTTCAGAGTAGAACTATCAAAATAAATTTAGACAAAAATGTGGGCTTAAATTTAAAATTAGCCCAAAAAGTTACTGTTGGAAAAGAAGTAGTAATAAAAGGTGAACGTGAAGACAAAAACGTGCGAAGTACCGAAATGAGTAGGGTAGAATTGAGCGGTGAAAAAGTAAAACAGTTACCTGTAATATTTGGTGAACCCGATATTTTGAAAGCCATAACGCTATTGCCAGGAATAAAAAGTGGGGGTGAAGGTGGAACAGGATTTTATGTGAGAGGCGGTGGACCTGATCAAAACCTCATATTAATGGACGAAGCAGTGGTTTATAATCCTTCACATTTGTTTGGTTTTCTTTCGGTTTTTAACACCGATGCAGTAAAAAACTTGGAAGTAATAAAAGGTGGAATGCCAGCAAATTATGGTGGTCGTTTATCGTCTATTTTAAGCGTAAATATGCGCGAAGGCAATAACCAAAAGTACGAGTTTAATGGTGGAGTTGGATTAATAGCATCAAGGTTTAGTGCCGAAGGTCCCATGAAAAAGAATAAAAGTAGCTTTTTAGTTGCTGCTCGCAGAACTTATATCGATATTTTAGCACAACCATTTTTACCTAAAGTAGCGCAGGGAAATGCGTATTATTTTTACGATTTAAATTTAAAAATGAATTGGCAATTAGGAGCTAAAGATAAACTGTATTTGTCGGGTTATTTTGGACGAGATATTTTAAATTTTCAAAGTCCGATGAATAAAAATGTAAATTTAAATTTTGGTTGGGGAAATGCTACAGCCACTTTAAGATGGAACCATGTGTTTAAACCTAAGCTGTTTAGCAACACTTCTTTAATTTATAACCGATATGATTTGTTCAATGATTTTAAATTTGGTGCAAGTCTTTTTAGTGTTCGTTCGGGTTTAAACGATTGGAATATAAAGTCGGATTTTACTTGGTACGTAGCCGATAAACATTTAGTAAAATTTGGGATGAATTACATTTTCCATACATTTACCCCAGGCATTGCAAGTGGTGCAATTGGAACTATAAATATAAATCAAGAAATTAGTAAACAATATGCACACGAGTTTGCAATTTATGCGTTAGATGAGTGGCAAATTTCGCAAAGATGGGCGGTAAATGCAGGTTTAAGAGCAGTGGCGTTTAACAGAGTTGGTCCTTATGAACAACCAGAATTTGACAGTGATAATCTAAAAACGGGAGTTGTGAAAAAATATGGAATCAATGAAAGTATGGCGTTTTATCCAAGATTAGAGCCACGTTTAAATGTAAATTATCTGCTTTCTGAAGAGTCATCAATCAAAGCATCTTATACGTTAACATACCAGTTTATTCATTTGGCAACTACAAGTGGGGCGCAGTTTCCCGTTGATTTATGGGTACCAAGTTCAGCTTTAGTAAAACCACAAGAAGCACATCAAGTGGCGATAGGATATTTTAGAAATTTTAGAAATAATAAATACGAAGCAAGTGCTGAAACTTATTATAAAAAAATGTTGAATCAAATAGAATTCAAACCATTTTCGCAGTTATTTTTCAATGCTAATTTAGAAAATGAAATGGTTTTTGGGCAAGGAGAAGCGTATGGTTTAGAATTGTTTTTAAAGAAAAAAGTGGGCAGATTAAATGGTTGGATTGGTTATACTTGGAGCAGGGCATACAGGCAGTTTGATCAATTGAATCAAGGACAAGCATACTTTTTTAGGTACGACAGAACCCACGATATGTCGTTGGTGTTAAGTTATACTTTTAACAAAAAATGGACGGGAACATTTGTATTTGTTTATGGAACTGGAAATGCGGTTACTTTGCCAGTGGCTCGTTATCCTTTTAGAATTGGATATGATGCAGCAACCAATGAACCGAAATTTACTTTCATTGATTTGTACGATAAAATAAATTCATTTCGATTGCCAGCTTATCACAGAGCCGACATAAGTTTTACTTATACTCACAAAAAAACAGCTAGATGGGAAAGTGCTTGGAATTTTAGTATTTACAATATTTACAACCGTGCAAATCCATACTTTATTTACTTTTTACCCGATTTAGATAAGTTAGAAGTAAAAGCATACATGGTTTATCTATTCCCCATTTTACCTTCAGTGGCTTGGAATTTTAAATTTTAAAAAATAAAAAAATGAAAAATTTACTCATAACATTATTATTACTTTTTACACTTTTTTCTTGCGAAAAGGAAATAGACATTGAAGTACCACCAAGTGAAATGCAATATGTGGTAGAAGCTAGTATTAACAGCAGGTTTCCGTTGTTAAATTATGTTTTTATTAGCACAACAATTGATTATTTTAAACCCGATTTGTCGTTAAATGGAGTAAGAAATGCTGAAGTTTATATTACACCAGGAACCATAGTTGGTACTGATACATTTTACTATGAAGCAAATAAAATTAGACTTTATTCGGTTGATACCATTTCAAAACTAATTCCAGCATTAGACAGCATTTTAGGGCCATTTTCGGGAGTTTATATGAATCCAATTCAGTTAGTTGGAAATGCAAATACTGCTTATAAGTTAGATATTTCAATTGGCAATGGAGCAAAACTAATTACTGCAAAAACATTTATTCCAAAAGTAGTTCCTATTGATAGTATTGAATATTACATAGAACCAAAATCAGGAAAAGACACACTTGGAAAATCGTTTGCTAAGTTTTGGTTTGTAGATGGACCTGAAAGGAATAATTACAGACTTGCAGTAAATGTTAGTCCCGATTCTATTTTATATGGTTGGGGAGCTTGTAAATTTTACAGAACTTTTGACGATGAACAGGTAAATAATGGTGTAATACCTTATACTTTTTTCAGGCCATTTAGCGAAGGTGATACATTGAATTTATACTTATCGCATATTGGCAGAAAAGAGTTTTTGTTTTGGCAATCGTTTGGAAAAGCCGATAATAATGGTGGGCCATTTGCAACGCCAGGTACAGTAAAATCAAATGTTAGCGGTGCAATTGGTTCGTTTACCGGTTACGCAGTTGATTATAAACAAATCATTATGAAATGATAAATATTTATACTAAACATAACAATTAACTAACACTAAACATGCTACTTTTGCCAAAATTATATTTGTAAATATTCAACCAAATGAAAGATAAAAAGCAATTCAAAATTCTTGTTGTAGATGATGAAAAAGATATTCAAGAATTTATAGAGTATAATTTGAAAAAAGAAGGCTATGAAGTTTTTTTGGCAAACAATGGATTAGAAGCAATTGAACAATCAAAAAAAATAAAACCCGATTTAATATTAATGGATGTAATGATGCCATTGATGGATGGAATTCAGGCTTGCCAACAAATAAAATCAAATCCTTTATTTAGTAAAATATTTATTGTTTTTTTAACTGCCAGAGCAGAAGAATACAGCGAACTAGCTGGATTTGATGCCGGTGCCGATGATTATATAGCCAAACCAATAAAACCAAAATTATTATTAACTAGAATTGCCGCTATTTTACGAAGAAAAGATACTGCAATTGCCGAAAATTCTGATTCTGAAAATATTCAATTAAAAGTAAAAGGATTAATAATTGATAGAGATACTTTTATGGTTTATAAAGGAACTGAAAAAATTCAATTAGCACGCAAAGAATTTGAATTATTATATCTTTTGGCAAGTAAGCCTGGTAAGGTTTTTAAACGCGATAATATTTTAGAAAAAGTTTGGGGCGATGAAGTAATTGTAGGCGATAGAACTATTGATGTTCACATAAGAAAAATAAGAGAAAAAATTGGTGAAGATTTGGTTGGAACTGTTAAAGGGGTTGGCTACAAATTTGAAGATTAAATAGAAATCATAATTGTTCGATATAAACTTAGTAAAAACCTATTAACTTCTTTATTTATAGTCTCTACGGATAATGTTGTTAAATTAAGCATTTATCATTATAATTGATATACGTTTCGACAAGCTCAACGACCGCGTTCATTGAGCTTGTCGAAATGAATTTCCTTAACTTAATGACATTGCCCTACTGGACATTTGTATTAAGTGCGCTTTGTATTACTAATATTTAACTACTAACAGAGTTTAGTAAAAACCACGATACTCATCGTGGTTTTTTTTTGCCTTTTATTGATTTATGTTTTCTTTTTCATTGATTAGTTTAGTAGTTTTGTTTTGTATATTTTGATATTTTTGATTGTTTATTGGACGTATTATTTATTTTGAATAGGATGAATTTGAAATAATACAAATTTCTATTAGCATTATTGTTAAACTTATGGATGATGAAAAGCAAAAAATTATTGGCTTAATAATTAAACTAAATGCTATTGATTTATCAATGTATGACGATGTTTTTTTTAAACAAGCAATTCAAAAAAGAATTCAAGCAAACAATAGTTTAAATTTTAGCGGATATTATGAATTATTTGAAAAAAATGAAGAAGAACGCTTCATTTTTTTAAATTCATTACAAGTAAATTACACCGAATTTTTCAGGAATGAACTTACTTTTTCGGTGCTAAATAAAATAATTTTACCCAAAATAATTTCAAATATTAATGGAAATAATTACAACGAAATAAGAATTTGGTGTGCTGCTTGCGCCAATGGACAAGAAGCATATTCATTAGCAATGTTGTTTGAAGAGTATTTGAAAAACAAACATTTTAATTACAGAATTTTTGCAACTGACCAATCGGAAACGTTTATAAATACTGCTAAAAATGGAGTTTATCACCTATCTCAAATTGGAAATTTAACTACTAACCAATTAAACAAATGGTTTGATAAAAAAGAAGAATATTATGTTGTGAAAAATAAATTGAAAACAAAAATCGAATTTTCTGTTTTCGATTTGTTTAACAAATATAATAGCTGTCCACCCGAAAGTATTTATGGGAATTTCGATATTGTAATTTGTGCTAATTTACTTTACTATTATAAACCTGAATTTAGACATTTAATTTTAAAAAAAACAACAGATTCAATTACTAAAAATGGATATTTGATAACTAGTGAAACCGAAAGAGAAACATTGATTGATTTTAAGTTCAAAGAAGTTTTTCCTTATTCAGCTATTTTTCAAAAAAAATAGAATATTAGGAAATTGTTTGAATAAAAATTAACTATAAATATTGATAATTATACAAAATATAACACAATTATGAAAAATTTAAAAATTGATACTATCCTTAAAATGGGTTTTACTATTATTTTGTTTTTAGTTATGATTTTAGGTGCAGTTTCTGTTTTTCAAAACTATCAATTAGCCAAGCAAACAGAAAATATTTATAACCATCCTTTACAAGTTAGGAAGGCAATTAGTTTAATTGAAATAAATATTTTGAATATGAGATTAGCTACTAGTAATATGGCTCTGACCGATGATAAGGAAGTAAAATTAGAATCGTTACAAATGATTGAAACTTCGAAAGTTGAAATTTTAAAGCAATTTGATATACTTAAAGATCGTTTTTTAGGCTCACAAAACGATATAGAAATGGCATATAATGCTTATTTAAAATGGCTAGTTTATAGAAGTGAAAACAATGCTTATAATGGTGATTTAGACAAAGTAAAGGAATTTCAGTTTAATGATAAAAAGCTATTGTTTTTAAGAGACGACATGAATTTTAAAATTCAAAAAATTGATGATTTTGCAAAACTAAAAGCTGTTGAATTGTTTGAAAATTCAAAAAAAATGAATTCAGAAATGAACTTTCATTTGATAGAAATTTTATTATCAATATTAGTTCTTGCTTTTTTTGTACATTACTTCATTATTAGAATTATTCGTACGCCAATTTTAGAGTTAACCAATGCAGCTAATAGTTTTCACAATGGTAATATAAATGCACGCAGTAATTTTGAATCAAAAAACGAGTTTGGGGTGCTTTCAAATTCATTTAATAAGTTAGCTGATAGTATTCAACACAATGTAGAGTTAAGTAATAAATCGGCTAATTTTTCTACTATTTTATTAAGTACAAACGATTCATCCGTTTTTTTTAAAACTGTTTTGGGGCAATTAACTAAAAAAACCAATTCGCAAATAGCAGCCATTTATTTACGAAGTATCGATAAAAAAACTTTCAATCATTTTGAATCAATAGGATTAGATTTAAACGCCAAAAAATCGTTTGATATTGAGAATTTAGAAGGTGAGTTTGGAGCTGTTATTTCATTGCAAAGCACCCAATATATTACGAATATTAAAAAAGATACTTGTTTTATATTCAATACTACTTTAGGTAGTTTTATTCCCAATGAAATGATAACCATTCCTATTATTTCAAACAATGAATTAATAGCTGTAATTACATTGGCATCGTTAAGCAGTTATAGCAAACAATCGCTTGAATTAATTGATACAATTTTAGTTTCACTTTCGGCCAAAATAGTAGGAATTTTAGCCCAACATAAATTAGTGGAATTTAGTGAACAATTGGCTATTCAAAACAATGAATTAGCGGTTCAAAAAAATGAAATGATGTTACAAGCTAATGAATTGCAGCAGCAAAATGTAGAACTTGAAACTCAAAAAACACAACTAAGTGAAGCCAGCCGATTAAAAACTAATTTCTTATCGAACATGAGTCATGAGTTAAGAACACCGCTTAATTCAGTAATAGCACTTTCGGGTGTGCTAAGCCGCAGACTTGTTAAGCAAATTCCTGATGAAGAATACAGTTATTTGGAAGTAATAGAACGCAATGGAAAACATTTGTTATCGTTAATTAACGATATATTAGACATTTCGAAAATAGAAGCTGGGCGCGAAGAAATAGAAATTACTACCTTTAACATGAATGCTTTAATAGCCGATGTGGTGAGTATGATAGCACCGCAAGCCAAACAAAAAAACTTGCCATTGATACAAACCATAAACGATGGTAATTTTGAAATTACTAACGATTGGAATAAGTGTTTCCATATATTACAAAACATGATTGGAAATGCTGTTAAATTTACCGAAAAAGGCAAGGTGGAAATTAGTGCTTTGCAAAGCAATGAAAACATAACAATACAAGTAAAAGATACTGGTATTGGAATTGATGAAAGTAATTTTGCCCATATTTTTGACGAGTTTAGACAAGCCGATGGAAGCACTTCTAGAAAATTTGGTGGCAATGGTTTAGGATTAGCCATAGCTAAAAAATACACCAACTTATTAGGTGGAACCATTGGTGTTAAAAGTGTGCTTGGACAAGGAACTGAATTTAAAATAACACTTCCTAAGTTTTACCAACCAAAATCTGCAAAGCCTATTGAAATAGTGCCAATTGATTTAATAAAAAAACCTATACTAGTAAATATTGACGCTGATAAATTATCAAAAACTATTTTATTGGTTGATGACAGTGAACCAGCTTTGATTCAAATGAGAATTATTTTAAAGGAAAGTGGTTATAATATATTAGAGGCAAATAATGGCGCAGAAGCACTTAAAATTATAGAAAATGTTATTCCTGATGCCATGATTTTAGACTTAATGATGCCTGATATTGATGGTTTTGAAGTATTGAGGTTATTGCGGGAAAATAAAAAAACGATTCATATTCCAGTGCTTGTACTTTCGGCCAAATATATAACCAAAGAAGAGCTTAAATTTTTAAAACATAATAATGTACATAAGCTTATTCAAAAAGGCGATGTGAACAGAAGTGATTTGCTAAAAACAGTAGCCAAAATGGTAAATAATGACACAAATATTTTACCAAAACCTATAAAAAATTTACCAGTAATTATTGGCAAGCCAAAAGTGTTGGTAGTGGAAGACAATGTCGATAACATGATTACGGTAAAAGCACTTTTTGCAAATGATTATGAAATGATAGAAGCCACAAATGGAAATGAGGGAATTGAAAAAGCAAGAAAACATAAGCCTGATTTGATATTAATGGATATAGCATTGCCAGAATTAGACGGAATATCAGCGTTAAAAGTGATTAGAAATGATGCCATTTTAACAAAAATTCCTGTAATTGCACTTACAGCCAGTGTAATGATTAACGATAAAGAAACTGTGCTTGCGCATGGTTTTGATGCCTATATTTCAAAACCAATTGACGATAAAATATTTTTTAAAACTATAAACGAAGTACTTTATGGAATCTAAAACTCTCAAAATATTAGCTATTGACGATATTCAGGACAATCTGATAACTTTAAAGGCATTGATCAATGAATCAATTGAAAATGCAAAAGTATATACTGCTTTAAGCGGAAAAATAGGACTTGAAATAGCGGCTTCAGAAAATCCAGATGTAATATTATTAGACATACTAATGCCCGAAATGGATGGTTATGAAGTATGTAAAACATTAAAGGCTGACATACTTTTAAAAGAAATTCCTGTTATATTTATTACTGCTTTAAAAGGCGATAAAGCTACTAGAATAAAAGCATTGGAAGTTGGTGCCGATGCATTTTTAACAAAACCCATAGATGAAAGCGAACTATTTGCTCAGATAAAGGCAATGGTAAAAATAAAAGAAGCCAATTTTGAAAAAATAAATAAAGAAAAAATACTTTTAGATTTAGTAGCTGAAAAAACCAAATCACTAGAAGAGTCGAACCAAAAAGCGCTTAATTTATTAGATGAATTAATCAAAGAAAACGAAGCCAGAAAATTAAGTGAACAAGCAGTAATAGAAAGCCAAGAACAATACAAAGAATTAGTAAAAAAAATTCCTGTAGGCGTTTTTGTTTTAAGAAGCAAACCTGATGGGAGTTTTGCTTTTGAATATGTAAGCCCTAAAATGGAGGAAATTACTCAAATTAATGCTCAAAGTATATTAGAAAATCCTGCTAATGCATTTCAAAATTTCCATCCTGATGATTTGCCGTTTTTAATACAAGCTAATGCTGATGGAATAGCAAGTAAAAAACCTGCTTTAATTGTTGGTAGATTACTAATAAAAGAAAAAATAAAGTGGGTTGAAATTAGTTCGAATCCCGAAATACAAGCAGATGGAGATATACTTTGGCATGGTTTAATAGCAGATATTACTGAACAAAAATTAGCAGAAATAGAACTTAATAATACTCACCAAAAACTGGAAGTATTAATGGATGCTATTCCAGATTTATTATTTGAAGTTGGGTTGGATGGAACCATTTATAATTATCACACCCATAGCACAGATTTATTGGCTGCGCCACCTGAAGTTTTTTTAGGAAAAAGATTTATAGATATACTCCCTGAAAATGCTTCTAAAGTTAGTAGGTTAGCATTAAATGAAGCCAAAGAAAAAGGTATTTCTACTGGAAAACAATATTCATTAATTTTGCCAAATGGTGAATTTTGGTTCGATGTTTCAGTAGCGCCCATAAAAAATAGTGATGATGAAATTTCACGTTACGTATTTTTAGCAAGAGATGTGACTGAACAAAAGAAAAGTGTATTAGAATTAGTAAAATTAAATAGAACTCAAGCTCTGAATAGTCAAATTAATGACCTAATTATTCGTATACATGATAAAATGAAATTATTTGAAGAAGTTTGTCAAATAGCAACTACTTATGGTAATTATAGAATGAGTTGGATTAGTCATATTGATGAAAAAACTAACATCATATCTCCTGTAGTTTGGTATGGACATGAAGATGGATATTTAAAAGAAATTCAAAAAATTTCGATTCAAAAAAACTTGTATGGCAATGGGCCTACAGGAGTTGCTTTTAGGGAAGGAAAAGTATCTGTTTGTAATAATATTGCTTTGGATCCAAATATGGAACCATGGCGAAATGAAGCTTTAAAAAGAGGGTATTTGTCATCCATTGCTTTACCCATAACAGTTCGTAAAAAAGTAATTGGAACCTTTAATTTGTATGCAGGTGAAGTTGACTTTTTTGCATTAGATGAAGAAGTGGAATTATTGGAAAATATTACTGCAAATATTGCCTTTTCACTCGAAAAAATATTGGATGATGACGATCGTTTAAAAGCCGAACAAAAGATTAGAGAAAAAGACCAGGAATTTAAGAAACTTTCGGCCAATGTTCCAGATTTGCTTTATCAATTTACACGCAGACCCGATGGAACTTATTTCGTTCCAATTGCATCACCAGGAATCATCAATATATTTGGGTGTACGCCAGAAGATGTGGCAAACGATTTTACGGCAATAGCAAATGTTATTTTCCCTGAAGATGCAGAAAGAGTAATCAATGATATTGAACAATCGGCAGCAAATATTTCTAATTTTACTTGCGAATTTAGAGTGCAAATTCCAGGTAAATCCATTCAATGGATTTATTCTAAATCGACTCCTGAAAAACTTGCCGATGGTAGCGTTACTTGGTATGGGTTTAATACCGATATTACTGAAAGAAAAAATGCAGAAGAGAAAATACGACAAAGTGAAGCTTTTAACAAAGGAATTTTAAACTCTCTTATTTCACATATTTCGGTTTTAAACTATAACGGTGAAATTATTGCTGTGAATGAAGCTTGGGATAAATTTACCTATCAAAATGGTAATATTAGCTTAAAACAAACTGGAGTTGGTGTTAATTATTTTACTACTTGTGAACATGCAATTGCCAATGGAGATTCAATGGCTACCAAAGTTTTGGATGGTATAAAGGACGTAATGAATAACAACATTGAGTTGTTTGTTTTTGAATATCCATGTCATTCGCCAACTATTCAACGTTGGTTTGAAATGCGTGTAATGAAATTTGAAAAGGAAACACCCATGATTGTGGTTTCTCATACTGACATTTCTGAACGAAAATTGGCGGAAGAGTTATTACTAAGAAACACAAAATTATTAGAAGAATCTCAAGGTATAGCAAAAGTAGGTGGTTGGGAGTTAGATTTAGCTACAAATAAACTGTATTGGACAGCCGAAACGTATAAAATTCACGAAACTTCACCTGAGGAATTTAATCCAACAGTAGATGCTGGTGTTGGTTATTTTTTACCTGAATCAAAACGAATTATTTCCGATGCATTAGACCAGGCGATGAAATATGGAATTGGTTACGATTTATACTTAGAAACATATACCACCAAAGGAAGTATAATTCATGTACGAACCACATGTGTTGTTACTATAGAGGATGGAAAACCGATAAAGTTAACTGGTATTTTTCAAGACATTACCGAACAAAAGTTGGCAGAACAAGAAATATTAATGGCCAAAGAAAAAGCCGAAGAAAGCGAAAATAAACTAAAAGTAATGGTTAGCTCCATGCCCGATTTGGTTTGGTTTAAAAGCCAAGATGGTGTTTACTTAGAATGTAACCAACGCTTTGAGGATTTTATAGGATTTAGCCAAGAA
>JBMOGB010000084.1:0-14171 GCA_049318585.1 Bacteroidia bacterium | reverse complement strand
TTACTTTTTATCGGTCGCTGAGCATTTTGAAGCATTAGCCACAGATTCACAGATTTATTTATTGCCAATTGTTGTGCCTTCGACCAACAATATTTTGCCACAGATTTCACAGATTATACAGAATTACTTTTTATCGGTCGCTGAGCTTGTCGAAGCCATCCCAAAGATTGTATAGTATGTTTTAAATATAAGTGATTTGTAATTTTTTTTCAAACACATTGTACCTTCACAATTAACATTATATTTACAAACCTAAACTAACTGAATAATGATTGTTTTTACACCTAAAATTAGAACATTTTATATGATAATATTTGTGTTGTTTTACATGAATAATTATGCGCAAGTTTTAAAATCTGTATCCCCTTTAAAGGTGCTTAACGACAAGGAGTCAGACATTATTTTGCTATTTGAAAATTATGAGTTAACAAAGCATCTTAAACCCGAAATTCTATTTAGTCCATTAGCCTATTCTCATTTAGGCTTCCAAGATAAAAATCCAATTATTTTAAACGATTCAATGCTAAAAGTAAAATATGATCCAAATGGATATTCAAACTATGGATTTAAAATTACCAATGAAAAAGAATTAGCTATCAATATAAAGTTGATGGATGAAAGAGGAAATGCTATAAAAATAATTCATCCTTTTAAACTTAAAATAATTTACGAAGACTTTTATTCATTAAAGGTGGATAGCGGAAATATTCCTTCGCCCATCAATAAAAATCTTTATCCCTTGAATATGGTAGCAAGGGTTACCAACTATGGTAATCGTACACATTTTACTCATCCTTCCACCAAAGTTTTTATTAAAAGTGCTCAATCAAAAGCAACCATAAAGGTAGATTCATTTAAAGTAGAAAATGATAGTTTGATGAGGATATTTTTCAAACTAGATAATTCAATAGAAACTATCAATAGAAATTTTGGAGATATTAATTATGTTTACGATGTTTCCATAGAAAACGATTTAGATTTTAGAGGAAGTAGTAATGGTTCATTTAATTTTGGAAAGCCCATTGTTACCTGTAGCACATCAGAAAAATATTTTCCTCAAAATAAAGGTGATACTGGAAATATTTACACTTTTTATTTTCAAAAAAAATTGAATCAAACACTTGCAAAACCTTACCAATTTACACTGAATGCTTATGTAAATGATACTTTAGCCACATTGATTAAAACAAAAATATTTTCCATAAGGGCTGATACTTTATTTACCTATCCAGGTAAAAAAGATACATTTATTTATTACACCGTAGTTTGTAAGCTAGATATAGATAATAAGGCAATAGGTGGTGTTTATAGTTTAAAGTTTTACAATGATTCAATAGGTGAAATATGGTTAAATAACCTTTTTGAAATTCCAAAAGACATTGACGAAAACGAAATTAAATGTAACTATATATACACTTTTCCGGGCCTTAAAGAATTCATCTATTTTGATTGTATTAACCAATATATTTTCAAAGATTCTGTTGATTTTGTTTTTTATAAAAACAATATAGTTACAAATGATATTGAAATTTACGGTAAAACATTTGATACGTTATCTAATTATAAAGTTATAAAAGTAAAAACAAATCCTTCAAGTAATGGAATTTATGATTTGAAAGTAATTACAAAAAACCATGGAAATTATTACTTTCCACAAACAGTTATTGTTTCAGATTTACATCCTTACTTGTTACAAATGAATGAATACATATTTGACAAAGGGGAAACAAGAGACAGCATAGGAATTGGTGTTGGATTTGGATTATTTTATCGAAATTATATTGGTTCAATTAAGAACATAAAGTTTTACAAAAATGGTTTATTATCCAACAAAATAACTTTCACTCCTTCTACTTATGGTTCAATAGTTTCGGTAAGCAACGATGCAGAAACAGGCTGGTATGATGTACAATTTGATACTATTTTAGTTGGGAATCCAATCCTTCAAAAAAACTTGTTATTTGTTACAGGAAATTACAAAATAACCGATGTAAACCCTAAAGAAATAGTATTACAAGGCAAACGAGAAAATAACTTTACTGTTCATTTTTCAAATAGTCATTTTACTAAAGCATCAGTAATCTTTTTTAAATTCGAATTCCAAGAACAAACACAAGATTATACCGTTTTAAATGATACAACAGTTGTTTTTAAATTTACTCAAAACAGAGAAATTACAAAAGCTTTTTGTAATTTCACGGTATATAACAATATTGATGGATTTGTAATAGATTCTATTCCAATTAGAGTTTATGAAACGCCAATTATATTAAGCCTTTCGCCTAATTGGGGCGCAGTAGGAGCTGATGTAGATATTGTGGTAAAATGCTATTTAAGCAATTATACCGAAATAGGAAGTATTCATAGTAAAGCTGAAAGTTTTTCGAGAAATTATTTAGATGCAGATGATATTGGTTTCAGACAAAGAGCAGCCATCATTGATGATACTACTTTATTGGTAAAAATTTGGATTTCGCCAAAAGCAAAAGGTACATACGATTTATACATTTCGGAGGATAGATACACCGGAACTTTCATGTACAAAAAACCATTGTGTTTTACTGTAGTTCCAACAGGAATTAACGAAAATACCATTTATAAATCGATTGATATTTTCCCTAATCCAACGGAAAACAAATTGAATATCAATTGTGATGAAGTGACCGATAAAATTTCAACCATTGAAATCATGGATACCAAAGGTGCTATTATTTACCAATCAAACTTTAAACATGAACTAAATTTAGAAGAAATTTTAACCAATAAAGGATTGTATTTGTTGATTCTTAAAGGTGAAAATGGAGTTCAGGTAAATAAGATTTTTTATAAATAAATCAAATAAAACACGCGGAGTATAATAGACGAAGGCTGCCTTAACAAGTTTAAAGCAGCCTTCTTTTTATTAATATTTTGTTGGATGTATAGTTATGAAAATTATTTTTTCAAATAAACTAAAACTGGTTTCGCATTGATTCTAGTTCTCATCATTTCTACAATTTTGAATGATAAAGTAAATGCTGCAAGTGTAATGATGTAAGTTGTCATAATTGAATTGGTTTAGTTATAATACCAATTGCAAAGCTAACTCCAAAACTATATATAACACATTTTAAGGTACTTATTTTTTAAACCCTTTCCTTTTTGATTCAATTTAAAAACAATTGTTCCAAAATGAACCAAAAACGAATTTTAAATTTTGATTGATGGATTACTTATAATTTCTTATGTTGGTTTATAAGGTTTCGATAGCTATCGCATAAATGATGCTAACAGTATGAAGTTTTTTTTAGTCTTATTATTATATTGCCAATTGCCTATTACCCTTTGCCCATTACCTATTATCCATTGCCAATTGCACATTGCCTATTGCCTATTGCACATTGCCTATTGCACATTGCCTATTGCCTATTGCCTATTGCCTATTGCCTATTGCCTATTGCACATTACCTATTGCCCAAGTTTCAAAACCAATTCCTTCCCAAGGCATTCCTCTTTCAAAATGATACATCCACGGATAGTGTTTTATATTGGAAGATTTTGAAATGATTTCTCTACAATCCATTACAAATTTTGCAGGACTTCCTATCATTAAAGAAAAAGGATTTACGTTTTTAGTTACAACTGATGCAGCACCAATTAACGAATTATTTCCTATTATAATGCCAGGCATCAATATTACTTTTGAAGAAATAATAGCATATTCCTCAACTTTAGGACCCTTTAAAATATTACTTGGTGGATTAATATCGTTAGTGAAAATTGCTCCAAGATATACCCAAACAAAATTACCTATAACTGAATGTTCACATATAATTACTTTACTATGAAGTCTAACATAATTACCCAATTTTGAGTCACCAAATAGTTCCGTATAATTTCCAATAGAACAATTGTTTCCAATTACATTATTTCCTCTAATATTAATAAAATGGCCTGTAATAAAATTATTACCAATTATATTACTTGCATAAATTATAGCATGGCTTCTAATCAAAGCATTTTCGCCAATTTTAGTAACCGGATTTTCGTAATTATTATCGGAATAATAGGAATTTAAAGGCTCTCCTATTACACAATCATTACAAATTATTGAATTATCACCAATTTCTACATTGTCATATATGGTTGTGTTATCACCTATTTTTACATTCTTTCCTATTGTGGCTTTATTGCTTATAAATACATTTCTGTTGTTAAATTTCATATAAGTTCATTTGTTTTATTTTACAAAAACAAACTTTATTTTTTTGATTCAAATATAGTATTTTTTTTGACTTGTAAAATTAGAGTAGTGCTAAATTGTTGTACTGATTTATAAACTCTATCAACTAATCAACTAATCAACTCTTTTTATCAACCTATAAACCAAAAATGAATAAAATTATTACATTGCACATTCAAAATGGTAAAACTTACAATAAAATATATTTGTATTTTAATTGCTTTTGCAAGCTATCAAAACTTGTTTGCTCAATCTGATAGTGCATCTACAGTTGTTGTAAAACTTTTTACCCAAAAAGGAAATGCCAGTTATTACGCCCGAAAGTTTGAAGGAAGAAGAACTGCAAATGGCGAAAAATATAGAAGAAAACTTCTTACTGCCGCTCACAGAAAGTTACCTTTTAACACCAAAGTAAAAGTTACAAATCCTAAAAATGGTCGTTGGGTAATTGTAAGAATAAACGACCGTGGGCCATTTCACAAAAAACGTATTATAGATTTATCGGAACGAGCTGCCAGACATTTAGGAATTTTTGGTGGTGGACATTCGCGTGTTATTATTCACGAAGTGCCCGATAGTGCGCAAGTTTGGATAAATCAATCGCAGCATTAAGCATTCAAATTCTAAATCCAAAATTTTAAAATAAAAAAATTGTGCATGGTTGGTGTTCTTACCAACTAATAAATTTAATTACTAATGACAACAAACCGAGTACAAATTTATTCCACTCTCCTCATATAATTAGGGAAAATAAGCATAAACCCAATAGTTGTTGTCTTCAACTATTGGGTTGAGGATACAACCAAGTACAGAAAATCACCTATGAATTATGAATAATAATTTCTCATTCACAACTCATAAATCATATTTCTCAAATCAATAGTTATTTCTTCAATTTCTTATATCCATAAGCTGCACCTGCGGCTGCTAATAAAATAATTCCACCATCTACTGGTACATCTTGTGGTTCATCATCAAATCCTCCACCAGTTCCACCACTACCTGGTTGTGCTTTTGCAGCAAAACTTACTGCTACTACTATGGCTACTGCCATTATTATTTTTGTTATATTTTTCATTTTATTGTTGTTTTATTGTTGAATTGTTTTTTATTTTCCCCTTAGTTCGTCATTGCGAGGTACGAAGCAATCTCACTGAGGGATTGCTTCGTGCCTCGCAATGACTTTTCATTGAGCTTGTTGATGTTATCGGGAGAAACGGTCACTGAGCGGAGCCGAAACGGTCACTGAGCGGAGCCGAAACGGTCACTGAGCGGAGCCGAAGTGCGCGTTTCTCCCGATAGCTATCGGGATCCGCTCAACGACCACTCCGCTCAACGACCCTTCGCCTACTTCACAAATTTTACTGTTTTATTAAATCCGTTTTGGTTAGTTACTTTTACAAAATAAACACCATTGCTTAATGTTTCAATGTTTAATTGAGCATTGGTTTTTTCAATATTGGTTTTTAAAACTTCAGCACCCGAAATATTATAAACCATTACTTCAGAGTTTTTAAAGCTTGAATTGCTAATGTTTATGTTCAATACATCGGTTGCAGGGTTAGGATAAACCAACATTTGTGTTTGGTTTAATAAAGCAAACTCATCAACACCTGTTTTGTCTAAGTTCAATATTAGTTCAAAACGGTTTTTACCCCATTGGTTTACACCAGCACCCATATCAAAAGTATATTTAGTGTTTGCTTTTACATCAGTAGTTTTGTTGGTATATCTATCAAATAAATGAACAGTTACACCAGCATCAAAATTATCCATGTTTTTAAAATCAAAGTTGTAAGTAGCAATTTCGGTAGCTTCAACATTTAATTTGATACGTGTTTCTGAAACAACTGGTTGTATTACACTTGCAGAAACCTGCATGGTATCCTCGCCATAAGCAGCTAAGTTCAAGTTATCATTTCTTATTTTTAAAATATCAAATGCATCGTAATTTAAAGTAGCTCCATTATACATTTTAACTGTTAAGTAATCGCTTTCAACTGTATCTTTAGAATATTTTATTTCAAATTGGTCATTAACGCTAGTTTTGTGTAAACCAGAAGGTGCTGTAGTTGTTTTGTATACTTCTTGAAATGTAAATGTTGGTGAACCACCATTTGCCCTTATAAAAAAAGCACCACCTGATGGAATTATACCTGTACTTAGTCCAGTACCACTTGATGCGTTACCGTTTGAATTAAAACCTGCATAACCTGCTGTACCTGCTGTTGGATTATAAATATATACTGATGTGCTGCAGTTAGCTCCTAATGAATTCGAATTTCCAGTGTAATGTGCTGCAATATCATAAGCACATGGATAAGGATTACCAATAAGATTCCAACCTTGAGTAGCATTAGTAATTGGAAATGAAGATCCTGAATTTAAAGTGATACTTCCTTGATTAACTGTTCCATTTAAAGCTAATGTAACTTCTGATTGAGAAGTAACTGATCCATCCAATTGTCCAGTATTTCCTATTGGTCCTCTAACAAACACCCTAAAACCTTGACCAGGTGTTAAAGCTTGACTTGTACCTGTTAAGTTTTCCCAACCTGAATTTATATTGGTATTATTTCCGCTAGCTGATTCATTATATGTTCTAATTGAAGTAGTTTGAACTCTTCTGTAATCACTTCCAGTAGAAGGATAATTTATATTGGCTTGGCTACAATGCCATCCTGTTGTAGGTAAAGCATTTCCTAAACCACTATTGGTTCCAGCATCAGGTCCAGTAACATAAAACTTTGTCATCCAATTAGCAACAGTTGCTGATTGAACAGGTGAAGATAAAAACCTCCATCTGCGGCCTGCGCTTGATATATATCTTTCTACAGATACACTTCCGGAAACTGTACCTAATGAAGTACCTATACAAGCAGTTCCAAGATCAATTGATTTTAAAGTTAAGTTACCACCAGTGGCCAATGTAGCTCCAGTTCCTACTGTTACCACTCCAAAAGATGAACCACCAGTTATGTTTAAGGCGTTACCTAATGTCATGGTACTTGAACCAGTTATAGCTAAGTTTTTCAATGTATTGTTCGATGCATCAAAGTATAAAGTTTTTGTGGCACCTGTTAAAGTAATGTTTGAAGTAGCAGTACTTATTAGTGAATTGGTAGCATCGCAAGTTAAACCACCGTTTAAGGTTAAAGTATTACCTGCACCAATGGCTAATTTACCTGCTGTTAAAGTTAAAGAACCCGAAATACTTCTAGTGCCGCTTAAAGTTAAGCTTGGATTACCAGTACCACTTAAATTAACAGTTACATTGCTAGGGCCATTAGAACTTGGCCATTCTAAACCAGCAGTATATGCTTGACTAGAGGTTGCATCAACATAAGCTAATGTAGCACCTGTTAAAGTAGGGCTTGCAGTACCTAAAGTAGCACTTCCACTTTGGGTTAAAGTGCCTATTACAGTTGTAGTTCCAATTGTTTTTATTCCTGAACCACCAATATTTAAGTTTGCGTAAGTTTTATCTTGAATGGTTTGTGCTCCGCTTGCACCATAAACAACAGTACTAGAAGTTGAACCCAAAGTACCTAATGTGGGAATGGTAGAACTTAAAATACTTAATATTCCAGCATCTGCCACATCTACTGAACCAGTTAAGACTCCAGAGTTAATTGTAAAACTGTTAGCATTTGTACCATCGCCAACAATTACTTTAGAATTATTTCCTAAAGTCCATGTGCCTGCTTGAGTTGCATTTGAATTTCTAATATTCCAAGTAACATCGTAATCGTTTATTGCCCCAGTAAAAATATTACCTGCGCTACCGTTAACGTTATATGACCAATTACTTGGGTCTAATGCAGAAGTGCTACTAGGACTAGCTTTAAAATAAACCTGAGTAATGGCACCAGATATAATGGTTTGCACACCTGTTGCACTGTTTGTACCAGATACAGTACCAGTAATGCCTACTGTAGGTGCATTTACAATAATTGTTCTTCCAGAAGTTGCACCATTTAACACATCTGCTGTTAACCAGATATAATATGTCGTACCAACATTTAAAGTAGTATTAGTTGTGAATGATATACCTATTTCACCACCGGTGGTTAGTATTTTACCAGAAAAATCAGTAGCACCTAGTTGCGTAGCATTACTAAAAGTAGTACTAGTTGTTAAAAACGCTTTAAAGTTTGTAATATCCGTGCTTACATAACTATTATTTATATTATCGTCAGGGGTAGTAAAAGCTAGGGAACTTAAAGTCGTATTTACAGTAGCAACATTTACTTGAAAGCGGTATATTGGTAATTCAGTAGTGCCACGAGTAATATCTCTAGCTGTTGTGAATTGTGTATTTGAATAGGTAATTAATGGACTTTGCGGTACTAATTCACCAGTGCCAAGAATAATTGGTGCTCCATGAAAACCTGTAAAGCTAATTTTTGAGAGTTGAGTATTAGTTAATCCACCAACACCAACAAATATTTTACCTCCATTTGTATTAGTTTCACCAGCAGTACCACCCCAACCTGTAATGGTTAAAGTTGCACTAGCGCCCCAAGGAGTTAAACTGCTACTGTTGGCAAAAGTCAATGTATGATTTCCTGTTCCTAATGCAATGGTAGAAGCAGTTGATGCTGTTAAATTTAAAGTACTTGAGCTTGTGAAAGTTCTTGTGGCAGTTATTCCTGTAGTGCTTAAAGTACCACCACTTAAAACTATTTGCGATGCAAAAGTAGCATTTGCAGCTGGATTCAACCTTAATTCAGCACCGCTATTTACGGTACTCATTCCAGAGAAGTTGTTAGTGCTTGCAGTTAACGTTACAATACCTTCGCTTGCTATGATACCACCTGTGTTTGTCAATCGGCCACCTAGAGTTACTGTACCACTACCACCAGATGCTGTCAAGTTACCATCCAAATAAATCTCATTACTAAATGTTGCAGAACCTGAACCATTTAAACCAATAGTACGCGTTGCACTACTTTCATTAGTTGCTACATAAATGGAATTACCAACAGTAAATCCATTATTAGCTAACAAGGATACATTGTTTGTTGTAGAAACATCGCCCACATTTAAACCCAAATCTACCCCTCGTGCATTTGTTGTTATATTGGTACTTATTGCAGTAATATTATTGGCAATTACGGTACCATCACCTAATTGTAATTGACCATTATACGTGGCAGTGCCTGTTAATGTTATAGTACCTGAGCCCGATTTTCCAAATTTAGTTGTGTTGGTAGCGCCACCAGATAAAACTCCTTCCAAAGTAAATGTTTGACCGCTTGCAACATCAATAACAGCAGCCGATGAAGTATTATTTACAACTATTCCTAGACTTCTTATTGTAGATGTTGTAATTGCTAGTGTGCCAGTAGTAGATCCATTTCCTATTGTTAGTGAGCCAGAACCTAAAGAAGTATTATTTGCTATTGATAAAGTACCTGCACTTAATGTTGTGATTCCTGAATAAGTATTAGTGTTTGTTAAAATAACCGTACCTGCACCATCTTTAAGTACTGAACCACTTCCTGAAATTACACCAGAAAAAGTAGTCGTCCCTCCACTACTAAATGCACTAAGATAAAGACCACCTGTAGTGCTATTGTTGGTAATATTACCTGAAAAAGTATTTGTTCCTGAAGTATTTAAACCACCCAAATAACGAGTGGTTGTATTACCGTTGTTAATAGTTATAGCATTGCTTACCGTTGTTCCACCCGAACCATTTGAAATCCAAAACTTGGCCACGTTGGTCAGCTGGCCACCATTACCAACAAAAATAGCGCTTCCAGATGCAATGCTTCCTGCGCTTTCGATCCACAACTCTCCATTATCTATTTGAGTTTGACCCGTGTAGGTATGAGATGCAATCAATTTAACTGTTCCGAATTTCGACACGTTTAAAGCCCCTGTGCCAGAAACAACTCCTCCTAACCTAATTGCCCTGATGGTAGCATCAACAGCAGTATTATTCCCATAGATTTGGATAATTCTTCCGTTATTGTTGATCGTACCACCAAAATCTATATTGCCGCTACTTGCAACAAGTTCCATGTTAAATCCTGGATTAGAACTAGCAAGAAATGGGAAATTTATAGTATGAAGTGTAGTTGATAGATTTTCAATTCTTGGCCAAGTACTTCCAAATTCAAAAAATTGCACTGAATTTCCACCAATTGTTCTACTTGTGGTTGCAGATGAACCAAAAAATAACTGACCAATTACATATCCAGCACTCACGTTGTTAGTCATATTAGGAAATTGGTTATTATTAAACTGCAAGCGAGTACCAGATCCTGAACTAGGATTATCATACAATCCACCAGTCCAACGTGCTCCAGATGCACCCTGTGTCCAATTTCCATCCGGAGCAGTATTTAACCAATCATAAGTCGTCTGCCCCCAACTAACCTCACCTATCATTCCAAACATCAACAACATAAAACCCTTCATAAGGGTACTTTTAAAATTTCTTTGTATTTTTATTTTCATAATATTTTTTAGTTGGGCAATTTTATGAAATAAATTTTTCATTGTCAAGTTAATTATTTGAGTAGCTGTTAATAAATGTTATTGGTAATTGTTTTTTTTGAGATGACTGATGTATTTTAATAGCTAACGAACGTTTTTTGGTAGATGATGAACGTTTTTTGGTAGATGACGAACGTTTTTTAGTAGCTGACGAACGTTTTTTTATAGGTGACGAACGTATTTTAGTAGCTGACGAACGTTTTTTAGTAGATGACGGATGTTTTTATTTAGATGACGAACGTTTTTTTATGCATGACCAACGTTTTTTGGTAGATGACGGATGTTTTTTAATAGGTGACGGATGTATTTTTATGTATGTCGAATGTTTTTTTGAAGATGACGAATGTTTTTTTGAAGATGACGAATGTTTTTTTGTAGGTGAAGGACGTATTTTTATGAATAGACCTCTTTCATAATTCAATAATTTATAACAAAGTTTTATTTAGTTGTCATTGCGAACGCAGTGAAGCAATCTCAAACAAAACTTACAGTGAGATTGCTTCACTACGTTCGCAATGACGGTTAGAATTATGAAAGAGTTCTAATGACTGATATATTTTTATAGATAACAAATGTTTTTTAGGTGTTGTTATATTAAACTTGTGTGCTGTTTGTTAAATAATTGTTATTTGTTTATAAAAAATACTGTAGTTATAACAAAATAGATAATATTTGTTAAAATTAATAAAAAAAAGATGGAAGATAAAAATAACAATGTGCCTCCTGCGCCTAAAAAAGGGAATGGCAACGATGAACGCATTCGTGCTAGATTAGGAAAAATTAAACTTGCTTTAGACAACGCCATTTTACCTGATGTGCAAGCGGTAATAGCAAAGAATGGTTATGACAATGCTGAAATTAAAGTGGGTATGAATATGCATGATGATGCATATAAAAAGCACGAATTGCAAAAAAAAGAGTATGGCGAACAATTTGAAGCTACCGATGAATTTAATATTGCAAAAGAATTGGCTAATAAGGAATATAAAAAACACTTAAATATTGCAAGGGTGGTTTTTAGAAACAATAGAAAAGTAATAGAAACTTTGATGTTGGATGGTTTAAGACAAAAAAACTACGATGGATGGTATGAACAGTTAAGGGTTTTTTATAAAAATGCACTTGATAGTGTAGATATTATTACAATATTGACTAAAAAAGGTGTTGGAAAAACAGATTTAGAAAATGGGTGGAATTTAACTGAAAATGCTAGTACTGCACATGCTAAACAAAGTAACGAAACTAGTGAGGCTGTAAATGCTACTAAGCAACGCGACAAAGCCCTTGATATATTGGAGGAATGGTTTAGTGATTTTAGTGGTATTTGCCATGCTGAAATGGAAGATTATCCAGAATTGATAAAAAAATTAGGCTTATAAAAAAAGGCAGAATTTAATATTAGATTTTTTTTTACCAAAAACGCCATTTATCGGTTGATAAATGGCGTTTTTTTGTTTGATGTTTACAGGCTGACCGAGTACAAAAACTAATATTTAGTCATTCTGTAAGAATCTTCCTAGAATAAAACAATCATTGAATTTTACAAAAATTTTGTTTAATTCAATGGTAATTGTCGGTAATGAAGATTCCTTCGGAATGACTGTTTTTATTACGTTAGTACCTTAACTATTCCTCTATTCATTTGATTACAACACCAACCGAGGACAAAAACCAGTTTAAACAAAAATGTCCGCTTTCTTTTTATAAAAAAGCGGACACTTAAAATAAGAAGGTGAAGCATAAATTCCACTTTTTCGATTGGTAAGTACTCCAACCGAGGACAAAATCGTGAACCTTTTCTAAAATGTTATTTCGAATTTCTTATTTAGAATTTCGAATTTCAAAATTTCAAATTTCGAATTTAACAATTCTATTTTGCTTCTTCTTTCTTTGGTTTAATTAATACATCGTCAAGCATACCGTAAGCTTTGGCTTCTTCGGCTATCATCCAATAATCACGGTCGCTATCGGCTTGTACTCTTTCAAAAGTTTGACCGCTATGGTGCGAAATAATATCGTATAATTCTTTCTTCAATTTTTGAATTTCACGAGCAGTAATTTCTATATCACTTGCTTGTCCTTGTGCGCCACCCAAAGGTTGGTGAATCATAATGCGCGCATGACGCAAAGCGGTACGTTTTCCTTTTGCACCAGCACATTGAAGCACTGCACCCATTGATGCTGCTAAACCTGTACAAATTGTTGCAACATCAGGTTGAATCCATTGCATGGTATCGTAAATTCCTAAACCAGCATACACCGATCCACCTGGGCTATTGATATACATTTGAATATCTCTACGTGCATCTAACGACTCTAAAAATAATAATTGTGCTTGTACAATATTGGCCATATAATCGTCAATGGCAGTTCCTAAAAACAAAATTCTATCGGCCATTAAACGAGAAAAAACGTCAATTTCTCTAAAGTTCATTGGGCGTTCTTCAATCACTGTACGTGTCATGTTTTGCGGCATATTTCCTATGTACGCATCTACTTTTAAACTGCTTATGCCTTGATGTTTGATGGCATATTTTCTAAATTCTTTTCCTACATCCATTTGTAATAAATTGTTTTTTAGTTTTGGTCAAATATATATTGATGTTTTTTATTGTCAAGCTAAATGCCATTTATTTTTACTGACATTTAGGCTATATAATATATCTAATAATAAATAAGCTAGTTTTTATAGCATTTTTTTTTTTAATAAAATAACGTAATTTGGTTTTGAATAATTGAGTTAAATGCAAACTTTATTGACTAAATAACTCCAACTTGACATTTATTTATTAGGATAAATTATCAAAAACATCATCTAGTTTCAAAACAAATTCAGGTAGAATAGGTGTTGTAACTTCATCACCAGTTGTTAATAATCTTGAAGTTTGGTATTTTCCATTTACCAATGTATTTATGGTTAAAGTTTGTCCCATTGGGTTTATTATCCAATATTCCAAAACCCCAGATTCTTCGTAAACTTCGTATTTATACTTTAGTTCTTTTCGGTTATTTCCTTCCGATAAAATTTCAATCACTAAATCGGGAGCACCAACGCAGCCATAATCATCTAATTTTTCTAAATCACAAATAACACAAATATCGGGTTGAACTACCGTAAAAATATCTTCGTTTTTCTTTGATTTTACAGGTAATCTTACATCGAATGGAGCAGAAAAAGCTTGACATTTTTTTTGTTTTAAATAAACAGCTATTTCTCTTGATAGATTCCATGAAATTTTTTGATGAACTCTTTTAGGAGCAGTCATTTTAAAAACTTTGCCCTTAATCAATTCCACCATTTCTTCCACTTTAAAGGTTAAATAATCGGCATACGAATAATTTGTGTAAGCCATATCTGGTTCATTTACTTCCATTTTAGTGTTTTATTTTTTAGTTTAAATTATCAAAAACATCTTCTAGTTTCAAAACAAATTCAGGCAAA
>JBMOGB010000083.1:0-14204 GCA_049318585.1 Bacteroidia bacterium | reverse complement strand
TTACCATTTCTAATTTAGGCATGTTTGGAATAGACCAATTTACTGCCATAATTAACGCACCTGATGCGTGTATTTTAGCAGTAGGAGGAAGCAAAGAAACAGTGATTGTTGAAAATGGACAAATGAAAGTAGCCACTGTGATGAAAGTAACTTTAAGCTGCGACCACCGAGTAGTTGATGGTGCAGTTGGTTCGGCATTCCTTCAAACCTTAAAAGATTTATTGGAGAATCCAGTTAAATTATTGATATAAAAAACTTAAAGCCTCAAAGAAATTTGGGGTTTTTTTTATAAACTGTAAAAAAAAATAAAATCAAACAAGATGAGTTATCTAAACAACAAATCTAAATTCAGTGAAGTTGTACTTACTACAAAAATCATTTTTGTTAGTGTTTTGATAATAAGTCCAATTGTAATATTAATTGCTTATTTTACAACAACTTCAACTGAAACTTTATTGACTCAAAATGATTGGTGTGTAACAAAAATATACTATAATAAAACCGAAATTACTCCAAATACCACTGGCTTAAAAATGACAATAAGAGGTTCTGATTGCGAAGAAACTATCAGATTTAGTAAAAGTGGGGTAGTTTCGTTTCCTGGATTCAATACACCTAGTTATGAAGCAATTTGGAAGATAAAAGATGATAGTATATTTATTACAGAAACAGATAATTCAGACAACATTACTTTTGATAAAAACCTGAATATAATACCAAATGCTCAAAAAAATAAAGAATGTTCATATTTAGGAAAATACTCTCTTGTTATTAAGAATAAAACTCTAAAAATGCAATCAGACAGTTTGCTAATTATTGGAAAAGTAATTTTTAATTTCCCAATCAATAATTATTGAAAAAGTTGCAAACTTTTCTTATTTATTATCACAAGTGACGTTGTGCTTAACACTTACGAGAGTGGAGATGTTAAATTTTCAGTAGTCTTCGTAATAATATATCAATTTGAATTTGTACATCATTTTGCAAATCACCAACTTTACCAATAATCAAAGATTTATGTATAGTAGCAATTTTACTAACTCTAATGGCAGATGTAACTTTTAATTTATTGAATTGATTAGGAAAAATTACTAAATCAAATTCGTTTATATGTTCAATATTTGAAGTAACAAAACTTAATATTATATCTTCTTTCCCTGCATATAATACCAATGCAGGTCTGCGTTTACTGCCACTTAAGTCGGTAAAAGGAAAAAGGGTTAGCACTATATCACCTTTTTTCATTTATAAGTTTCAATTAAATCATTGTCAGAATATAGCTCTGGTTCATTGTGCAAAAAATTAAAAGACTCTCCTTCAGAAACTAAATGAAGAATGCCTTCATTTAGCATGGTATTATCGATTTTTGCCAATAAAAACTCTGCAAAATCATTGATTTCTTTAATTTTTTCTATGGGTAATTTATTCATACTTTCAATAGTATGTTTAATTAAAGTTTCTTTTGTCATTTCAATATTTTCTTATAAGTTTAGTTATTTTCAATTTTAAAAATTATATTACAATTTTCCGCAAAAAAAGCAACAGTATTTAGCATTGAAAATTTCTATCAATTCAAAATCAACTTATCTATTTTTTCTTTTAGAATAGGCAAATCTGAAACAATGGTTTTGTATATAGTGGCATTTGATATTCCAAAATATTCATGTGCTAGTTTATTTCGCATCGCTTTTATTAACTGCCATTCAATTTGTGGATGTTCATTTTTATAAACTTAAGTAATATTTTTTGCCGCTTCTCCAATTATTTCAAATCTTCTGTTAACGGCATCTTGCATCATCATGTTAGTTCAATATTCATATTCTGTAGTTTCTCCTACATAATTCAAAATTACATCTATACTTTCAGCAATATCTTGAATATAAACTTGGTCACTTCTTTTGCTCATATTATTACAATAGAATCCTTGATAACACTTTCTTTCATTGAATTTTTCAAAGCGTTGTATTCTACCAAATCAACTTTAATATTTAATAATTTACCTAATTCTGTTTCTAGTTTTAACAAATCGAAGAACGTGTGATTATTGGTTTCAATTAAAATATCAATATCATTATAGAACTCTTCATTTCGAGCAAACGAACCAAATAAAGCAGCTTTAGTAATATTACTTTTTAACAGCAAATTCTTTATTGGCTCAATTATTTTATTTCTATCTTCTAATTGCATAATTTAAAATTCAAATGTAAACGATTGATTTTAGAATAAAAACACAAAAAAACACTCAAAATTGTCGTATCATTCCATCAATTCAACACCAATTTCTCATTATAAACCAATCCTTCATTGGATTTGATTACTAACAAATAAATTCCTTTTTGCAAAATGTTTGTTTCCAAAACACCACTTTTAAACGATTCTTTGATTAAACATAATTTCCCTTGCATGTCGTAAACAGATATCGATACTGGCTCATTTCTATTGGTATTAACCATCACATTTCCATTTGTTGGATTCGGATAAACTGTTATATTTTCTTTTGAAAACAAGTTTTCTTCATTGCCTATTGTTGCATCTTTTGTAACTACTGACGATTTCAAAATCCAATTTTCAGGATCTAACGCTATGGAAATTATTTGCACAGAAAAACTTAATTGATAATTTGTTTTTGCTTCACCTTGTTGCACATAAATAGTGGTATCGCCATTGGCAGTTTTTATAACAATTGGCAACAATAATTGAAACAAATTAGTAGCCGATTGCAAATTACTTTGCTCAATGGTTATTGCCAATTGGTTACCAGCTTGATTCCATTTGGTATTATAATTTGGATAACCCAATCCATAAATCCATTGGTTAAAAAAGTAATCGTAATTTTTACCTGATAAACTATTTACCAAAAGCCTTAAATCATTGGTGGTTGCATTGCCATTGGCAAACTGAATTTGATACGTTTTACATACCCTAAAAAACAAACTATCGCCTAACAAATAATGTAAAACTCTTACAGCCGAACCACCTTTATTATATGTTATTTCACTCGAAAAAATTCGAGATACGTTGGTGGTATCGGTAAAATAAACAGAACCATCAATTTTTTTTGCAGTGTTATGCATGTTTGTTAAAACCGAGGCTGTATTACTTGCAGTTGTTAGGTATTTGGCAGCTATGTATTCCGAGTAAGTAGCAAAACTTTCGTTCAACCAAATGTCTTTCCATGTGGCACAAGTTACATTGTCGCCAAACCATTGATGTGCTAATTCGTGGGCAACAATTCCAAAGTTAAATATGCCCAAACTAGTCATGGTTTGGTGTTCCATTCCACCAGAAAAAGGCGCCATTACATGTCCATATTTTTCTTTATAAAATGGATATAAACCATACAAATCAGAAAACAATTCTACCAACGATTTGGTAGCATTTATGCTTGTAGCATTGTTTGAATAAGCCAAAGGATTATTGTAAATATAATGCTGAATCAAAATACTATCGGCCAATTGTTTTGGTTTAGCATATTGAATATATTCGGTGTATTGACCTACTGTAACCGCCACTAAATAATAATTCATTATATAACGTGTTTCCCAATTGAATCTGTGTTTTCCATTTCCCAAATTTGTAATGCTTTTTAGCAATCCATTTGCACCCACTTTATTGGAAGTATCGGTGGTAACTGAAATAAAAACTGAGTCAATTTTGTCTTGCAATGATTGTTTACATGGCCACCATTCGTAAGCGCTATATGGCTGACTTAAACTCCAAGTAATTTGATTGGAATAAGTTGGAGAAGATTTGTTACTAAATCCGTTTCCAATGGCAGCACTTGCGGCACTTGGCGGAGTTCCATGGTAATAAATTTTTACTTCTATCAATTGATTCAAAGTATAAATAGAATCTAATAAAACCAATGCTACATCACCTTGCCTAACTACTGTTAACTTTTGATTTTTAGAACCTAAAACAGAATCTACCAATAGGTTTGTATGCAATTGAAACATAAAAGTATCGAGTGCTATAACTTTTGATTTTGCAATTGTTTTTACACTTCCTGAAATATATGTTGAAGTTCTTTCTACATTTAAATTCAAATCATGAAAAACCACATCGTATTTTTCCATAAAATCCATTTGGGCATTGGTAGCATTGGCTTTACTTAAGTTGGTAATACTTGATTTTATTTTTGAATTGGCGCATAAATGCTGTGCAATTATTTTATTATTTTGAAAGCAGAAAAGTGAAATAATTACGAATAATATGGATTGTTTATTGATCATTTAAGTATTGATTTTAAAAACTGTTTTGAATAAATTTCATCAAATAAACGCTAATTTATTTACAAATTTAAAATGCTGTTATTTATTACTAAATAGTTACTCAATGTCGTTTACTTAAGTATTTTTATACTTTTTGATATTCGTTTCGACAAGCTCAACGACCACGGACATTGAGCTTGTCGAAATGCTTTTTCTTAAGTAATCGACATTGAATCATTACTATTCATAACAAAAAAAGCCCGTTCCATTGCTGAAACGAGCCTTATTTACAAAACTAAATAATTATTATTTTGTAGCTACTACTCTAATTTTTACATTGAATTTATCATCGATAGCTTTATCGCCAATTCCTTCAAAGAAATTTTTAGAACCATACTTAATATCATAAGCAGTTCTGTCAATGTCAAAACTAGCGTTTGCTACTACTTCACCTGTTTTTTTAATTACTACAAATGCAGGGAAAGTAATTTCTTTAGTAATACCTTTTATGGTTAAATCAGCTACTACATTGTAGTTGTCAGCACCAGCTTTAACACCTTTAATTTCGGTTGCAGATTTAATTTTCAAGTTAGCAGTTTTGAAATTATCAACTGCAAAAAAATCAGGAGAATTTAAATGACCAATCAATTTGCCATTCCATTCGCCTGTTAAATCAGTACAAGTAATGGTTGTCATGTCAATATCAAAATTGCCACCTGTTAAAATTTTTCCGTCAGTTTCAATTGAACCAGCAGCAAATTTTACTAAACCCATGTGCTCGCCAGTTACTTTTTTAGCGTGCCAGTTAAAGGTAGATTGTTCAGCGTTTACTTTGTAAGAAACTGCGTTTTTTGTTACTGGCTTAAATGCTACTGTAACTAATGATAATGCTGCTACTGCAGCGATGATTAACTTTTTCATTTTTGTTTGTTTGTTTATTTTAGTTGTTATTGTTTATTTTTTAGTTCTTAGTTTCATTTGAATAAAGTCAACAGCTATTTATCTTTTGCATATTGCAAATTGACTATTGCTTATTGCATATTGTCTATTGCAAATTGCTTATTGTCTATTACAAATTGCATATTGCAAATTGACTATTGCTTATCATTTTTTTCTCTTATTTTATTGAGCAAATCATTTAACAAATCGGCTTCTGTATCAGTTAATGCAATGCCACTTTCTTTGCTATCTAATTTGTCATCTAATTCTTTTAAAATTTCTAATCCGTTTTCAGTAATTGTAATGTCCATTTGGCGTTTATCTTTAGGACAAACAATGCGTAAAACCAGTTTTTTTTCTTCTAATTTATCTATTAACCTCGAAGCATTTGATTGAATATCTAACATTCTTTCTTGAATCAAACCAATGGTTACTGGTTTTCCATTTTGCCCCCTCAATATTCTCAATACATTGTATTGCTGCGCACTTAATTGATAAGGTTTAAAAAAACGTGTCTGTTCTAAATTTAAATGACATGCAGTAAAAATCAAATTCAAAAAAGCTCTTTGCTGTTTAGTTTTAAATTCTTTCTGCTTTATTTCTTCTTCTAATCCCATTATTTTCAAATGCTGATGCAAATTACATGTATATACATACAATAAACAAGAACAAATTTATATGTACATACATGTATTTGTTTTTCAGGTAAATAAAATTTATTGAATGGTATATCTTAAACTAAATCCACCACTAGAAATAATGGTTGGATACTGGTTTGAAGTTAAAGGATTTGTTTGGCGTCTATCATAAAATAAACGAAGCATCAACTTAGTATTTATTTGATATTCTATACTAGGTCTAAAGCTATAAATGGTTTGACCAGAAACAGGAACATTGGTTTCAATATCAATGTTTCTAACTTTAGTTACGTTTTCTCTAATAGAAAAATCAACTCTAAAATTAATATCATTTTCTAGAACTAATTGACGAGTTCTACCAATTGGAATTTTTAATTTTTTTGTTCTATAACCCATTCCAAAAGTAAACTCTTCACCTAGTTGTTCATTTAATTGACGGCTTCCTAAAGCTAAATTTACTGTTCTATCTTTAATATATTTTACCGAAGCAGTAACATTATTAGTTAAAGTAACTTCTACACCAAATAAAGGAGCAAAACGTTCGGTAATGCTTACATTTCTAATGATATATTGAGAAAGGAAATCGGTAACACCAGCAGCAGTATCTCTATTTATAGCCGAAGGAGTTAAAAAATTTCCAACAGTATATGTTGATGAGTATCTATGACTTAATGCAATATTAGATGCCCAATTTTTTACAAAACTTAACTTTGACAAACCACTATAATTAACAGACCAATTTGGAATTGGTAATTTTGGAAAAGGAGACAGTTCTATGGCACTTACATTTGTTCCACTGTAAGCAGCTAAAAATGCTGGAATTAATACATCTTGACTGTTTTTACTATAGCCTATTACGTAACCAAAAGTATCACGTTGTAATCCTTGAGTAGAACCAAATTTTTCAACAGCTAATCGTTCTGAAATTTCTTTTCTGTTTTGTTCAAATTGTCTAAAAACTGCAGAAATTCCATCGCCATTTTCAGAAGAAAAAGAAGTATTCCAAGTTCCATAGCTGGTACTAAATGTGCCGCTTTCTTGTAAACCAAAATCTTTGAATGAGCTATCTAAATCATTGTATCTAAAAATAGAAGAGGTATTTTTTTGGTTTGATCTTTCAACCGAAAGCACAATTCTTAAATCTTCAATTGGATCAATGGTTAAATTTCCACTAATTCGTTCTTGAATATTTTGTGCATAAGCATTATTCATTCTAGAATCATTTGCAAGCCAACCATTTTTAGCAGCATCAAAACGATAACTTGGGTTTTGGTCACCTAATATAAAACCATAACCCGGTGCTGACAAATCGGTATTTTGACCTATAAAATCTGGTCGTGGTTTAAAGCCAGGTAATAGAGTTCCTTCAGTTAAACTATATGAACCTGTTACGTTTTTTACTCCCATTAACATTTTAAAAAATGTTTTGGCTAAAGCAGGAACTTCTGTAGGTTGTTTTTCTTCTTCCTCATTTAATAATTTATCCTTACCATTTTTACTTTTTGGAGTTTTAGGTTTTGGCGTACTTTGTTTGGCAGCTGCAGGTGAATTAATGTTTTTAAGGAACTTCACTTTATTGTATAAAGTAATAAAATTTGCTCCTAAATTTAGTTGTTGCTGACGCGAATTCTGTATTGTATTTCCCAAACTATCGGCAGCCGGAGGTGCTTGTTTCCATTGGTAATTTACCGAATAACTATAAGTAGATTGATTGATAAAATCTAAAAAAGGAAGTTTATTTATTGGTATATTATATGTTCCTCTAATCGTTTGATTAAACTGAGTCAATCTTCCTCCTTTTAATAAATTACCGTTTATGGTATCTCGCTTAGCTTGAGTCGATTCATCAATTCTACCATTTGGTTCATCTATCCTTGCATCGGCTATTGAGTTATAATCAAGCTTTATACTTTTTGTTAATTGCCAACCTAAATCGTAGGTTCTTTTCATGGTATAAAGCTTATCGTAATAGGCAGGAATAAATACCGAACCACCAGTATTGTCATTGGTTCTATTGATTGTTTCGCCATAACGTCTATCAACTTGTAAACGTAAACCCCAATTTGACGGTAAATAATTAAAGTTTATATCCCTTATCAATGCCAAATGCTTCGACTTAATTAATCGTGCAAAAGGTTCAATTGGTTTATTGGTAAATGTGTAATTATATGTTAAAACACTTTGATAAATTTGCAATAAATAACTAGCATACTGTTGGTTTCTTCTAAAAGTTTCATTGAATGAAAAAGTAGCTGAAAAGTTTTCAATACTCCAAGGATAAATTTTACTTCCGCCAACAATATTTTTCCTCACATTTGTAAAATTCAATGCTCGTTGGGTAGTGTTATCATCTGCTGCACGCGACACATAATCTTTCCGCTCTTGATTGGTAGTTTGGTCTAACTCTTTTTGTAATTTTGTATCTAAATTTAAAGGATTGTAATAAGGTCTGATTAAAGTATTTCCGTAAGAAAAGAAAAAAGGAATAGACAATCCGGATTTTACAGGAAAAAATTTCCCTAATTCAAAATTTGAACTTACATCGTATTTATAAGTATCGTCCATGGCACGCTGTTGTAATTTTTTATCAACTCCACCCCAACCATTAGTAATGATACTACCTGATAATTGAACATTTCCAAAATCGGCTAATTTAGCTTGTAATCTACCCGTAGCAGCCCAACCACCACGTGTATTAAATTCAGTCATTCTAAGCTCATTGAACCAAACTTCGCCACAAATAGGCAAACCATTATCTGTTAAACTTCCATTGTCTTTTTTAGGATTTCTAACTCCTAACATAAATACTTTACACTGACTAAAATCGGGCATACCAACTACTGTAATTTTACCATTTCCTCTTTGAACAGAATATGGTAAAGTAAAAGCCCAATTGGCATTATTTCTTGCAATTTTTGCATCTACCAAATCTTCTAAAGTTATTACAATTTCATTGGCCCAAACTTCATTAGGATCACCAGTTCCAGTTAAAGTAGTTAAGTTCAATGGGATTTCATATTCATAATAATTATTTATCATGTCGGTTCCAAAACGAACAAAAGCTCGTAAATCACCATTTTTTGATTGGTAGCTTTCAGCATGAACATATAAACGAAGTTTTGCATATTGACGCATATCAACAGTTGCATTTTTAAATGCAGCCCTAGCGTCTCCATCTTTTAAATTACAAACCAATAATGAGAGCGCTTGCTCATTTTGTTTAACCGCTTGAGGCGAGCTAAAGTCTGTTTGTCTATCAATTCCAGGAGGAGTTGTATATGCTACAGGAGTTCTACCACTATTTTTTTCAATATTAACAGTAGAAACCACAAACTGAGTATTATCGGTAGGATCTACAGGTTTGTGCTCACCACCAGCTTCTAAATTTCCAGTATATTTTCTCCAATCGGCTCTTACTAATTGTAAATATGCAAAACGCAAAACTGTGCTGTCTTCAAATCCACGCATGAACATACGCATAAATCTTACCGATTTAAAATCAGTAATATCTCCCACTTGTTTTTGAAATTCTTTAACCGGAATTTTTAATTGATACCAAGTTTCTTCGGCAATGTCGTTATTAGCAAATTGAACCGAACTTCTCACACTATCAGTTACATAATTTTTTCCAATTACAAATTTATCTTTACCAATATCAATTTTATATTGGAAATAAGCTTCAATATCGTTGGTAGTAAAATCCTTGTTTAAATCTTCTACATCTGGCTGATTTGTGGCAGCAGTTGGGTAAGCAGTTTCTCTACCTTGGCCTATAACTGGCGAGTTTCCTTGCGTTTGGTTAAATTCTTTGTAGCGTTGCAATACGTTTAATTGTGCTCCATCAAAATCGCCCCCTAAATAAAAATGGTAATTATCGCCCGATGGATCTTCAACAGCTTGTTTATATGCTGTAGTAGTTGGGCCAAATTTTTTGGCAATTTCTTTCACATAAACACTATCAAAATAAGCTCTTTCAGCATCATCGTTTAAACCATCTAAACCTACATCTTGTTGCAATCTTTTAGCAGCATCGGCATCAAAAGCAAAATTAATTACTGGTTGTTTTGGTACTCGTCCCCAAACTGTTGAATCGGTTTCTTTACTCAAACCATTTTCAGCCGATCGCCTGTTGTCTCTTAAAATATCTTCGCTTACGTTTCCTAAGTTTATAAAAAGCTGCCCTTTATCGTTACTATTCGGATTGTCTTCGTAAGGATTTTGCATCCAAATTTCTATATAATCAATATTTGATTGTTCAAAATCGTTTTGGTCAATTCTTCTCATTATTCCACCCCAATTATTACGAGGGTTGTTTAATTTTCCATTGTCTAATAAATCTTTTACATTATAATTATAAGGACCACGTTCTTTTGGATAAAAAGACAAATCGAAAGTTGGCTGCGTATTAGGTAATCCAGCTTGTATTTGTTTCCCTTTAAAAATATCTTTCACATAAATTTGCCTTACATTGTGTTTTGACATAAGTGCTGGATTATCTTTTATATGCTGAGGCATATAAGGATCGCTGGTATTATGGAAACTGGTAGAAATAGAATACCAAGCTAATTTGGCTCGTTTGGTTCCATTTTGCAAAGTGTTAAATAAATTTCCTTCCGGAAATAAATCGGATTGACCTTGAGGCGTGCTCGCTAAAAACCAACTGTTTTGTGTTTTTAAATCAAAAGGAATTTCAGCATTTTCAAAATTATCAATATAACCCGTTCCACCTTGACTTAAAGCACTATTTACACCTGGAATTAACTGTGCGTATTCGCCTGTTAAAGCAATAGATGAAGGAACTTTTGTGGTAATAAATGGTAATTTATCTACCATTTTAGTTAAAAACCTAGAGTCTTTTCTGTAAGTTCCATCAAAACCAATAACCATGTTTGAAATTGGCTCTTCGCCAACATTTACAATTTTAGTTAATGGCTTTTCGTTCATGTAAATAAATGTAGAACCAAACATCAAATCTTTATGAACTTTGTAATCTAACCTTGCTCCTACTAATGTTTTTTGTTGTACATTAAATAGGCTATTCCCTTCACTCGAAACTTTTATTGCCGCACCCGAATTTAACAAAGCAGTATTTACAATTCTAACTCTTCCTAAACTGTAATCAACTGTGTAATCAACGTTTTCGGTTAATGGAGCACCATTGGCAGTTACTACTACTGAACCGGGCTGTAAATTTGTAGAACCAACCGAAATTTCATTGTTTGATTGACCTTGATAAGAACCCGATAAATAAAATTTATCAAATTGAGGCAATTGAATGGCAGCAAATTTTGTACTATCGTATAAAGCAAAATAGCAATAATAATCGGCTAGCGTGGGATTATTTACAAACTTTTGCTGTAAATATTTACCAAAAGGTTCTACTGATGGTAATATAATTCTACCTGTTTGAGATATTACAGTAATACCTTCTACATAATCAAAAACTCCATCTTGAACTCGTTCTTGTTGCAAGTTCATATTGTCTAAATTAAATACATTTAGTAATGCCTGATTATTAATTAATGGTTCGTTTTTAACTGGTAAATAGTTTAAATCGGCTCCTGATGGATCATCGGCATAGATAACGTTTAACTTAAAATTGGTTGATTGAATTCCAAATGAATTTAATGAATAAACATTCTTCATCATTAATTTCCAAGTTGGCAAATCGGGTCGTTGCGATGGACCTTTTAGCATTTTTAAAAACAACACATTCGGATTTACAGGATCTGGTGCTTTGTCGGAACTAAATTCTCCTACTTGAAAATCAACACCACCAACATTACCTGAATAAGCCACCATTAACACATCGTCATTATTTAAAGCTTGGTTCAGTGAAATAAATCCTAAGCGTGAGTTAAATGTGTATTCCGAAGGATTTAATTGCCTAGCAAAACTTACCATCATGTACTGATTCAAAGGTTTTAAACCTGTTGTGCTTTCATCGTTTAATAATTGATTCAATACATTTTTTGATGACTTTAAGTTACTAGAAACGGCAGGAAAAGTAATTGCACCTGTAGTAGTTGCAGCATTTCCTCTTCCATTTAAATAACCCCACAAACCATTAACTTGATTTCCTAATGAGGTATCAAAACGATTGGTATTTACATTCCAATATTTGTTTAAACGCTGGCTTGCTTCACCCAAATCTGAAAAAGCTACCACATCGCGTGAGTTATCAAATGCATTGGTTCTATTAGTAACCCAAACTTCAATACGCGTAATATTTACATTGCTATTTATAATTGGCAATCTGCTTACTGCATTGTCAAAATTTTGGTAAAAATGTTGGGCTAAAAAGAAGTGACGATTGATATCGTAAGCACTTGATTGAATTTCAAATTTGGTACTTGTGGCACCACCTTGCAAAGTAGTTTCTGAACTTTTTCCTCTTTGTTGCGAAACAACTGTAGTAGCTGTTAATCGGCCAAACTGCATGGTGGCTTTTACGCCAAACAAACTTTGACTTCCTTGAATTAGCGTAGAGTTTAGCGGTAAACTAACGTTTCCTAATTCTATTTTTTTTATAATATCATCTTCTTTTCCTGCATAATCCAACTTCATTTGATTTTCAAATTCAAAAGTAGCTTCGGTATCGTAATTCATGTTTACTTTTACCTTATCGCCAACCGAACCCGCTACATTTAACTGAATTTTTTGCTTAAAATCAAATTGAGAGGTGCTTTGCTGGCGCAATGAATAGGCAGGATTTCTAACTTCGTTTCCATTGTATGAAAATATTAGTTCAGCATTTCCTCTGGGTCTAATGTCTATAATAGAACTTCCGAAAATTTTATCAAATATTTTACTAGGAACTATAATTGGTGGAATTAAATTACTGCCTTTGGCAAAATTATTCGCCTGACTTCTTTGTCCAAAATATTTTTTATTGGCCGTTTTATTTTCGTTGCGCATTCGTTCCTTAAAACTTTCGCTAGCAGGCAACTTTGTATTATAACTCCCTACTTTCGAAGAAACATTGTATTGGTTTTTATCCTTATCTAGTTCGTATTTAGTTTTAATATTTGGTGGATCATTTAAATCGAACGGATTTTTACTGCCAGAAGTTTCCCAAGGTTTTTTATCCTTAATAGGAAAAGGCATTTTAGTACTTGTATCTTTTTTATTTGTACTATCGGGCGGTGCAAATAAATTATTGCTGCGCAATGGCGTAGCATGAACATCATTGGTATAAACCAAAGCCAAAGCCATGCTACTTAAAATTGTAACAATGCCTAATTGAAATATAAACGGATGTGTTTTTTTAAGAATCAATGTAGTTTTTTATGCAAAGGCTTTATTTTTTTTAGTTGTAAATGTATTATAAAAGTTATTGAAAAATAGCTGTTAAAACTATTACTTGAAGTTTAACTATAATTGTTTTAGCGATTGTTTAACCAATTGTTCAACAGTAAATTCTGGATTTGATTGCCTTATTTTTATCAATACTTTTTCCGCTTCATTTTTAGCAAAACCCAATGAAATTAAAGCTGATAAAGCTTGTTCAATCATGGTGTTTCTAACTCCACTTGTAGTATTTTGAGGTTCATTTAGGTTAATCAATTTTATTTTATCTTGTAAATCAATAACCAATCTTTGCGCAGTTTTAGGGCCAATTCCTTTGATTGATTTCAACAAAGTCCAATTTCCAGTTCCAATAGCATGCTTTACTTCGGCTGGTTTTAACGATGACAAAATCATGCGGGCAGTATTAGTACCAACACCACTTACAGATATTAATTGAAGAAATAATTGTTTTTCTTCATCATCGGCAAAACCATATAAGGTATGAGAATCTTCTTTAATGCTTAAATGCGTTAAAAGTTTCACTTCGGTTAAAGTACTAATTTGCTCAAAAGTATTTAAAGAAATTTGAATTCCATATCCTACTCCATTGCAATCTATCACTATAAATGCTGGCGTTTTTTCGCTAATTTTTCCTTGAATATGTGCTATCACTAAATATTTTTAAAATAAGGGTGCTAAAATATAAAATGTTTTTAATTTTGTGGTGTAAATTATATAATATATGTATCTAACAATCAAACAATTTATTCTTTTGACATTTCTATTATGCTGTTTTAAAATAACAATTGCTCAAAAGCAAACGAAAAAAGTGAAAGAATATTATACAAATGGTGTAATAAAAATAAAAGGAAAGGAAATAAATAATGCTAAAACTGGTACATGGTTTTATTATAGTAACAATGGTAAATTACTACAAAAAGAACGTTGGAAAAATGGTGTTTTAAAATTTACAATTAAGTACAACGAAAAAGTAAAAGCCAGTGAAATTATATACCAAGATGGAACAATAAAAAAACTAAAAGGCTGTGGCTGTTAAAATTATTTTGTTTATAGACCTGACAGGTGGGGTGTAAAAAATTAACAATAATATGATAAAAACTTCGTT